>JACRDO010000092.1 GCA_016212885.1 Elusimicrobiota bacterium | reverse complement strand
AGGTTCGGGACGTCCCAAACCAACAGACTTTGGATGTTTGGGACGAGCGGCGCGAAGGCGCAGCCCGAAAGCGCGCGGCCCGCCTCACATAGCTCAAGCTATCCTCGCTCCTCGCGCCTAGCGCTCTCCTCAATCTCGGGCCTCCAAAAAGGGCGTTATGGCCCGGTCGCAGCACTGGCGCTGAGCGCCTTGCTGTGCTGCGCTTGCGCCGCCTGGGCCGCGGACACCGGGCAGCAGTTCACCAAACGCGTCAAGAACGAGGCCCGCGAAGGCCCGGGCAACTACTACCCGCTCGTATCCGTCCTGCCCAAGGGCGCGAGCGTCCCCGTGATAAATGTCCAGGGAGGATGGGTGAACTTCAAGCTGGAGGGCTCCAAGAAGCGGAGCGCCTGGATCGCCAAGAACTGCCTCGTCGCAAAGGGCGCCGGGCAATCAATGATGAACCTGGACTTGAGCGGCTCCGCTTCGAGCGCTTCGCCGGCCAGCGTGGCCGCGGCCGTGCGCGGCTTCGCCACGCGCTACGGAAGGGCCAAGGCCTCCGCGCTCGACAAGCTCGCGAAGCTCAAGCCTCCCTTCTTCACGCCCGCGCAATACCGCGAGTTCCAAGGGCCGGCGCAGCTTCCCGAGCCTGGGGCCTCAGACGAAAAGCTCCTGGCCGATTACGAGGTCACCCTGCAGGAGGAAGGGATCGGGCTGGGCATTGCGGCCCGCGTGGCTGCCCGCGGCTTAAACGAGAAGCGCTCCCTCCTGCGCTACCTCAACCTTCTGGCGACCTCTCTGGCGGAAGCCTCAGGAGCCTACGATTATCCTTTCAAAGTCTATGTCATGAAATCCAAAGAAGTCAACGCAGTGGCCGTCCCGGGAGGCGCGATCTTCCTTGCTGAAGGCGTCATCTCGGCCTGCCGGGACGAAGCGGAGCTCGCCGCGGTGATCGCGCACGAGATGACGCACATCGTCTTGAGGCACGGCTTGAAGGAGCTGAAGGTCCGCGACATCCAGCTGAAGGCGGAGCGGGCGGCCTCCGAGCTCGACGCCATGGCCGGGGACGCGCCGGATGAGGCGGCGGAGGAGCTGGAGGATTGGGCCCAGGGGGCCTACGAGAGCGTGCACAAGCCGCGCCTTCAGGAATACGAGGAGGAGGCGGACGCCGGGGCGGCCTTGATCCTTTCCCGCGCGGGCTACGACCCTGCTGCGCTGCCCCGGATGATCGCGCGCGTCGGCGAAGCGGTCGCGGCCGCCCGGACCATGGAGACGGAGAACCCGTTCTCCCGGATGGACTACAGGAAGCGGGCCGAGGCAGCGGACGCCTTCATCCGCAGGGCCGTGCCGGCCTCCCGCTGGGGGATGAAAAACCAGGAGCGCTTCGAGCGGAGCGCGACTCTTGACAGGTAATCTGCATAGCTGTTAAACTGCATCCCGGGTCCGCGACATCGTGGAAGAGCGCACCTACTGGAGGTAGTTCATGACACAGAAGCAAGCCGCATTCGGAAAGGCCGTGCTTTGCCTGTTCGCACTGGCCGCTTTGACGGGCTGCGGCGGCGGCGCGAAGACCGTCGTCACCCCGCCGGTCGTGACGGCGCCGGATTGGGTGAACAAGGGAAGCGGCGCGTTTAAGGACGCAGGCACCGGATCCGTCTTCTACGGCGTCGGCAGCGTCACGGGAACAAAGATCCCGGAGATGGCGCGCACCGGCTCAGAGGCCCGCGCCTGTGCCAAGATCGCCGAAACCATGAACCGCTACGTAGCGTCGCTGACCAAGTCCTACATGGCCACCACCATGGCCGGGGACCCGAGCAAGTCGAGCGACGAACAGCACATCGAGGCGTCGATGAAATCCTTCGCCAAATTCACCCTGCACGGCGCGGAGATCACCGACCACTTCCGCGACAACGACGGCACCATGTACGCCTTGTGCAAGCTCGACATGAACGCCGTGAAGAAGTCCCTCGACGAGGCCAAGGATCTCGACAGCAAGGTCCGCGACTTCGTTCGCACGAACGCCGAGAAGGCCTTCGACGAGCTGCAGAGCGAAGAAAGCAAGCACTAGGCTAAGCTTCGGGCTGCGAGGGTCTCATCATGATGAACAGGGGATTCATGGTCCCGTGGGGTGCGGCGCTGTTCCTCCTGGCATTCGCCGGCTGCGCCGGCACCCAGGTCCAGCGCATGGACCCCGGCACGGTCAAGGACATCAGCGGGAATTGGAACGACACCGATTCCCGCCAGACGGCGGAGGAGATGATCCAGGATTGCCTCTCCCGCCCATGGCTGGCCAAGGCCTCCTCCGACAAGGGCAAGGCGCCCACCGTCATCGTGGGCGCGGTGCGCAACCAGAGCCACGAGCACATCAACGTGGACACCTTCGTCGAGGACCTCCAGCGCTCGCTCATCAACTCGGGCAAGGTGGAGTTCGTCGCCTCGAAGAGCGAGCGCGGCGACGTGCGCGACGAGCGTCTCGACCAGGACACCAACGCCTCCGAGGAAACCCGCAAGGCGCACGGGCAGGAGACCGGCGCCGACTTCATGCTGAGCGGCGCCATCAACACCATCCAAGACAAGGAAGGCGGGAAGGCGATCATGTTCTACCAGGTGAACCTCAAGCTCATGGACATGCAGTCGAACCGGATCGCCTGGAACGGACAGAAGAAGATCAAGAAGCTGATCTCTCGATCGAAGGTCTCCTGGTAGGAACAAGGAGCGGCGGCGGCTATGGCTGGGGATGATCGCATGGCCTTGCGCCGCCGCTCTCTTTTCACCCTCTTCGCCGGCTTCATCTCCCTGGCGCTCTCGGCCTGCGGGGGGCCGTCCATCGCGGCCAAGAAGAGCATGAACGAGATGCTCGCAGCCGGCAATCTTCCCAATGCGGCCGCCTACATTGAAGGAGCCAAGGAGGTTGAGTACGGCAAGCACAACGCGGTCCTCTACCACCTCGACATCGGCGTCGTGCTCCACGACGCCGGCAAGTACAAGGAAAGCGACGAGCATTTCGACGCGGCCGAGAGGCGCATGGAGGAGCTCTACACCAAGAGCGTGACCCAGGCGGCCGGAACCCTGGTCATCAACGACACCACGCAGGAGTACTCGGGAGAGGTCTTCGAGAGGGCCCTGACCAACGTCTTCCGGGCCCTCAACTACGTGCTCCTGGGCCAGCCGGACGAGGCCTTAGTCGAGGCGCGCAAGGTCGAGGTCTTCCTCGACGAGATCAACCGCCGCCGCGGGGGGAAGAACGTCTACAAGGACGACGCGTTCGCCCGGTACCTGGACAGCCTGCTCTATGAGGACGCCGGAAAGCTGGACGACGCCCGCGTCTCGCGCAGCGCGGCGCTGAAGGCCTATCAATGGTACGCCTCGAAATACGGGACACCCGCCCCGCGGTTCGGCCTCTCCTGGTTCGAGACGGAGGACGCCGGCGAGATCGTCTTCATCCACTGCAACGGAGTCGGCCCGAGGAAGATATCGAAGACCTTCCAGGTCGCCTGGAAGGACGCTCTGGCGGCCGTCCACTCCACCAAGGCGGACACGGAGGACAAAGCCGCCTCCCAGCGGGTCAAGAACGCCCTGGCCGCGGGCATCGCAGGCAACAGCGTGAGCGTCGCGTACCCGGAATACGTCCAGGACTCCTTCAGGATCGCGGCATCCGAGGTGCAGGCCGGCGATAAGTCCGCCCAGACCCTGCTCATGGAGGACATCACCGCCATCGCAATCGCCGACCTCAAGGACAGGAATCTCGTCGTCAAGACCCGAGCCATCGCCCGGGCCACGACCAAGTTCCTGCTCGCCAAGCTGGTGGAAAAAGAGGCCCGGAAGAACACCTCCACGGGGGGGAAGTGGCTGGCCGACCTGACCTCGCGCGCCACGAACGCCGTGGCGGCTGCGACCGAGGTGGCGGACACCCGCGGCTGGACCACGGTCCCGGCGCAGATCCGGATGGCGCGCCTGCGCGCGGCGCCGGGGACCCATGAGGTGACCGTCGTGTTCAAGGACGCGGCGGGCGCGGTCGTCTCGACCCACGTCTTCAAGGACGTCTCGGTCAAGAAGGGAAGACGGACCTATCTCGCGTTCAGGACGGCACAATGACCAAGGACATCGCCGCAGCCCTCTTTCTAGCGCTGGCTCCCATGGCCTGCGCCGGCTCCAACCCCCGCAGCGCCCGCGACGCCCGCAGCCCCAAGCCGGACTGGGTGGACGGACAGAGCATGGAGTACCCGCGGGAGCAGTATCTGACCGGCGTGGGCATGGGAGACGACCGGACGACCGCCGAGGGCCGCGCGCGGGGCGAGGTTTCGCGCGTCTTCTCCTCCGCGGTGACGGTCATGACCACCGTGCATGAATCCGAAGCGACCTCGGAGAAAGGGGGGAAGCCCGAGAGGAGCTTCTCCCAGGAGATCTCCCAGAACGTGCAGACCGCCTCGAAGAAGATTCTCGAGGACGTCAGCATCGCCGAGACCTGGCGCGACGACGCCGCGGCACGGACCTACGCCCTGGCAGTCCTCGACCGCGCCAAGGGCGCGAACATCCTGCGGGAGAAGATCTCGGACTTCGACAAGCAGATCGAGCAGTGGAAGAAGAGCCTCGATGAAGCCGATGGCCGCCTGCCCAGGGTCAAGGCCGCGATGAAGCTCCAGGCCCTCTTGAAAGCGCGCGGTGAGCTCAACGGCGAGCTCCGCGTGGTCGACGCCTCAGGCAAGGGCCTGAACGCCCCTATCGACGAGGCCCAGGTCAAGCCCCAAGCCGCCAAGGCCCTCGCGGCTCTCAACGTGAACGTCGATGTCGAGGGCTCCGGCTCCACGCAGGTCGAGACCGGGATCGTCCAAGGCCTCGCCGGCTTCGGGCTGGAGGCCCGCAAGGGGAAAGCGGATGGCGCCGACATCCTCATCGAAGGGATCTCCGCTGCCGAGCAGCTGGAGCAAGGCAAGGGCGATTGGAAGTGGGCGCGGAGCACGGCGACCCTGACCCTCAAGGACGCGAAGACCTCCAAGACCTTCCTGCAATTCGAGGAGTCCGACCGGCAGGCCTCAGCCAACTACGAGGAAGCGGCGAGGCGCAGCCTCAGCTCCCTGGCGAAGAAGGTCTCCAAGCGCATCAGCGAAGCGATCACCGCGTACTTCGAGAACCAGTAGCACGAAATAGCTCAGGCCCCGCCGAGGAGGACGGATTATGAATTTCCCTCTGCTTTTATTGGCCGCGAATCTCGTCTTGACGATGGATGTCGCGGCATCGCAGAATCCTCCCGCCAAGAGAACCCAAGGCAAACGCGCGGCAGCGATGACCCTGGAGGTTCTTGTCCAAAAATTGCTGAGAGCCGGGAACGCCGGCACAATGGACTCGAAGCGAGCCAAGCTCCTGGACGTCCCTGCCGGGGCGCCGGAGAAAGCCGGCGGATTTCGCGCTGACGAAGTCACGGACGCCATTTCCCACACCATCGAGCTGGTCCTGGACCCATCCGCGGCCAAGCCCAAACCCCTATGCGTGGTCCTGATGGCCGCCAAGGAGGACCTGGCGAACCTCAAGAGAGAAACCTATTATTTCCGTCTCACTCCCAAGGGAGCCTTGGAGAAGGCGCTACTCATCCGCGGCCGGCTCGATGAGAAAGGCGAAGTTATCGCAGGCTCAGGCAAGGCCGAGGAGAAGGACATCAGATCGGCCGAGATCAAGGGAAAGCTCAAGCACGAGCTCGACTTCTGGCTCAAAGGGATGTACCGCAAGCCCCCGAAACCGGCCAAGGCCCGGGCTTCCCAAAAAGGGTATTGACAATTTGTAGCAATCTGCTACAATAGTGGTATGGGACAGCCCGTCAGGATTTCGGATGAATTGATTCTAGAAGCCCGGCTCATCAGTGAAATCGACGATAGATCAATTGCCGGTCAGATAGAATTCTGGGCGCATTTGGGGGAGGCGCTCGAGCCTTTGCTGCAGGGAGTTCAAGTGCTGGCGCTCCGGCGGGCGGGCCTTGTCAAACCCCTGTCCGCTTGCCTGGAATCGGTGGACTGCGAAGAAGGCCGGCGCAGAGTGATTGATTACTTGAATAGCCTGCCGTTTCCACATTATGAACCGGCGCCGAATAGGCCCGGAATCTTGGTGCGGATTGAAGCTGACGGCAAGCGCACTGAAGGCCGATTCATCAATCGTCAATTCACTCCAGCACATTGAAGGAACTCTCCGAGCTGGACCAACGGCCGATCATCGTTGCCATTGCGGGCCCAAACGGCGCGGGCAAGACCTCTTTCTATCACGCCCACATCAAGTACGCCGGCCTGAGATGCGTTGAAGCCGACGCCCTCGCCCATGAACTGGAGATGGACGCTTATGCCGCCGCGAAGCTGGCCGACGCCCTGCGGCGCGCGCTCATGAAACAACGGGAGAGCTTTGCTTTCGAGACGGTTTTCTCAGATCCCGCAGGCGAGAAGCTTGAGTTCCTGAAAGAAGCCGCCCGCTCCGGATACGCCGTCCTGTTGTGCTTTATCGGCCTTGCCGGACCCGGACTCTGCGAGGAGCGCGTCGCTATGCGCGTATCTCAAGGCGGTCACGACGTTCCGACGGAGAAGCTGAAATCGCGCTACCCGCGCACGATGGCGAATCTCAAGGCCGCCATCCTCCAACTTCCGTTCGTCTACGTCTTCGACAATAGCGACCTGGGCAGGCCGTTTTGCAGGGTTGCGGTGTTCAAGCAAGGCGAATTGGTCGACAAATCGGAACCCGTACCTGCTTTGGAATACATGCACCTTAATATAAAGTGTAATCCAACCCCAAAAAATCGCATGAGTCCGCAGGTCAAAAAGTCGGGAAAAAAAGGCCTACAGCGGCTTGGGCCCATCATGCTTTAAAACAGTTCCAAAGGGCCATGCGGGCTATTAACGCGGCTGGATCAGGCGCTGGAAGAGCCGCTTGGCGGGCTCGGCGATGAACTTGCCGATCCTGGGCTTGGCCTGAGGCGCGGCGAAAGTCCCCTTCACCTCGACCTCCATCGGCGCGAGGCGCCCCACCTGGGCGCTCACGAGCAGGTCCAGCTTCTCGGCGCTCAGGTCGATCGTGCCCTCGGCTTTCACATTGGCCGCGTCGCTGTCGAGCCTGGATTCGCGCAGGGTCATGAGCCCGTTCTTGAACTCGTAGTCCCCGGCGATCTCGCGGAAAGCGACGTTGTTGAAGTCCGGGAAGAGCTGGAAGCCGCCGATCTTGCCGATCCTCTGGACCACCATCAGCGGGAAGACCATGACCTTGACGATCTTCGATTGGGTCGCGATCTTGCCCAGGTTCTCCAGCTTGCCGTTGCCGACGTTCAGCTTCGCCCAGCCGGAGAGGCTCTTCATGTCCGGGGTGATCCCGCTCAGCTCCCAGGTCAGCCGCGTATCGTTGGCAACGATGTTGGAGTGGGTCAATGCGGCTACGTTGAACTTCCCCTTGGCGCTGACCGGCGGGGGCTTGGAGTCCGGCTCGGGGGCGACGGCCTTCTGTGTCCCCGTCGAGCCGGAGAGGGCCGCCTTCGCGGCGAGGAAACCCTCCAAGTCGAAACGGGTCAAACTGGCCTCGATGTCCACATAGGGGCTCTTCGCGTAGTCCTTGACCGTCAGAGCCATGGACAGCTTGCCGTCGGCGACCTTGCCTTTGAGGTTCTGGATGTCGATGCGGTTCTCATCGAACGTCGCGGTGCCGGTGAAATCGGAGAGCTTGAGGCCCGACACCGCCGCGCCGAGGCCTTTGAACAGCAGCTTGCCGGCGAGCACGGGCTTGCTCGCCGGGCCCTTGACGGCCACGGCGAAGAACCCGCTGCCGGCCAGGCCCAGCTCCCGCGTCCGCGGGGTGAGCTGAGCCAACTCCTCGAGGACGAACGAGCGGCATTTGAGGAGCAGGTCCAGCCGGGGGGAGGCGGACCGCAGGCCCGCGACCTTCCCGCCGGCCTCCAGCTCGCTGCCGCCGAGTTTCACCCGCATCGTCTCCAGGCGCAGGTCTTCGCCCTCGATGCGGAACTTCGTTTCCATGTGCGCGGCAGGCGCGGAATGGTCCGCGAAAATTTCGGCCTTCAGGTCGAGCGCGGGAGAGGAGGCCCCTTTGATTGAGCCCGAAGCCTTCACGCTGAGCCCGAAGGCCTCGAGCTCCAGCCGCTTGATCTCGGCCGACATCTTGTCCAGGTCCTGCTTGGCGAGGTCGATCTTCCCGTCGTAGGACAGGGTCGCGGAGACCGGCCGCTCGCCCAGGCGCCCCTCCACCTTCAGGCCCATCTCGGCCTCGAATGGCCTCTCGATGCTGAAGTCCGTGATCTTCGCATTGATGCCGGAGAGGGTCCACGCGGAGCTGGAAGCCGCGTCCGTGTAGACGATCCGGCCGTCCGAGACAGAGGTCCGCCGGACGTTGAGCTCGATCGGCAGGCCCGCCGCAGAGGCCGCCGCAGGCTGGGCTTTGGGCTGAGGGCCGGACATATCTGAAAAATTGAAGCGCCCATCGGCCTCTTTGCGGACGCTGACGCGCAACCCTGAGAGAACGATGCGCTCAGCTACGACCTTCTTCCTCAGCAGGGGGCGCCACTGGATCTTGAGGCTGAAGGACTCCGCGCTCGCGAACTTGCCCGCCTTGAAATCCGGGCGCTCCGAGACCTCCAGACCTTCGAGCTTCAATCCGCGGAAGATGTTCAGGGAAACGTCCCCGAGCCGGACATCCCGCCCGAGGGCCTTCTGGGCGTTGGCGACGACCAGGGAGCGCACCTTCTCCGGAGGCAGGTACTTCTTCACGGCCAGGGTCCCCGCGATGATCCCGATCACAAACAGCGCCAGCAAGAGCGCGGCGAGCTTGAGCAGCAGCTTCATCGTCCTCTCCATCGCCGGCGCCGATTGTATCAAACGTCCACAACAGGCCGTAGGGAAACCGCTGAACAAGATACCGCCGAAACCGTCCTTTGATCCGTCGCCACATCAGCGGATGCCGGGCAATCTCTTCGGTTGCCGCTTCGACGCTGGCCAAGAACGCTTTCCCCAAGCCCGACTGGCTGTCCTCGTAAAACATGGCCGCATTCTGTGCTTCCAGCAGGGCTTCCGGGTCAAAGAGCAGCTTCACCAGCCGAGATCCTTGCGAATCTGTTTGAACGCCCGCGCAGCAGGAACACCCTCCCGATCTCCGCTCCGCCAGGCCGAGAACCGGCGCTCCGCTTCCTTCACCCAGGCTTCTTCGACCTGGGTCAACGACGTGCGTTTCAAGCTCTGCATAAGCCGTTCGGCGAGAACTTCTCGATCCTTTTCCGGCAGGCGAACCGCTTCCCGTTCGATGCCAAGGAATTTGGGACTCATCTCGCGTTCCTCCGTTGGGTTGTTCAGTAATAACGCGGTGCGCCGCATGGTAGACTTCTAAGGGCCTGTCTGCCGCCTGCGAACCGGGCCGCACACCATTAGTTTAGCCAGATGGTGCGATTTGTCAAGGCTGCTGGGCTGGGCTACGCCTTTCGCGGAGGGGGGGCCTGAGACGCGCCCTTGAACTCCATCGAGCCGAGGATGGCCTTGGTTATCGCGCCGTCGGGCGGGACGATTCCAGGACCTTCACGCGTTTTTCCAACTCATCAACCCGGTGGCTGGTGATGAGATGGCGGCGGTCGATCTTCTGCGCGTCCGCTGCGAAATCCCCGACCATCTTCATCACCTTGCGGTTGCCGTCGCTGATGAGGCAGCCCAAGCGGTCTTCCATCGTCTCCATCCGGCCCTGGGTGCGCGCTAGCTCCATGGCCACCTTGGAGACATCTGCGGCCACCTTCTGGATTTCGGCCTTGAGCTCGCCGTGGACGGCCTTGAGCTCGTTGCGGACAGCATGAACATCGGCCTTGGTGGCGGGCTGGTTGCCGTTGTCGGGCATACGGCAACGATATCATTTCCATGGGAGAGAGGAAAGGGCGAATTGACAAGACTGTATTAAGGGAATATATTGGGTGTCAGGCGGCGTCCTGACGCCTTTTGGGGAGGGCAGCGCCATGTTGAAAATCCCGCTTGCGTTCGTATGGTCGAGGGTCTGGTTCCGCCGCCGCTCGGAGTTCCGCGCGCTGATGGCGGGCTTGCTGGCCGCGGCGTTGCAGCTGCCGCCGACTCTCCCGCTGCTCCGGGCCCAGGATGCCGATTCGCCGCCCGCGGCCGCCCAGGCGCAGGCTCCCATGGACAAGCAGAGCGCCCTCAAGCAACTCGTCAAGCTGCTCCTTTATATGACGGACGAGGACTACCGCAAGGCCCTCGCTCAGCTGCCGCCGGGCGACGCGCGCAGTCCGCAGCTGGCCTCGCGCCCCGCGGCGCTGAAGTCGGTGTGCACGACGCTGGCCGCGATCGAGTACAACCAGGCTGCCCGGCGGGCGGGGGACCAGGCCGGCCCGAAATACTCGCAGGCCTACCGGCGCCTGAGCGAGCGCGACGCGCAAGCCGTCGGCATCAACCCGGAAACCATGCAGGAGACCGGTTGGGCCATGACCGCGCTCAAGTGGCTCGGCAGCGCGGCGTTGAACTACTGGTTCATGGGCGCCCCCCTTCTCATAGGCCGCGAGTTGGGACCCGTCTCGAAGACCGCCCGCCTGGGGGCGGCCGTCGACGAGCTCGACGAGCGGCTTTCCCAGCCGGGATTGAGCCCCGAGGAGGAGGCTGACCTCCATTATCAGGCGGGCGCCGCCTACGAGCAGCTTGCCGCGGCCGCGGTGGAGCCGGAGTCGCAGGACGCCTTGGCCGCCAAGAAGGAGGCGCGGCTCAAGCAGCTTGCGCAGATGCTCGAGTCCGTATCGGACGACGACTACAATGCGGCGCTTGTGCAGGCCTCAGCGAAGACGGCCCAGCGTCCTGAACTGGCCTCCCGGGGAGCGCTCCTGAAATCATCCTATATGACGCTGGCGGCGCTCGAGTACCGGCAGGCGTCCCGGCGGGCGCCTGAGGAGGCCGGGGCCGACTATTCCCAGGCCTACCAGCGCGTCGCCGGCAACGGGGCGCAATCGCTCGTCCTCAATCCGGAAAACCTTCAAGAGACCGGTTGGGCCGCCAACCTCTTCGGCATGGCGGCCCTGGGCGGCATCGGCTACCTGGTTT
Source organism: Elusimicrobiota bacterium (assembly GCA_016212885.1). Classification (GTDB taxonomy): domain Bacteria; phylum Elusimicrobiota; class Elusimicrobia; order UBA1565; family UBA1565; genus UBA9639. The sequence goes on along the minus strand of JACRDO010000092.1, from coordinate 17,131 downwards.
ACAAGAATCAGCGCCGCCACGGCGCTTCAAGCCAGCCGACACCCGCCCAGCCGACACCCCCGCCCGCCCGGCCCCGCAGGCCCGACAAGCCGACGCCGCGCGACCGCCACGCAGACAGCGTGTTGGCGGGCCGGGCCGGCGAGTTCTACGGCTTGCTCGACGGCCTGCAGACCGAGCTGGCCGGCGCCGAGATAAGCCCGGAGCGGGAAGCGGCCATCCACTACGAGATGGGCTCCAAGTACGAGGAGCTGGCGTCGGCCGCGTCCCGACCCGTCCAAAACATCGGAAATGCGTTGGTTTTGGACGTCCCGAAACTACGCCGTCCGGATGTTCGGGACGCCGGACCCGCGCGCACGCCGCAGGAGGTCTACAAGTCCGCCTCCCCGGGCGTCGTGCTTCTCATGTGCGCGGACGCGGAAGGCCGCGGTGAGATCGGGACAGGAAGCTTCATCCACCGCTCGGGCAAGATCCTGACCAACGCCCACGTCGCCGTCAGCGCCGCGTCGGGCCGGCCCTACGAGCAGCTCCGCGTGTACTTCAAGCCGGCCCGCCTCACGGGCGACCCCAGGAAAGACCTGGCCCAGCCGCGCCAGGCCAAGGTGCTCGCCTATGACCGAGCCCTGGACCTGGCGGCCCTTGAGGTTGAGGAGCCGCCGGCGGACGCAGCTGTCATCGCCCTCGGCGACTCGAATGGGGTCGAGCCGGGCGAGTCCGTGGTGGCGATCGGTCACCCAGAACAGGGAGGGCTCTGGACCCTCACCCGGGGGGTGGTGAGCACCGTGGTCGCGGACCTGGGCGGCGTCGAAGGTAAGGACGCGTTCCAGACCGACGCCTCGATCAACCGCGGCAACTCGGGAGGGCCTTTGCTCGACTTAATCGGAGACCAGATCGGCGTGAACACCGCCATGGCCCGCAAGGCCGCGGACGGCTTGGCCATCACGAGCATCAACTTCTCGCTCAAGTCCGCCGTGGCCAAACGCTGGCTGTGGGAGCAGGGAATCCCCTTCGAGGCGGCGGCCAAGGGGCCGCCGTCCTCGCAGGGCAGCCGTCCTCCTCTCCCGGAGAGGGCGGCGGCCGGGTCCGGCGCGGCGCAAGCCGAGCCGCCGCAGGCGGTCACAAAGCCCCCCGAGGCGCGGCCGGCGTCCAAGCCGGCGATCCTCACCCCCCAGAGGCCCTATCAGATTGACGATCTCCTCAAGCAGGAGATGCAGGAGATGGAAGACCTCAACAAGGAGATGCGGCAGGAAATCGAGAAGCGGCGCGAAAGATAAACGCTATGAAACACCTCTCGGTTATTCTCCTCGCCTCGCTTTTGGCCGCGCCCGTCTTCGCGCAGGGCCGGCAGACCGTCGCGGAGTACATCTCCGCCGCCCTGCAGAAGGATGAGGGATTCACCCCGGAAGAGCGCCGCAGCATCCTGAGCGCGGTCCGCTCCCGATTCGCCGCCTACTCCACCACCGTCGTCAAGCCGGAGCGCACGGACGGCGTCAAGGTCGTGCTGCGTATGATCGTCGAGGGGCAGATCGACCAGACCCCTCCTGAGCGCATCGCGGACGTCGCTTTCGCGGCCTACCAGGCGATCTCCCGGGGGGCGCCCGCGGAGGTGGTGGAGGGCATCGCGCTCTACGGCTACCGCAAGAAGATCTCGGGGGAACGCATCAGCGTCTGGGCCAACGGCTATCGCCAGCTCGTCGACAACAAGGCGCCCCCCGAGGTCGCGGCGGACCTCGTGCGCAACGCGATGGAGCGCGATTGGGACGACGCCACGTTCAACAGCTTCAAGTGGGCCTTGGCGAAAGCGGCGAAGGGCCGCTACAACGTCCGCGACTTCGCGGTCTACCTCTTCGGCAACATGCTGATGAAAAAGCAGCTGCCGGGCCAGCTTACGGCGAAAGCGAGCGCTTACTTCAAGCAATTGGCCCGCACGCACGCCGCTCCGGAACTGCCGCCCTACGAGGGCGTCTTCACTCGCGCGCCCGCCGCGGAGAAGCTCGTCTACGAGGCCAAGCCGGCCGAGCCTGCGGCGCCGGAAGTCCAGCCCCAGCCGCCGCTGCCGCCTGAACCCGCGCCCAAGCCGCCCATCGCGCCGCAGATTCAGCCTAAGCCGCCCGTGACGCCGGTTCCCGTCAAGAAGCCCCCTCAGCCCCCGACCCCGCGGGAGCTGGGCATCACGATGTCTACGCTATGGCCTGGACTGGACCAAGCGGCGCGATCGTATCTGGGGACGCCTTACGTCTGGGGCGGCACCACCCATAAGGGCATCGATTGCTCAGGGTTCACGCAGAACGTCTACCGCGAGAACCGCATCGGCATCCCGAGGGTCAGCAAACAGCAATGGCAGACCGGGGACCCGATCGATTTCGATAAGCTGCGCGAAGGGGACCTGGTGTTCTTCAACACGATGGGCACCGGCGTGTCGCATGTGGGGATGCTGGTCTCCCCGGACGGCCCGAAATTCATGCACGCCTCCTCTTCGAAGGGCGTCATGGTCGCGGACCTGAGCAAGCGCTACTACAAGAGCCGCTACCTCGGCGGCCGACGCGTCGTCCCCTAGAGCTTCCGGTAGAGCCCCATCCGCTCCTCGACGCGCGGGACGTACTCCTGGGTCTCCTTCGGGGTGAGGGTCCGGATCAGCCTCAGGACCTCGCCGCCGCTCAAGCCGTCCATGTCGTGTTTGGAGACAACGCTCTTGCGCATGCATCCCGGCCCGCAGTTGTAGGCCCCGACGCTCACGAGCCGCCGGTTGTCCGGGTTCTTGATCTTGCCGAAGTGCCGGGTCAGCAGCATGTTCAGGTAGGTCGCGCCCAGCAGGATGTTGTTGTCCGGGTCGTAGAGGTACTCCGGGGTCAGGAGCTTCTCTTCTTTATTTAGGAACTTGTACGCCTCCATGCCCGCGGTCCTCGGCACGAGCTGCATCAGGCCGAACGCGCCCGCGTTGGACCTCGCCTTCGGGTTGAACCACGACTCGGTGTGGATCACCGCGTAGATCAGGGCCGGGTCCATGCCGTACCTCTTCGCCGCGGCGCCGACCTGCGGGGTGTAGCGGGCGGCCCGGGTCTGGATGTGGTCCGGGGCCATATCGACCTTCACCCTGACCTTGATGCGGGGCTTGCCGTCCTTGGCCACGACCGGCTTCTCCTGCACCTCCATCTTCGGGGCCAGCCGTTCCTTGACGAACCGGTCAGCGCTCTTATCGGTGACGGCCTTTCCGTCCGGAGCCTTGAGCTGGTCATTCATCACCTCGGTCTTGGGGTCCGCCTTCTCGGAGAGCATCTTCCGGACCTGCGCGCTGATCTTCTCCTCGGCAAGGGCCTTGAGCTTCTCCTTCTCTTGAGGGCCCAGCTCGCTGACGGCCGCCGTCTTTTCTTTGCGCGGGGAGACCTCCTCCACCGGGACCAGGACTTCGATCTCCACCTTTCCTTTCTCGAAATCCACCTTGCTCACGGCATCGGTTTTGTCGCCGTAGTCCACCCACACCTTGTTGGAGGACTCGTGGAACTCGGTCCACTGCCGAAGCACGCTCTTCCTCAGCCGCTCCCTCTGCTCCTTCAGCTTCCGGGCCAGCTCATCGTACTGCGCGGCCATCGCCTTCGAGAGCTGGACGAAGTCTTCCCCTTGCCGGCGCCCAAGCTCGCGCAAGTCCTTCTTCTTAAGTTCCTGAAGCTGCTGGGCGTCCTCCGCCATCTTCCGGCTTTTATCCTTCTTTGACTTCTCCGACTCTTGGTCCAGCTCGTCGAACGCGGATTTTTCGCCCTTCTGCGCCCGCAGGGATGGGGCCGCCCAGAGCAGGAGGACGCAGGAAGCGATGATGAGGAAGAATGTCCGCATAGTTTGTCTCCTAATCCATCTTCAAGCCGTGCCGGGGGGGAGGTCCTGCGGGAGCTCGACCTGGGGCGCGGTGACGGCGACCCGGTTCTTGCCGTCGCGCTTGGCGCGGTAGAGGTTCTCGTCCGCGTGCCGGATCAATGTCCGGGCGTCGTCCCCGTAGCCGGCCGTCGAGACGCCGATGCTGAGCGTCATGCGAATCCCCTTGGCGGCGAGGTCATCCGCCTGCTCCCTCTCGTCGACGATGTAGCGCCGCGCCGCGGCGCGCCGGACGCGCTCTGCGACCAGCGCCGCCGTCTGCTGGTCCGCCCCCGGCATGATGACGAAGAACTCCTCTCCCCCGTAGCGCCCCACCAGGTCCTGCTGGCGCACGGTGAGGCTCACCGTTTCGACGAGCTCGACGAGGACCCTGTCCCCGAAGAGGTGGCCGTGCGTATCGTTGATCGGCTTGAAATTGTCGATATCGAGCATGAGCACCGAGAGCGGCAGGCCCTGGCGGCGGCAGCGGTCGAGCTCGACCGAGAGCGTCTCCCAGAGGTAGGCGTGGGAGTAGGCCCCGGTCAGCCCGTCGGTGATGGATTTAAGGTGCAGCAGGTCGATGCGCTTGCGCAGCTCGCGGGTGTGCGTGCGCAGGCCCTCGCTGCGCCCCCCCAGGACGTAGCCGAAGACCATGAAGGCCGCGATCGTGGACGCCTCCATGTAGAGGTAGAAGACCGCGTTGTAGCTGAGCTCACTGCGGATCCAGAGCAGCTTGAAGACCGGGTTGGCCAGCCAGAAGCGGATCAGGAACGCGCCGACGGGGAAGACCGCGCCCAGGAGAAGGCCGAAAAGCGGATAGAGAACGTGATGCGGGAGGCTCTCCCACAGCCCCTCCTCCGCCTCGCCCGGCGACTGGCGGCGTTCCTTGATGACCGGCAACTTACCTCGAGACCGCGGGCTGCCGCGTCCCCTGCTTCTTCTGCAGGTTGGCCTTGACGACCTTCGCCAGGCGCCGGATGCCCTCTTCGATCTGCTCCTCCATCGGGTAGGAGAAATTCAGGCGCATCGTGTTGCGGCCGCTGCCGTCGCAGTGGAAGGCGGAGCCGATCACGTAGGCCACGTTCTCCTTGACCGCCTCGTAGAAGAGCTCGTCCGCGTTCATGTACGCGGGCAGGCGCACCCACAGGAACAGGCCGCCCTCCGGCTTGGTCCATTGGATCCCCTCGCCCTCCGGCATGTGCCGCTCGAGGGCCCTCAGCATCGCGTCCTTCTTGACCTTGTAGATTCTCCGGAGCTTCGCCACGTGGTCCTTATAGAAGCCGCGCTTGAGGAACTCGGCCGCCAGGAGCTGGTTCAAGGACGAGGTGCAGAGGTCCATCGACTGCTTGAGGATCGCCATCCGCCGGATGATGGCTTCGTGCGCCACGACGAAGCCCAGCCGCAGGCTCGGAGCCAGGGTCTTCGAGAAGGTGAACGTCGAGATAACGTTCCCGGTCCGCCCGAGCTTGAACATCATGTGCGGCTGCTTGCCCTCGAAGCGGATCGCGCGGTAGGGCGAGTCCTCGATGACGAGCACGCTGTACATCTCGGCGAGCCTGACGACCTTCCTGCGCCGCTCCTCCGAGAGGGTCACGCCGCTCGGGTTCTGGAAGTCCGGGACGATGTAGACGAACTTGTAGTGCTCCTCCTCGTCGCGCAGGCGCTGCAGCTTGCTTTCCAGGTCATCCACCCGGAGGCCGTCGTCGTCGCCGAGGACCCCGATCATCTTGGCCCCGTAGGCGTTGAAGGCCTGGAGCCCCCCGATGTAGCTGGGCAGTTCCACCAGAATCGGGTCCATTGAATCGATGAAGGTCTTGCCCACCAGCTCCAGCGCCTGCTGGGAAGCCGTCGTGACCAGGAGGTTCTCGGACTTGATGATGATGCCCTCGTCCTCGCGCAGCAGCCGGATGATCTGGTCCTTCAGCTCCGGCAGGCCTTCCGTCGGGCCGTACTGGAGGGCCGTGCGGCTGTCGGTCCTGAGGATGTCCGCGGCGATCTCCGCCAGCACCTCGGAGGGGAATGTCTGGGGATCCGGCAGGCCCCCCGCGAAGGAGATGATCTCGGACTTGTTGGTGAGCTTGAGCAGCTCCCGGATCACGGACGTCTTGGTCCGCCGGTTGACTGCGGCCAGGTTCTTCACCAGATCGATCATGACGGCCTCCTATATTTCATCCTTTCGGCCAGTTTCATGGATGTTTTCCGGTCGTTATCAGAAGGTGAGCGACCGCGGGTATTTTAACACAAAAAGCCTGCCCTAAAAAAAGAACATCGCGCGGACGTTCCCGCCGTCCCAAGCGTGCCGGCGGATGTCGTCTAAGTCAGCGGTGCCGTAGAGCCCGATCCTGCCCGCCCGGCCGAAGACGAAGTCGAAGCCTCCCACAAGCGAAGCTTCGATGATCGACTGGCCGTAGGAGGAGGCGGGGCTGTCCGGATAGCGGTGGCGGCTTTCCCCGAAGCTCATGAACGCCGCCAGCTGGGATGCGACCCAGGGCTTGAGCTCGCGCCCCCAGCGCGCATACGGCTGGGCCTCCCAGCGCCTGTCCCTCCGCGCCGACCCCGGCGCGCTGGCGAAATCAACGCCTATCGAACGGAACATCAGCAGTCCGCCGGCCTCCAGGCGGTCCTTCGCCCCGAGCAGGGCCTCGCCTGCCAGGGCGGCCTGATGGACTCTGCGGAGGAAGGATTCGCTCCGCCGCGCGGGATCGGGCGCGAAGGCGTCGGACTTGCGCTTGAACTCGTAGGAGTATTCGGCCATCAGGCCCAGGCGGCCCTCCGACGCAGGCCGGTCGAAGCGCAGGCCGGAGCGCGTGCGCCGGTAGCCGAAGAGGCGGCTCTCCTCCGGCGCCGCGCGCAGGAGCGGCAGGTCGATCTCGGCAACGGCCTTCATGACCCCGTCCGCCAGGCGCAGCGACAGCCCCGTCTCCCAAGTGGCCGGCTTTCGCGCGTAGCTCCGGTCCGTCCGGTTGCGCTCGTTGAAGTTGAAGTCCACCGCGTTGACGGAGGCGTGCATCGAGACGCCGGGGCCGGGCTCCCAGCGGCAGAGGGCGCCGATGTCCGCGTCCTCCTTGGCGAACTGGGGCTCGCCGAAGATCCCGAACGAGAGCCCCGCCCACGGCCCCGCCTCGAGGGAGAGCCACTGGTGCAGCTCGACTAAGTCCTCATCGCCGCGCTGGCGCAGCCCGTAGCGGAAGCCCAGCCAGTCGTTGAGCCGCCTGGCGAAGGCGAGCCGCTGGTCGAGCAGCAGATCGCTCCGGTTCAGGCTCGCCGCGTTGATCCGGTATCCGCCCGTGCTCGCCTGAGAGGCCCACTCCCAATCGAGCGGATCCGAGAACATGCGCAGGTGCTGGAAATATTCCGTGTCGAAGAGCGGCTCGGTGTCGAGGACATCCATCTCGTTGGCGATGAACACCGCGGAGGCGGGCGCGGAAAAAAGGAGGAGAAGCCCCGCCAGTGCTAAACGGAACATCAATCGGCCGGGGAAGCCCGCCAGAGGAGGGCGGCGGCTTTGGGGACGCCGCCCCCGGAAGGCGCGGCCGTTCTCCGCTCGCCGGAGGGGGCGGCGGCTTTGGCGCCCACCTCGAAGGCCGCGATCTCGGCCGGCGCGAAGGTCATGATGGAGTCGATGAAGTGGGCGGCCGCCTCCGAGATCTGGGGCATGTGCCCTACGAGAAGGACCTCCTGGACGCCCCAGTCGGTCTGTGCCGCGAGCCGCGCGACCTCCGCGCCGGGAAGGACGTTCTCGAGAGGAGCGTACGGCCGCACCTCCGGGCCGCCTACCGCGGCGGCGAGCTCCTCGGCGGTCTGGCGCGCCCGCAGCAGCGGGCTGCACAGGATCAGGGCCGGGCGCGCTCCCTTGGCCTTCAGATGCTCGGCGGCTTTGCGGGCCTCGGCGCGGCCCCTATCGGAAAGAGGCCTCTCCCGGTCCGTCTTCACGCCGGCCTCCGTCGCGGAGAGCGCATGGCCGTGGCGCATGAGGTAGATCTTCACGCCGGCGATTCTATCAATAATTCGCAAGCCCGACACCATTCAAAAAGCGGCCCCACACATGATATCATAGGCGCACGCACCCCTCAGAAACCGGGAGGGGGAAAGGAGACCGCCCATGCAAAAGCCCGCTCTAAAGCCCAAGTGCCCCAACTTCTCTTCCGGCCCCTGCGCCAAACGCCCCGGCTGGACCGTCGACGCCCTCAAGAACGCCCTCGTCGGCCGCTCCCACCGCTCCAAGGAAGGCAAAGCCCGCCTCAATGAAGTCTCGGAAAGGATGAAAAAAGTCCTCGGCCTCCCCGCCGACTACCGCATCGGCGTCGTCGCCGGCTCCGACACCGGCGCCGTCGAGCTCGCCATGTGGACCCTGCTCGGGCCCAAGCCAGTCGACATCTTCGGCTGGGAATCCTTCGGCAAAGGCTGGATCACCGACGTCGTCAAATACCTCAAGCTCCCCAACGTCCGCGAGTTCAAAGCCGACTACGGCAAGATCCCCGACCTCAGCAAGGCCGACCCCAAGCACGACATCATCTTCACCTCCAACGGCACCACCTCCGGCGTCAAGGTCCCCGATCTCGACTGGATCGCCGCGGACCGCGAAGGCCTCGCCATCTGCGACGCCACCTCCGGCATATTCGCCATACCTCTGGATTACTCCAAGCTCGACGTCATCACCTTCTCCTGGCAGAAGGTCCTCGGCGGCGAAGCCGGCCACGGCGTCCTCATCCTCTCGCCCCGCGCCGTCAAGCGCATGGAAGAGAACGAGCCCAATGTCCCGTGGCCGCTGCCCAAGATCTTCCGCCTGAACGCCGAAGGCAAGCTCAAGCCCGGCGAGCTCGAATACAACACCGTCAACACCCCCTCCATGCTGTGCGTGGAAGACGCCGTGGACGCCCTCAAATGGGCCGAGTCCATCGGCGGCTGCAAAGCCCTGGTCGCCCGCTCCAACGCCAACCTCGCCGCTCTTGAGAGATGGGTCGAGAAAGCCGGCTGGGCGGCCTTCCTGGCCGAAACCAAGGCCATCCGCTCCAACACCTCCGTCTGCCTCAAGATCACCGCGGACTGGTTCACCAAGCTCCCCGACGAGGAGAAGACCAAGGCCGCCAAGAAGATCACCGGGATGCTGGACAAGGAAGGGGTCGCCCACGATATCAATTCCTACGGCAAAGCCCCCGCCGGCATCCGCATCTGGTGCGGCGCCACCGTGGAAGCCTCCGACGTCGAAGCCCTCACCCTTTGGCTGGATTGGGCTTATGACGCCGTCTCAAAGGAATACGCCGAGGAGATAGTGAAATGATGAAAGTCCTGATCGCCGACAAAGCCGACGCCATCTGCGAGAAGGTCCTCAAGGCCCGGGGCCTCGAGCCCGTCGTCAAGACCGGCATGAAGCCCGATGAACTCAAATCCTGCATAGGCGAGTACGAGGCCATCATCGTGCGCTCGGCCACCACCCTCACCGCGGACCTCGTCAAGGCCGCGGCCAAGCTCAAGGCCGTGGCCCGGGCCGGCAGCGGCGTCGACAACATAGACGTGCCCTCCTGCACCGAGAAGGGGGTGGTCGTCATGAACACGCCCTTCGGCAACACCGTCTCCACCGGCGAGCACGCCGTCGCCATGATGATGGCCCTGGCCCGCCACATCCCCCAGGCCAACGCCTCCACCCACGCCGGCAAGTGGGAGAAGAAGAAGTTCGAAGGCGTCGAGCTCACCGGCAAGACGCTCGGCGTGGTGGGCTGCGGCAACATCGGCGCCGTGGTCGCCAACCGGGCCATGGGCCTCAGGATGAAGGTGCTGGTCTACGACCCGGTCATGACCACGGAGCGGGCCCGGGAGCTGGGGGTCGAGATGGTCACCCTCGACGACCTCTACAGCCGGGCCGACTTCATCACCTACCACGTGGTCATGCGGGACACCACCAAGGGCATGCTCAACAAGGCGGCCATCGCCAAGATGAAGAAGGGCGTGCGCATCATCAACTGCGCGCGCGGCGGCATCACGGTCGAGGCGGACGTGAAGGAGGCCCTCCAGAGCGGACAGATCGCGGGGTTCGCCTGCGACGTATTCGTCAAGGAGCCGGCCACCGAGCACATCTTCTTCGGCATGGAGAATGTGGTCGTCACGCCGCACATCGCGGCTTCCACCAAGGACGCCCAGATAACCGTGGCGCGGCAGGCCGCCGAGCAGATCGCGGACTTCCTGCTCACTGGAAAGATGACGCACGCCGTCAACGGCGACGACCTGTAGCGATGCCGAAACTCCCCCTGTTCAGCCCGCTCCGCGGCATCCGGCCCGCGCCGGGCCGGGCCAAGGAGGTGATCGCGCCCCCTTACGATGTCCTGGATTCCCGGGAAGCCCGGGAGGTCGCGGCGGGCAAGCCCTGGAACTTCCTGCACGTCTCCAAGGCTGAGATCGATTTCCCGGAGGGAGTGGACCCATATTCGGACGCGGTTTATCAGAAAGCGGCCGACAATTTCAAGAAGATGCTCGACGCGGGCGTGCTGGTCCGGGAGCGCAAGCCCTGCTTCTACGTGTACAGGCTCCAGATGGGCAAGCATGTCCAGACCGGCCTGGTGGTCGGCGCCTGCATCGAGGACTACGACGCCAACCGCATCCGCAAGCACGAGTTCACCCGCCCGGTAAAGGAAGAGGACCGGGCCAAGCAGATCCGCTTCGTCGGGGCCCAGACCGGCCCCGGGCTCATCGCCTACAAGCAGATCCCGGAAGTGGACGCCATCATCAAAGATACGGTCCGCCAGGCCCCCGAATTCTCCGAGCCAGGCGCGGGCGGCGTCATCCACACTCTCTGGCTGCTCTGCGACGAGGCCGACATTAAGGCCATCGTGACAGCCTTCGAAAAGCAGAAGGCCGTCTATATCGCCGACGGGCATCACCGCTCGGCCGCCGCCTCCCGGGTCAGGAAATACATGATGGAGCAGCGCGGCGCGGCCCATACCGGGACCGAACCCTACAACTACTATGCCGCGGCCGCTTATCCCGCAGACGAGATGAGGATCTGGGACTACAACCGGGTCGTCAAGGACCTCAACGGCATGACCCCGCAGTCTTTTCTGGCGAAGCTCAAAGGGAGCTTCGCGCTCAGCGAAGCCAAAGGCCGGGCCAAGCCCTTCGCCCGCCGGGAATACGGCCTGTATCTCGACGGCAAGTGGTACTCCCTCAAGCCCACGGTCGCGACTCCCTCCAAAGCCGACGACCCCGTCCTCTCTCTCGACGTGAGCGTGCTCTCCGGCCTGGTCCTCGACAAGATGCTGGGCATCAAGGACCTGAGGAAATCCGACCGCGTCGACTTCGTCGGCGGCATCCGGGGGCTCGAAGAGCTGGAGAAGCGGGTCGACTCCGGCGAGATGAAAGCCGCCTTCGCCCTGTATCCCACCTCGCTCGATGAGCTCATCGCCGTGGCCGATGACGACCAGGTCATGCCGCCCAAGTCGACCTGGTTCGAGCCCAAATTGGCCGACGGCGTAGTCTCGAATCCGCTGCTGTAGACCTCACAGCCAGTACCGCAGCAGGTGGAAGACGCCCTCGAAGAGGCGCTCGGAAGGCGGCCTCAGCCGCCAGCGCGGGAGGGTGATCTCGCGCGAGCGCTCCATGTCCCGCACCACCAACACCTCGAGCCGGGCGGAGAACTCGCGTTCCACGACGTGGATGTTGGCCTCCAGGTTGTGCCACCAGGAGCGGGAGTCCATGTTGTAGGAGCCGACCACGCTCCAAACTCCGTCCACCACGGCGATCTTCGCGTGCAGCATCGGCCCCGGCCAGGCGAAGAGGCGCAGGCCCCGGCGGAGGTGGCTCTCGAACAGGTAGCGGCTCGCGTAGGCCGCGGCCGGAACATCCGAGATGGAGGGGACCAGCACGCGCACGTCCACCCCGCGCCGGAGCGCGCGGTAGAGCGCGCGCCGGATGCCGCTGTCCGGGACGAAGTAGGCGTTGGCGATGTAGACGCACCTCTTCGCCTTGTGGATGGCGTGGAGGTAGGCGCTCCGGATGCGGTGGCGGTGCAGGAACTCCTCGTTGGCCACCACGCGCACGAGGCTCTTGCCCGGAGCGCGCTTGAAGTCGGCCTCGGATTGGAACCAGCGGCCGGTCTCCCGGTACCAGACCGACCGGAAGAGGCGCTCGAGCTCATAGGCCGCGGGGCCTTCGATGCGCACGTGGGCGTCGTGCCAGCCGCCCCCGCCCTCGGAGGGATCCGCGTAGTCGTCGGTGATGTTGATCCCTCCGGTGAAAGCGGTGGTCCCGTCCACGACGAGAATCTTCCGGTGGTCCCGCCGGCTCCAGCCCCATCTCCTCTGCCAGGGCGCCAGGGGCCGGTACTCGAGCAGCTGGACCCCGGCGTTGCGGAGGAAACTCACGTAGTCCGCAGCGAGGTCGAAGGAGCCGATGGAATCATAGATCACGCGCACGGCCGCGCCCGCGCGCGCCTTTTCCGTGAGAGCCTCGGCGAACCTCCGGCCCGTGCGGTCGCTGCGCAGGATGTAGGTCTCCAGGTTGACGCTGCGCCGCGCGGAGGCGATGGCCTCGAGCATGGACGGGTAAGCCTCTTTCCCGTCTACGAGGAGCGTCAGGCGGTTGCCGGAGGAGAATTCGGCCGGCGCCTCGCAGTAGCCGGTCTCCGGGATGGCGCGCCAAAGCAGCTCGCTCAGGCGCCGGAAAGGGAAGACGCTTTTACGGATATTCACTCTTTTCTTGAGTCTAACATAGAGTCCAAACTGATACAATCCCGTCCCAATCCATGAAGCGGCATTTCGAGCGCCTGATCGAGCTCATCGCGATGGAGCGCGAGGCCGAGCGCGAGGAGAACCGCCTCGAGCTCGAACGTATGAGCGCGCCCGAGCGCGAGGCTCTCGGCCGGACAGTCTCGAAGCTGTCGGTCGAAAGCCTCGAGACGGCGGAAGGCCGCTATCCGGTCCTGACCCTCACGCGAGCGCGCAGGGGAGAGGCGCTCTCCCCGTTCCATGCCTTAGACCAGGGCGACTGCGTCCGGGTCTCCTTCCCACCCGGGGCGGATCCGCCCTCCTCCTTCGGCACGATCGAGCGCCTCGAGGCTGACCGGGCCGCGGTGGCCATGGACGGGCGCATGCCTGAAAAGCTGCCCCCGGGAAAGCTGACCCTGGACCTGGTCGGCTCGGAGGCGACCTACCGCCGCATGCGCCGGGCCCTCTCTGAGATCGCCGAGGCGGAGGGCAACTGGCCGGCCCGCTTCAGGGACATCCTTTGCGGGGAGGCCCGCGCGGAAGCGGACAAGCCCGCGCCTCTGGACTTCTTGGACCAATCCCTCAACGAGCGGCAGCGGCGCGCGGTGGCCCGCGCCCTCGCTGCGCGCGACGCGGCCCTCATCCACGGGCCTCCGGGCACCGGCAAGACCACGACGCTCGTGGAGGTCATCCGCCAGGCGGCCCGGCGGGGCCTGCGGGTGCTAGCCGCCGCTCCATCCAACGTCGCGGCGGACAACATCCTCGAGCGGCTCCTGCCGGACATGGACGCGGGGCTGCGCATGGTCCGCCTCGGGCATCCGGCCAGGACCCTGGAGAGCCTGCGGCGCGGCAACCTGCGCCTGCTGGTTGCCGCGGACGAGCAGTTCAAGCAGGTTTCGGAGCTGGACGCCCAGCGCGACCGCATCGTCAAGAAGCTCGCCCGCTCCGGGCGGAGCCGATTTACTTTTGACGAGAGGCGCGCGGCTGAGACCGAGGTGCGCCGGCGTTGGAGGGAGGCCCGCGCCCTGGAGCGCTCCATCGAGCGGCGCATCCTCGCATCCGCCCAGGTCGTGCTCAGCACGCACGGCGGCATCTCCAGGCGCCTGCTCGGGGGGGAGTTCGACCTCGTGGCCTTAGACGAGGCCTCGCAGGCGACGGAGCCGCTCTCCTGGATCCCCCTGCTCCGGGGGCGCAAGGCCGTCTTCGCAGGGGACTCCATGCAGCTCCCGCCGACCCTCCGCTCCAAGGAAGCCGCCCGGGAGCTCGGGGTCACGCTCTTCGACCGCCTCCAGAGCCTCCTGCCGGACTCGATGCAGACGCTCCTGCGCGTCCAATACCGGATGCACCGCACCCTCATGGACTTCCCGTCGAAGGAATTCTACGGCGGGAAGCTCATCGCCCACGATTCGGTGCGCGCTCACCTCGCCTGCCATTTGAGCGGGGTCCAAGAGACCGACCTGACTTCAGCGCCCCTGGTCTTCGTGGACACCGCCGGGACCGGCTATGATGAACGCTTGAACGAGTTTCTTCAGAGCCGCGAGAACGACGGCGAGGCGCGCCTGGCCGCCATGATTCTCCGCCAGCTCCTGGACTCGGGCATGCGCCCGCAGGACATTGCGGTCCTCTCGCCCTACGCCGCGCAGGTGCGGCTGCTGAAGTCGATGGTCCGAGCAGTCCCCGCGCCGGGCCAGAGCGGCGCGAGGACGACGCGTACCAAACATCCAAAATGCGTTGGTTTGGTACGTCCCGAACTTACGACGTTTGGATGTTCGGGACGAAAGGAGAACGACCTGCGCGTCGAAATCGGCACCGTGGACGGCTTCCAGGGCCGGGAGAAGGAAGCGGTCTTGGTCTCGCTGACGCGCTCAAACGAGAGGGGGGAGGTAGGGTTCCTTTCGGACACGCGGAGGATGAACGTCACCCTCACGCGCGCGCGCAGGCTCCTCATCGTGATCGGCGACAGCGCGACCATCGCGCGCCACCCTTTCTACCGCTCCTTCCTGGACTACGCCGAGAAGGCGGGCTCCCACCGCAGCGCGTGGGAGTGGCCGAAGTTCCCTTGACAAAAAGCCGCGCCGGGTTATACTTTAAGATACCGAGAGAGTGACCCCATGACCCCGAAAGCCCTGCTTCTTTCGGCGTTCGTCTCCGCTTTCCTCGCCACAGCTTGGACCCAGGAAGCCTCCCCGCCGGACCAGAGCCCCCAAAGGCCCGTCCCCAAGACCTTCTTTCTGCGCTTGAGCAAGGACCAGCGGCAGGCCGCGGGCAAGGACGCCTCGCTCGAGCGCATGGCGGCTATGATGGACGCAGGCCGCCGCTCAGCCGTCCGCAACAGCCTCCTGGAGCTCGAGACGGTGACCGAGGATATGTCGCTCCTCACGGACATCGCCCAGGGCTACCTGGCCCTCGAATTCCCGGAGGAGGCCGCGCGCATCGCCCGTCTGCTCCGGGACAGCTCGCCCAAGAAAGCGGCCCTGCTGTCTAAGTCCGCGGGAGAACTCCACAACGCCGGGAAAGTCGAGGAGGCGGCGGCAGCTGCCGCCGAGGCCTTCAGGCTCGACCCGCAGGACAAGGCCGCGGAAGCCATCGTCAAGCTCTCCGAGCGCCGGTTCCAGAAGAAGGAGCTCGCCCTGCTGCCAAAGGGCAGGGAAGCCTCTCCGGTGGACCCGGGCGGCGCTGGAAACGCCGATGCGCTGCTCCGCGGCTCGAAGGCCTCTCCGCTTTCAAGGGTCCTCCCGCCGATGACCACCTACCATCTTCCCGACACCAAGCCTCCCTCCATCTGGAGCCAGATCGGGGCGGGGGTCGGCTCCATATGGGACGTCATGACCCACCGCGAGTCCAAGGAGGAGACCGCCGCCCTCCAGAAGCTGCGCGACACCCTGGTCTCCACGCCATCGGGCGCCGAGATCATCCGGTCCATGGGCGGCTGGGAGCGCGTCGACAAGGAAGTCTTTTTCATGTTCAGCAAGATGCCCAACGACGGCACGGCCGCCTACGTCCGGCCCATGACGCCCTGGGAGGAGAAGAGGACCGGCAAGAAGATCGTGCTCGCGGTGAACTCGAAGTTCATGCAGGAAGCCCCCGAGATGGTGGTCCCGGTCTTCGGGCACGAGCTCTGGCACGTGGCGGACAAGCTGGCCGGCCACGGCGAGATGAGCCTCGCCGTCACCAGCGAGCACGGCGCGCACCTCAGGCAGGCGTACCTTTTCCAAGAGGTGGATAAGCGCCTGACCCCGCAGCGGCGCAAGGAGCTGGAGAAGAACCGGCTCTGGATGTACCAGAAATGGGTGACGTCGATGTGGGAGGACCATTTGCTCAAGCTCTACCCCAAGAAGGAGGACTACCAGAAGGTCTTCGACGGGAGCAAGAACCTCCAATACCTCGCCGGGCTCGCCTATGAGGACATCCACAAGAAGGCCGTCCAGGACGGCACCCCGCAGGTGCTCTACCACGTCTCGGACCTCTACGCCAATGCGACCAACGAGCCGGAGGTCACCGAGGAGCAGCTGAGCAAGGCCATCGCCGCGGAGACGAACCCCGCCAAGAAGAAGGCCCTGCAGGACCTGCTGGCGGAGCTGCTCGCCATGCGCAAGGGCATGTTCGGGGCGGACAACGGCTACCGAACGAGCACCGGGCAGACCCTGCCATGAGCCCTCGGATCGGAGCGGGGCTCGCCGCCTTCCTGATCCTGCTCGCCGCGGCGCTCTGGGCGAGGAAGACGTACCGGATCACCCATCCGTCCTTCCCCTTGCGGACCGTGGAGACGAGCACCTACCGGGCCGCCTACCCCGCCCATTGGGAGCCCATCGACACGGCGGACCCGAGGATCGGGGAGAAGGAAGTCCTCTTCATGAACCACCGCGGCCAGGAAGGGGAGTACGAGCCCTACGACCGGCCGCGCCGGCACATGACTCTGCGCGACGAAGGGACATCCTACGCCGACTTGGACGCCCTGAGCGCGGCCCTGCTCAAGGACGCGGAGAAGCCCGGGCCCGTTGAATCCTGGCGCCTGGCCAACGGGGTGATTGCCAAGACCTGGATCGAGCATCCCGCCGCTACGGACATCCCCAGCGTCATGCGCTGGCTGGCCTTCCGGGGCCCCGACGGCCGTTGCTACAGCGCCGGCTTCCCCGTCCCGCGGGACTGGAAGGCGCGCGGCCGCTACGAGCACATCTTCAAGTCCATCCTGGGCTCGATGGAGTTCAAGGCCGCGGCGAAGTAGGCGCTTCGGACGCTGATGCAAAGCGCCTAGGCCTTCCGGCCCTTCCCTCTCTCCCGCTGAAATGTTATCGTTGCCGTATGCCCGACAACGGCAGCCAGCCCGCCACCAAGGCCGATATCCAGGCTGTCCGCAGCGAGCTTAAGGCCGTCCACAGCGAACTCAAGGCCGATATCCAGGCCGTCCGCAGCGAACTCAAGGCCGATATCCAGGCTGTCCGCAGCGAACTCAAGGCCGATATCCAGGCTGTCCGCAGCGAGCTCAAGGCCGATATCCAGGCTGTCCGCAGCGAGCTCAAGGCCGATATCCAGAAGGTGGCCGCAGATGTCTCCAAGGTGGCCGCAGATGTCTCCAAGGTGGCCGCAGATGT
>JACRDO010000094.1 GCA_016212885.1 Elusimicrobiota bacterium | reverse complement strand
GCCGAAGCAGCCTTCCATTGGGCCTGATGCGCGGCGTCGCAGGCCGAGGGCAGCTTCGCGAGGTCTTGAAGGCTCTTGGCCAGGTTCTTCTCGATGAACTCCAGCCGCGGCGACATCCCCCCGCCGTACTCGCCAGGCTTGGCCGGCTTCGCCAGCCCCAGATGGATGGGCTCGAATACTCCAATCACCGCCGGGAGTTTTGATTTCTCGGCCAGCGTCTCTTTGTCTAGTTGGAGAATGATGCGGCGGGCTTCGGCGACCTTGACCTTCAAAGCCTGGCCGTCGGCGATGACTGGAAGAAGCCAGCTTAGGACCAGCTGCTGCGGCGGTTTCGCAGAGGAATCTTCGGCTTGATCGCCCGCATAAGTCTTATGCAAAACGAGAAGCCCCCCCCCCCAGATTCGCGAATACCAACAGGCTCAACAGGATGCAGAAGCCTCGGGCCCTGCGAAGCAGCGCGGCAAGCATAAGAAAACTATACAGGTCCTTCGCCCCGTATGGCCAGGGCCGAATGACCTATGCCAGGCATAGGCCTTTGGGCCCGACTTGACCGGGTTTTGCGAAATCGCTGCGAAATAAATTTCGCGGAACCTGCTTGATTCCTTCGGGCTTTTCCCCCGAAGTCCGGCTACAGTCTCAGTATGCTCGCGCATAGCGCGATCTGAGACGATGAACGCCGCAGTTCTATGCCTAGTCTTCGCCGTTCTCGGCGGCGCCGCCTCGGCCGGCCAGCCGCCGGACCCGGTCACGGATCTCGCGGCCCAGACCGGAGACTTGGAGGGCCGGGCCAGCCTCTCCTGGAGCGCGCCGAGCGATGGGGACTTCACCCCCCTCTCGCACTATTTCGTACGCTTCGCGACCTATTCCGCGGCCCAGCTCAAAGGCGACACAACGGCCTGGTTCAACCTCACGGCCTCCAGCTCCCTCACGGTCTCCCCGGCCCATGAGGCGGGCAGCCTGGAGACCCTCACGATCGACGGCCTCATCCCCGGCGAGCTCCACTACTTCATGGTTAGGACCGAAGACATCGCCGGGGATGTCTCGCAGTCGGACCTCAAGTCTTACGAGGTCCAGGCCCAAGCCCGGCCCATGGGCATCGCCGGGATCACGAACCTCTCGGCCCAGCCCGGCGCAGTCTCCGGCGGCATCAGCCTCGCCTGGACCGAGCCGGGCCGCGCGCAATCGACGGCTCCCGAGTTCTACACGATCAAGGTCTCGACTCTGGGCAATATCGGTACGGATGCGGACTTCGCCGCGGCCCTGCCGCTCTCGGTATTCTCTCCGACTCCGGTTCCGGCGCCCGGCCAAGCCCTGGCCAGGCGCACGCTGGCGGTCAGCGGCCTGACGCCTTTTGCGACCTACTACTTCGCTGTCCGGCTCGAGGACTCCTCTCCAGCTCCGTTCGCCGGGCCCTGGCTGCGCGACGAGGCGAGAGGCCGCAACCGGTTCAATTACAGCCCGCCGCGGCACATCCCATATCCGCCGGAGCCGGTCAACGACCTGACGGCCCTGACCGGAGGCGCGCAGGGGCAGGCGGACCTTTCGTGGACCGCGCCGCGCAACTACAATTTCACGCCGCTTTCCCACTACATCGTGCGCTCCGCTACCTTCTCCGCTGGTCACCTCCAAGGGGACACCACGGCATGGTTCAACCTCGCGGCCTCAAGCTCCCTCACCCTCTCCACGGCCCGTGATCCTGGGACACTCGAGACCCTGACCATCGGCGCTCTGGCTCCCGGAGAGCTCTATTTCTTCATGGTCAGGTCCGTGGACAAGGCCGGCGACATGTCGCAGGCGGATCTCAAGTCATACGGGACCCAGGCCCAAGCCCGGCCCAGGGGCATCGCCGCAGTGACGAACCTCGCGGCCCGGCCCGGCGCAAGCTCCGGCAGCATGGACCTCGCGTGGACCGAGCCGGGCCGCGCAGCCGTGACCTTGCCGGATCGCTACCTCGTCCGGGCCTCAACGATGGGCAACCTGGCCTCCGACGCGGGCTTCGCCGCGGCCCAGCCCCTCTCGGCTTTCTCGCCCACCGCGGCCCCCGCGCCGGGCGCCGCCATGGAGACCCGCACATGGACGCTGACGGGCCTGACTCCTTTCACGACCTACTACTTCGCCATCCGGCTCGAGGATTCCTCGCCCTTGCCGCTCGCCGGCCCATGGCTGCGCGAACCGGCCAAGGGCCTCAACCCAAGCAACTTCAGCGTGCCCATGCATCTCCACAACCCGCCGGACGCGGTCACGGACATTACGGCCCTGGCGGGAGGCGCGGAGGGCCAGGTGAACCTCTCGTGGACAGCGCCGCGAAACGCCAACTTCACCGCGCTCTCCCGCTACCTCGTGCGCTTCGCGACCGCCTCCGCGGCCCAACTCGGCGGCGACGCCGCGGTCTGGTTCAACCTCGCGGCCTCGAGCTCCGTGACGGCCTCCCCGGCCCATGCGCCGGGCAGCCTGGAGACCCTGACCCTCAACGGTCTCTACCCGTCCTCCACCTTCTACTTCGCGGTCAAGGCCGTGGACGTCGCGGGCGACATGTCCGCGATCGACCTCCGGGCCTCCGCCGGCGTCCAGGTCCAGTCCAAACCCATGAATTTCCCGCCCGCGGTTCCCTCCGGCCTCCAGGCCTTCGGCGACCTGAACAAGGCCCGGGTTTCCTGGAACGCGCTGACTTCAGCGGAGCGCGGCCTCGACTTCGACCACTACAACCTCTACCGTTCGACGCAGGCCGCCGCGGGCTTCGTGCTCGTGACGACGGCCGCGGCGACTTCCATCGTCGACGCGCCGCTCGCCGCCTTCACGACCTATTACTACCGCGTCAGCGCCCAGGACCAGGACGGCCTCGAAGGAGCGTTCTCTTCGACCCGCTCCGCCGTTCCGTTCACGGCGCCCCCCATGGAGCCGCTCGGCATCCGCGTCGCCGGCTCGTCCGACGCGGTCACGCTGACTTGGCTGCCCACGGTCCGCTTCTCCAACGGAGCCCTGTTCAGGAGCACGTCGGCCCCGGCCTACGACGAGCTGATCGGCTACCAAGTCCTGCGCTCGACGGGTCCCTCCCTGCCCTTCCAGGCGATCAGCACCCCGCCTGCCGGCCAGACGAGCTTCACGGACCTCGCGGGCGGCGCGGCCTGCCTCTACCAGGTCCGGTCCTACAATTCCATCGGCGCGGCGACGAACGCGACGGTCGTGAATAATTTCGGCCAGCAGTTCTTCTACCTCGACGACCTCGTCTCGAACGTCATGATCGAGCAGGACGATCTGGATCGGATGAGCCGGATGTTCAACGCCGGCGCAGAGGATATCCGCATCTCCCGTCGCCGCCGTCCCGAGCTGGTGGGCGGCAATATCCTGGAGGCGGTGGAGTTCATCCCGATGCTGGGCGGACATACCCCGCTCTCGGGCGTCCGCTTCGGCCGCCCGGTCCCCGTTGTGCTGCGCTTCGCGACCGCGGGCGGCATGCCTGTGCCCAACGCCGCGGGCCCGGCCGCGGCCGAAGCCGTCAGGAACCTCGGCATCTTCTGGCACAACGGAGTCGAGTACAAGAAGCTCTACGGCGCGGTGGACCCCCTCGCGCAGACGGTGACGGTCAAGACCCCGAATCTCGGCCTCTTCCAGATCCGAAGCCTCTACCGCGAGGACTCCGTCACCTTCGACATCTCGAACATCACCAGCCGCGTCTTCACGCCCAACGACGACGGCAAAAACGACGTCGTGATCTTCCTCTTCGACAACCCGAACCATGCCGTTATGGAGGGCAGGATCTACGACCTGCGCGGGGCCTTCGCCGCGGCCATGCGCCCGGGCCCGATGCCGGATTCGCTGATGTGGGACGGCAGGATGAACGGCCGCGTCGCCGCGAGCGGGGTCTACATCTATCAGGTCAACGGCGACGGGAAGACGTTCAACGGCGCCTTGGTGGTGGCGAGGTGAGCCGCTTGGAGAGAACTATGACCAAATCGAACTCGGGCTTGCTGCGCCGGCTGTTCATCCCCGCGGGAGCGGCTTTGGCCGCGGTCCTGGCCGGGACTCTGGAGACGGGCCGCGTGCATGCCCAAGCCCGCGGCTTCCAATTCCTCGGGGCCCTCGTGCGGGTCATCACGCCCAACGGCGACGGCAAAAACGACGTGGCGATCCTCTGCGCCAACAACCCGAAGGACTCCGGCGTCAGCGCGACGATCTACGACCTCCGGGGACGCCGGGCGGCCGGCATGGCCCATATCCGGGACGCAGGCGGCGGCGTCGCCGGGGCCCATAAGGCCTGCCGCGACAAGTATCCGCCGAGCTCCTCCCCCATCCAGATCGACGTGCTCCAGTGGGACGGGACCATCAACGGGCGCGCCGCGGCCGGCGGGGTCTACCTCTACCGCATCCAGGCCGAGGACTCCACGCTCACAGGGACCGTGGCGGTCGCGAGGTGAGCGCAATGATACACCGCGAGTTCAGCTTTATTTCGACGCTTCTTGCAGCGGCCTGCTGCGCTCCCGGCGCCTGGGCCGCGTACGACGACGTGGGCGTCGGCGCGCGCGCGACCGGCATGGGCAACGCCTTCACCGCGGTGGCCGACGACGTCTATTCGGTCTACTACAACCCCGCAGGGCTCGGCGTCCTGGACCGCGGCCAGCTGGCCACGACCTACTCGAAGCTCTTCATGGGTCTCTCCGACGGATCGAACCTGCAGAACTCCTTCCTCGCCTTCGCCCAGCCACTGGAGCAGGGGAAGAAGGGGACCTGCGCGCTGGCTTGGAACTATTTCACCCTGGACGGCCTCTACCGCGAGACGAGCGTCTACGGCGCGTACGGCCGGCAGATATTCCCGGAGCGCGCGCCCAGCGGCCTCTTCGCAGGAGCAGCCGTCAAATACCTCAGCCGCGGAGTCGGCAGCGTCCCTGCCGCGGACAACGCCTTCAACGACGCAGGCGCGGCCGACCAGGGCCCGGACCCGGTGCTCCAGAAAGGCGGGAAATCGAATTTCGACTTCGACATCGGGCTGCTCTATCGCCTTAAGCCCCGCTTCACCATGGGCCTGGACGTCCAGCACCTCTTCGAGCCGGACATCGCCATCTCGGACTCGGACAACGATCCTCTGGGCCGGAACATCAAGCTGGGAGCGGCCTACCAGACCGGCTGGGCCGCCTTCTCCTCGGACCTGCAGTTCCTCAAGGCGCCCGACCGCGCGATCGACCGCGTGCTGACGCTCGCCGCGGAGAAGTGGCTGCCGACCCTGATGTACGGCGCCTTCGGGGTCCGCGGCTCCGTCGGCTTCGGGGACCGCGACTACCGTCAGCTCACGGCCGGCGTCTCTTACCGGATCCACTGCCTTCAAGTCGACTACGGCTTCACCATCCCGCTCGGGACCGTGGCGGGAACCGCGGGCACGCACCGCATGGGCTTGACCTTCCGCTTCGGCCGGCCGCGCGGGGCCGAGCCCCGGTTCTCGGAAGCCATCCTCGAGAACATGCGCGAGCTCGCCGGGGCCGGGGCCCCGGAATTCCGCGCTCAAGCCGAGGACATCGCGCTCTACAAGCGCACGGCGCAGAGCGGGTTCCTCCGCCAGGCCCGCGAGGACTCCTCCGCGGCGCGCTTCGCCGAGGCGCGATCGAAGCTCTCCCAAGCTCTGGAGATCAATCCCAACGACGCGGCGATCGCGCGCAGCCTCGAGAGGATGACGCTCGCCGCCTCCCTGTTCCCGGAGCTCCCGGACTTCCGCACGGACGCTGCGGAGGCGGCCCTCTACGAGGGCATCCTCGACTACGCGGCGGGCCGGGACCTCTCGGCCCTCAAGAAGCTCGCCTATGCCCAGGTCCTGAGCCCGTCCGACGAGCGGATCGAGAAGCTGCTGCAGGCCCTCGAAGCCGGCGCCGGCCTCGCGCGCGCTCCCTCCCTCCCCGCCCCGGGCCCGGCGCCGACCCTGGGCAGGGAGAAAGTCGCGGCAGCTGCCCTCGCGCTCATGGAGGTCGCTCTGCGCGATGGCGACTACGACAAGGTCCTCAGGCTCGCCCAGCAGGCGCTCGACGCCGCGCCGGAGAGCGTCCTGGCCCACAAGCGCATGGCGACGGCCTTCTACGCGAAGAAGGACTACCCGATGGCGCTGCGCTCCCTTCAGCTCGCCCACAAGCTCGAGACCGAGCCCGAGGCCAAGAGGACGCTCAAGTCCTACATCGACGCGCTCATCTCCCTCATGGACCGCGCCGTGCGCGAGAGCCGGCCTTCCTTCGAGAAGCCGCCCAAAGCGGCGGCGTCGCCGACCGAGATGCAGAGGATGTACGAGGCCGGGGTGGACCTCTACGCGCAGGGGCGCCTGGGCGAAGCCGCGAGCATGTTCCGGAAGATCCTGGACATGGCCCCCGACAACTCCTCGGCCAAGCGCGCGCTGCAGCGCATCCAGGCCGACGGCTTCCAGGGAGGCGCGCGTTGACGATCAGGACGAAGCTCTCTCTGCTCGTCGCGGGCCTCTTCGCCCTGTCGCTCGGCGCGCTGGGCGGGGCCCTGGTCGCGATCCAGAAGCGGCGCCTGGTCATGGAGAACGCGGAGCAGGCCGCCATCATCGCGAACTCCGCGGCGCGCGCCGCGGCCGACTCCCTTTTGCAGAAAGACGACGTCAACCTCGTCAGCGCCATCAAGTTCCTCCAGGTCCAGTACCCGGCGCTCGCCTGCTGCCTCGTGCGCTGGGAAGACGGCCCGAGGACACGCTCCCTCATGATCGGCGCCGAGCCCAAGGGGGCGGCCTCGCGCAAGGACGCCCTGGTGAGCGATCCGATGGGGGGGCGAAGGAAGGTGTATCTCCGCATGTGGATCGACGAGGACCGCCTGCGCGAGCGCATCGACCTGGAGATCCGCAGGCTTTCGCGCGACCTCCTGCGGCTCTTCGCCCTCGCGCTGATCCTGGCGGTCATCTTCTCCGACTGGTTCGCCCGCAAGCTCACCAAGCCGCTCGCCGCCCTCTCCGAGGCGGCGGGGCAGATCGCCAAGGGCAGGCTCAACATCCGGCTTGAATGGAGCTCGAAAGACGAGATCGGCAAGCTCGTGGAGGGCTTCAACAACATGGCGGAGCGGCTCTCCGAGCTCGAAGAGCTCAAGCGCGACTTCGTTTCCTCCGTCACCCACGAGCTGCGCTCCCCCCTGGGGGCCATCGAGTCATTCCTGAACCTTATCGAAGATAAGACCCGGGACGGCGGCCGGCCCGAGGAACCGGAGAAGATCCGCGACTACTTCGGCCGCATCAAGGCCAATGTCCGGCGGCTGGCCGGGTTCATCAACGACCTGCTCGACGTCGCGAAGATCGAGCGCGGGAAGATGGAGTGCGAACTGCGGCCCATGAGGCTCCAGGACCTCGCCCAGGAGGTGGTCCAGTTCTTCGAGGCGAAAGGCCGGGAGCAGGGAGTCACGCTCTCAAGCCGCCTGGAGCCTGGGCTCGGCCCGGTGCAGGGAGACCCGGAGCGGCTCAGGCAGGTCCTTGTGAACCTCGTCTCCAATGCGCTTAAATTCACCCCGGCGGGCGGCCAAGTCCGGATCCAGGGAGAGGTCTACCGCGAGGAAGGCCGGCGGTTCCTCGAGGTGGCTGTGGCCGACACCGGACGCGGAATGGACGAGGAGGACCTCCGCGGCCTCTTCGTGAAGTTCCAGCAGGGGAAGAACGTCCAACCTGGGGTGCAGGGGGCCAAGGGCACCGGACTGGGCCTTTTCATTGTAAAATCCATCGTGGAGGCGCACGGCGGCAAAGTCAGCGCGCGTTCGGAGGCCGGGAAGGGCGCCCGGTTCCTTTTCAGTCTGAGGATGGCGGAGAGCTCTTAGGAGGCCGCATGGGGATCAGAGTTCTGGTCGTTGACGACGAGGAGGACTTCAGGGTCATCATCCGGGACATCCTGGAGGCCTCCGGGTACGAGGTCTGCCTTGCCAAGGACGGCCGGGAGGCCCTGGACAAGGCCGCCCAGGCGCGCCCCGACGCGGTCCTGGCGGACTGGATGATGCCCAGGATGGACGGCCAGGCCTTCGTCCAGGCGCTCCGGCGCTCGCAGCCCATGCGCGACGTCCCGGTCATCATGCTCACGGTCAAGCAGGCCGAAGACGACGAGTTGGAAGCCCTGCACTTCGGCGTGGACGACTTCATCGTCAAGCCTTTCAAGTCCGAAGATCTGCTCGCGCGATTGAGGGCGGTGCTCCGCCGCGCAAAAGCTTGAGGCTCTTCTTCGCAGTCGCACTGTCTGCGGACGCGCGCAGGCTGCTCGCCTGCGCCCTTGAAAGCCTGGCCGCCTCCGGCGCGGACGCCAAGTGGGTCCGCGAGGATTCAATGCACCTGACCCTCGCATTCCTGGGAGAGGTCTCCCCGGAGCGGCTCGAGGCGGCCCGCCGGGCCGGCTCGCGCGCAGCGCAGGCGCTCGCCGCCTACCGGATGGACCTGGGCACCCTGGGGGCTTTCCCGTCCTGGAAAGCGGCCCGGGTCGTCTGGGCCGGGGTCCGCGCGGGCGCGGCCGAGACCTGCGCCCTGGCCAAGGCTTTGCGCAAGGCCTTGGCCGAGGAAGGCTTCGCCCGCGAAGAGCGGGACTTCGTCGCTCACGTGACCATCGGCCGGGTCCGCTCCGTGCGGAAGGCCTCCCAGCTGGCCTCAGCGGCCCAAGCGTGGTCGGCCGAGGCGGCCGGCCGCTGGCAGGAGAGCGGGACCCAAGTCGAGGATTTCAGCCTGATCGAAAGCCGCCTCACTCCCCAAGGGCCGCGCTATGAGGACGTCGAGCGGTTCCCGCTGACCGGAGGCGTGCGATGCGCCTGAGGACAGCTGCGGCCGGCGCGGCCCTGGCCCTGGCCGCGGCCCTTTTCCTCCTTCCCGCAGGCCCTGATGTCCGCGTGGAGGTGCCAGCCGGCGCGGGCGCCTCCGAGACCGCGCGCCTGCTCAAGGCCGCGGGCGTCATCCCGTCCGCCTTCATCTTCAAGGCACTCGCCAAGGCGACCGGGTCGGACCACAAGCTCAAGCCCGGCCTCTATGTCTTGCGCAGGAGGATGGGGACCCTGGAGGCCCTGCGCTGGATCCGGGAGGGGCGCTCGGAGCAGGTCAAGATCGTCATCCCGGAAGGCTTCATGGCCAGGCAGATCGCGGACCGCCTTCAGGAAGCCGGGGTCGCGGATTCGGCGGCGTTCATGGACTACGTGCGCTCAAACAACATGGAGGGCTACCTGTTCCCCGCGTCCTACTTCTTCCACCGCGGGCTCCCGGCGGAGGAGATCGCCCACCACATGCATGTGAACTTCCGGAGGTTCATCGAGCCCGAGGTCGCGAAAGCCGGGCAGCAGCGATTCACCCTCGCGCAGGCCGTGACCCTCGCCTCCATCGTCCAGCGCGAGGCCCGCCTCCAGTCCGAGATGCCCATGATCGCCGCGGTCTACATCAACCGGCTGGACAAGCGCATGCGGCTGGAGGCGGACCCGACGGTCCAGTATGCCCTGGGCAAAGACAGCGGCGAATGGAAGAAGGCGCTCACCCGCGCGGACCTGGGCCTCTTGTCGAAGTACAACACCTACCAGTACTTCGGCCTCCCCCCGGGGCCGATCTGCAGTCCGGGCCTCGACGCTGTCCGCGCGGTCCTCTTCCCGGCTCAGACCGACGCTCTCTACTTCGTCGCGGACCGCGCGGGCGGGCACATCTTCTCCCGGACGCTCGACGAGCACATCAACGCGAGGAACCGCATCAAGCGGGCCTTTTCGCGCCGGCAAGGCTGGTAGGTCCTTGGACCTATATTCCTTCTAGGCTCGTAGGCCCTACCCCGAGCGGCCCAAATGGCCTATAATGTTAATAGGTCCATGGGATCGCTGCGAACCCTCGCGCTCTTCTTCCTCCTTACGGGCTCGGCCCCTGGGCTTTTCGCCAAGCAATCCTCCAAGCAGGCGTATCCCCAGCTCCTGCAGCAGGCAGGCGACGTCCAGACCCTCGTCCCCGACACAGCGGCCGGCCCCTACAAGCCGAAGCATGATGCGGGCGCTTCTTCGGCCGGGGCCGGGAGCGCCGTCATGCTCCAGGGCTTCCATTGGGAATCGCACCAGGCCTACCCCTGGTGGAACGTCGTCGCCTCGAAGGCCGGGGACATCTCCTCTTCGGGAATAGACATGGTCTGGCTTCCCCCCTCCTCCGAAGCGCAGAGCGATGAAGGCTACCTCCCCAGCAGGCTCTATGTCCAGACTTCCCACTACGGAACGCAGGACCAGCTAAAAGGCGCGGTTTCCGCCTTGCACGGCCGCGGTGTGAAGGCGCTTGCTGACATCGTCATCAATCATCGCGTAGGGACGAAAGGTTGGGCGGATTTCGAGGAACCGGCCTGGGGGCCCGAAGCGGTCGTGAGCGGCGACGAATGGCCCGGGGCCAAGGGTCATCCTGACACCGGCAAGGGATTCCACGCGGGCCGCGACATAGACCACACCAATGCAGCTGTTCAAAAAAGCCTGAACAACTGGCTGCTTTGGATGAAGAGCGAGATCGGCTACGACGGCTGGCGCTACGACTTCGTCCGGGGCTTCGGCTCGAGATACCTTTCAGCGTACAACGACGCGACCTCTCCCTCCTTCGCTGTGGCCGAGGTGTGGGACGACTTCGACATCAACAACGCGAACGCGCACCGCCAGCAGCTCTGCGATTGGATCGACTCGACGGGCGGCAGGGTGGCGGCCTTCGACTTCACCACCAAGGCCGTGCTTCAGCACGCCGTAAGCGCGGGCGAGTATTGGCGCCTGGGCGACAAGGACGGCAAGCCCTCCGGCCTTATCGGCTGGTGGCCGGCCAAGGCCGTGACCTTCTTAGACAACCACGACACGGGGGCGAGCTCCGGCGGCTCCGGCGGGCAGAACGCCTGGCCCTTCCCGGGCGACAAGATCCTGCAGGGCTACGCCTACATCATGACGCACCCGGGCGTCCCCTGCCTCTACTGGCCCCACTTCTACGATTGGGGCATCCACGACCAGCTCAACGCGCTCATTCAGGCGCGCAAAGCCGCGGGCGTCAACGCGACGAGCTCGGTCTCCATCCAGGCGGCCGACACCAGCAAGTACGCCGCCATCGTCGGCGGGAAGCTGGCCGTGAAGATCGGCCCAGGCGACTGGTCCCCGGGCGCGGGCTGGGAGCTCGCGGCCTACGGCAAGGACTACGCGGTCTGGACCAAGTAAAACTCGGTCCCCACAATAGTTTGTATGATTCCTGCGCAATGAAAATCGACCACCTATTTGCGAGAAAACCCCTTAGTCTGCTCCTGGAGGAGATGAAGGGCGAGCATCGCTTGCGCCGGGTCCTCGGCCCCGTCCAGCTGACCAGCCTCGGGATCGGCTGCATCATCGGCACCGGCATCTTCGTGCTGACCGGCATCGCGGCCCACGACAAGGCCGGCCCGGCGCTCATCCTCTCCTTCGTCGTGGCCGGCATGGCCTGCATCTTCTCCGCGCTCTGCTACGCTGAGTTCGCGTCCATGGCGCCGGTGGCGGGCTCCGCCTACACCTACGCCTACGCCACCCTCGGGGAGCTCTTCGCCTGGATCATCGGCTGGGACCTCGTGCTGGAGTACACCGTGGCCTCCTCCACCGTGGCGCACGGCTGGTCCCATTATTTCCAGAGCTTCATCGGCATCTTCGGGCTCAAGGTCCCGCACCTGCTCAGCCGCGCGCCTTTCGACTTCAACCCGGACGTGGGGCGGCTGGTCCCCACGGGGACCTGGTTCGACGTGCCCGCCATCATCATCGCCCTCATCGTCACCTGCATCCTGGTGATCGGCATCAAGGAGAGCGCCTCCTTCAACACGGCCATGGTGGCCATCAAGCTGGTCATCGTAGTCTTCGTCATCGCGGTTGGGGCGTTCTACGTGGACCCGAAGAACTGGACGCCCTTCGCGCCCTACGGCTTGACCGGGGTCAGCTTCTTCGGCAGGACGCTCGTGGGCCAGACCGGCCTCGGCGGCGAGCCCTTAGGCATGCTCGCCGGCGCGGGCATGATCTTCTTCGCCTACATCGGCTTCGATTCCGTCTCGACCCACGCTGAGGAGGCGCGCCTCCCCCAGCGCGACGTGCCGATCGGCATCATCGCCTCGCTCATCATCTGCACCGTGCTCTACATCGCGGTCTCAGCTGTCCTGACCGGCATGGTCCCCTACGACAAGATCAACATCGACGCGCCGGTCGCCGACGCGTTCAAGCATGTCGGCCTGCCTTGGGCCCAGTTCCTCATCGCGCTGGGCGCCCTGGCCGGCATCACCTCGGTCCTGCTCGTCCTGATGCTCAGCCAGCCCCGCGTGTTCCTGGCCATGGCCCGCGACGGGATGGTGCCCCCCTCGATCTTCGGCGCCGTGCACCCCAGGTTCCGCACGCCCTACAAATCCACGATCCTCACCGGCATCGTGGTCGCCCTCCTGGCGGCTTTCGTGCCGCTGCGGGTGCTGGCCGAGCTCGTCAACATCGGAACCCTGCTTGCCTTCGTCATCGTCTGCGCCGCGGTGCTCATCATGCGCCGCACCAACCCCGAGGCGGAGCGGCCCTTCCGCTGTCCCTTCTCGCCCGCGGTCCCCATCCTCGGCATCCTCTTCTGCCTCCTGCTCATGTTCTCCCTCCCGGCTGAGAACTGGCTGAGGTTGTTCGTCTGGCTGCTCCTGGGATTCATCATCTACTTCCTCTACGGCCGACATCACAGCGTGCTCGCCCGCCAGCGGGCCCAGGGCTCCCGGTAGGTGGATCCCCAGCTCAAGCGGGAGCTCGGCCTCCTGGACTCCACGATGCTCGTGGTGGGGTCCATGATCGGCTCCGGCATCTTCATCGTCAGCGCGGACATCGCAAGGACGGTCGGCTGCTCCGGCTGGCTGCTCGCGGTCTGGCTCATCACCGGCGCCATCACCATCACCGCGGCTTTGAGCTACGGGGAGCTCGCCTGCATGATGCCGCGCGCCGGAGGCCAGTACGTCTACCTCCGCGAGGCGTACGGCCCGCTCGCGGGCTTCCTCTACGGCTGGACCCTCTTCCTGGTCATCCAGACCGGCACCATCGCCGCGGTCGCCGTGGGTTTCGCGAAATTCACCGGCGTCCTCCTGCCCTGGTTCAGCGAGCGGCATGTCTTGTTTTCGGCCTTCGGCTTGAAGGTCTCAGCGGCCCAGCTCCTGGCCATCGCGGCCATCGCCGCGCTCACGGCCGTCAACCTGCGCGGCCTGCGCCTCGGCAAGACCGTGCAGAACCTCTTCACGCTGGCGAAGACCGCTGCGCTCGCGGGCCTCATCCTGCTCGCGTTCCTCATCGGCCGGAACGCCTCCGCCGTCGCCGCCAACCTCTCCGGCGCATGGTCCGCGGCGTGGACGCATCTGGCCGAAGGCCGCATCGCCTCGGTCGAGCCCGTCTCAGGGGCCGCCCTCCTTGCGGCGATCGGGGTCGCCATGGTCGGCTCCCTCTTTGCAAGCGACGCCTGGAACAACGTGACCTTCACCGCGGGCGAGGTCGCCGACCCCCAGCGCAACGTGCCGCTGAGCCTGGTTCTCGGCACCGCGGCCGTCACGGCTCTCTACATCCTGGCCAATCTCGCCTACCTTTCGGTTCTGCCGCTCTCAGGCAGCCCGGACGCGGCGGACGCGCTCGGCCGCGGGGTGCAGTTCGCGGCCAACGACCGGATCGCGACCGCGGCGGCCTCCGCGATCCTGGGCCCTCGAGGCGAGGCCGTGATGGCGGCCCTCATCATGGTCTCGACCTTCGGCTGCGCCAACGGACTCATCCTCGCCGGCGCGCGCGTCTACTACGCCATGGCTCAAGACGGGCTCTTCTTCAAGCGCGTGGGCTCGCTCAACCGCAGCTCGGTCCCAGGCGCGGCCTTGGTCCTTCAGGGCCTCTGGGCCGGGGCCTTATGCCTATCGGGGACCTATGGGGACCTGCTGGATTACGTGATCTTCGCGGTCTTGATCTTCTATATCCTCACGGTGGCGGGGATCTTCATCCTGCGCAGGAAGAAGCCGGATGCGCCGCGCCCTTATAAGGCCTGGGGCTATCCCCTGGCGCCGGCTCTCTACGTCCTGGCTGCGGCCGCCATCTGCGCGGACCTCCTCATCTTCAAGCCGAAGTACACCTGGCCCGGCATCGGGATCGTCCTGCTCGGCGTGCCGGTCTATTTCGCTTGGAAGCCCGCAGACAGGCCTTGATATTTCCTACAATCTACATTAAGGAAGAGGCTGGGAATTGAATCTCTCCAAAGTCGTCTCCCTTCTCGCGAGGGCCATCACCTGCAATCCCATCGTCTATGGGATCTACGAGAAGATCCTATGGAGCCAAATCAAGGACGACCGGATCCCGGAGCACATCGGCGTCATCCTCGATGGGAACCGGCGGTGGGCGAGCAAGCGCGACCTGCCGTCTTGGGGCGGCCACAAGTTCGGAGCGGATAAGGTCGACGACTTGGTCGAGTGGTGCCTGGACCTGAAGGTCAAGACGGTGACCCTCTACGCGTTCTCAACCGAGAACTTCAATAGGCCGCAAGCGGAAGTGCAGGAGCTCATGCGGGTCTTCGAGGACAAGCTGAGGACCATGTCCTCCGATGAGCGCATCCGCAGGAACAGGGTCCATATCCGGGTCATCGGGCGGCTCAACCTGCTTCCTGAGAGCACCCAGAAGCTGGCCCGCGCCGTTGAAGAGGACACCAAGGACTTCGACCAGCATTACCTCAACATCGCGCTGGCCTACGGCGGGCGGGCGGAGATCGTGGACGCGACGAAGAAGATCGCCGAAGAGGTCAAGTCAGGGCAGATCAGCATCGACAAGATCGACGAGGCCATGATCGGGGGGCACCTCTATACCGCCTATCTGCCCCAGCCGGACCCGGACCTCATCATCCGGACCTCCGGCGAAGAGCGGCTGAGCGGCTTTCTCCTCTGGCAGGGCGCTTACAGCGAGCTGTGCTTCATCGACGTCTTCTGGCCGGACTTCCGCAGGATCGATCTCTGGCGCGTCATCCGGACCTACCAGCGGCGCGAAAGGCGCCGCGGCGCGTAAGGAAGCCGCGGCCGCGGCTCAAGGCTTGAGCAGGGTCCCCCCGCCGCCCATCCCCAGGATCGCCCGGTAGAGGTTCTCCGCGCGCCCGCTCAACCGCAGGATCCGCGCCTCCCCGGCGCGTCCCCCGCTCAAGAGAGCGAAGAGCCTCTCCACCTTCTCCCGCATCCCGCCCGTGACGTCCGGCGAGCTGGAGCCTGCGAGGCTCTCGGAAAGGCTCCGGATGTTCCCGCGGAAAATGCGGGGGACCGTGGCCCCATCGCAGCCCAAGACCCCGTCCGTGTCGGATGCCATCACGATCCGGTCGAAGCGGATGCGGCGGCTCAAGGCCTCCAGGAGGGCTTCCGTGGAGGCGATGGTGAACCCGCGCCTTGTGTCGGGGATGATGTCCCCGTGGAGCAGGGGGACCTGCCCCTGCTCTAATAGCGCCTCGATGTTGTGGATATCGAGGCGGCGCACGGCTCCGTCCGCGGCCTCGGCCACGGCGAAGGGCGAGACCGTCACTGGGAAGAGCCCGCCCTTGTTGCAGTGCCGAACGAAGAGGAGGTTCATCCTGGTCATGGACTCGCGGATCTTGTAGAGCCCTTCCCAGCCGCGCTTGGGATGGACGCCCGCGACCGCGGCGTATCTCTGCGCCAGTATGTGGCCGTAGGCGCCGGCGCCGTGGCCCAGGACCAGGCGGATGGGCCGGCCGCGGCGCGCGGCATGGTCTAAGGCCTTGCGCATCATCCTGGCCGCGGCCGCGATGCGCGCGCCCTTCAGGCTGTCCGGGACCGCCTTATCCGTGATGCAGGAACCGCCGAGCTTGACGAAGACGCTGATGGGATTCAACGATGACCTCCTTGCCGCGCACCTTGACCGTGGCCCCGTCCGGAATGCGGGAGATGTCCACTTGGTCCACGGTCGGGATGCCGCTGATGATCGCGCCCACGGCGACGATCGTGTCGCACTCGGCGAGGATCATGGCCGCTGGCGCATGGCCGGACCTCGCCAGGCCGTAGAGAATGTAGGAGCCCACGGTGCTCCCCTTGGCGCGTGGAAAAACGAGGATGCGGCCTTTGACCGGCTTGCGGTCCAAGGGATGCCCGGCCTCCCGGTAGACGCCCGTTCTGGGATCCAGGTGCCCGAAAAGCCCGAGCGGCGCGTCGGATTTGAGGGCCGAGCCCTCAGCCGAACCGCCGAAGATGAGCCTGCCCTTCAGGCGCTTACCCATACTCCCCTCACCGCGGCCTCGACGTTCCGCTCCAGGGACCCGAAATAGACCGAGGCGCCGTGGTGGGAAGGCAGATAGAAGGCCGCTTTCGCGGAGTCCGTGGCCACGGTCATTATTCCCAGCTCCTTGAGGGGAGCCACCACCATGCAGGTGTCGGACACGAGGATCGCCCCGGATTTCTTCAACGCGGCCGCGGTGCCCTCCGCCTCGGCGCGCCTGCGGACATCCTCGGCCGTGAAGATCCAAAAAGGAATCCGGGCCTTCCTGCCGTTCAGAAGGCCCGTAATGCGCTCCAGATCTTCAGGGGAAGCATGCGGACAGCCCACCGCCACCAGATCGATCCTGCCCTTGCCGCAGTTCAGAGCCCTGCGGCCCTCGGCCAGGCTCGTGATGACGCTATTGCGCTTCGCTGCCGCGGCCAGCTTCCTTCCATGGGCTAGGGCTTCCGGCGTCACTCCGTCGAGATGGAACAGCCCCACGGAGCCCGAGGCGGCCATGCCCGCGCCCAAAGCCTTCAGCCAGGCCAAACATTCCAATCCTGCCGGAGGCTCGACGCCCATGAGGTAGGGGATGCCTCCTCCCCTGTCCGATGCGACGAGACGGCCGATCAGATAGCCGAGCGTGCCCGCATCCGCGCTGGTCCCTACCGCGCATCTCACTTCGACGATGCGGGTCGGCAGACGCCCCTCGTCCGTATGCAGGGTGTGGCGCGGGGTCATGCTCGTGAGGGCTGCTGCGATGGCCGAGGGCCCGCCCTCGCGGTTGGTCCTAGCTCCCAGCACCGAGTTGGCGAAGCATACGGCCGAGGACTCGGCCCAAGCCACGTGCTCCCCGAGTTTGGGCGCCGCTCCCACATGGTAAGGCGTACAGGTGAGCGTCGGCTTGATGCCCAGACCCTCCAAGGCCGCTATCACCCGCTCCTGCTTGCGGATGAAGCCCTGGGAGAAGCCCAGGCTTTTCCAAAGCCTGCGGTCCGCGCCCCCCGGGTTCATGGTCGCGTTCACCACGGCGCGCGAGCCCATGCCGGCCCACTCTTCCAAGAAGGCGAGGCCGTGCTCGCCGATGTTGTTATAGCTCACGCCTGAGACCTGCACGGAGCCCACCTCTACCATGCCGCGGGCCCCGTGGATGCGGCCCAAAGCGGTCAGGATTTCCATGGCTTTGGCCGCTCCTGCGCCCGACAGCTTCATTCCGATACTTTCCTGAAGAGCGACAAGTCGCCGGACTTGACCGTGGCGTCCAGGCCGAGCTTGGCGCTCCGGCTCTTCTGGCTTTTCACGTGGCAAGCAGAGGGGTCTAAAGAACTGGCGGGCTGGTCCTTGAGCAAAAGCATGTCCGTGTCCGCTTGGAACCGCGTGGCCAGGGCCCACTCCACCTCGGCCGCATCCGAGATGTCCACGTCCTCATCCACCACCACGCAGTGCTTGAGCGAGCGATGGGCACGGAAGGCCGCTTCCAGGGCCGCTTTGCCCTCGCCCGCGCCCTTCTTGGCGATCCGGATGACCGCGTGCAGCCAGGAGGCCCCACCGGGCGTGATGCGCACGTCGAGGCACCTGCAGACCTTGTTCGCCTCCCGGTAGATGTCGAGCTCCTTGGGGATGCCCATGAGGGTCTTATGGTCCGAGCGGCCCGGCACGATGGCGTAATGGATCGGGTTTTTACGGCAGGCCACGCGCGTGAACTCGAAGACCGGCTGCTGGCGGACGAAATCCATGGTCCCCGTGATATCAACGAAAGGCCCTTCCTCCCCGAGGTCTCCCGTGAAACGTCCCTCGATGACCATCTCGCAGGAAGCCGGGACATCGAGGTCCACGGTCTTGCAGCGCAGGAGCTCCAGTTTCCCGAGCTTTGCCGCGAGGTCCAGCTCGTTGACAGCGGGCCCTGGGGAAAGGGCCGCGGCGAAGAGCACATGCGCCGGCGCGCCGATGCAGATGGCGGCCTCGGCCTTGCCTCCGCAGTTCTTGATCGCCGTGTCCATGCCCCGGCCTTCCACCACGCGGACCGTGCCGCGGCCCGGCGAGACCATCATGAGGCGGTGGTATGAGAGGTTGAGCCCGAGCTGCGGGTCTTGCACGATCCATACGCCCGAGGTGAGGTAGGGCCCGCCGTCTCCGTGGTAGTAGGTGAGGAAAGGCAGGCTTCCCCACTTGTCTTTGGGTACTTCGACTTGGCCGTAGAATCCTTTGCCGCGGGCCATGCCTGCGCCTGGGCGCTTCTTGCTCCCATCGAGCAGGGCCCCGAGCTCCTGGAGGAATCTCTGCGGGTCCACGCCGAGACGCTCGGCCAGGGCGTCGCGGCTCGGCAGGAGGTTCGCCGCAACTGCGGCTCCGCCGACGTTTTCGAGAAGCAGTGGTTCGGGCTCGGCCTTGCGGATGAGCGTCGAAGTCTCCAGGATAGGGTTGGCCTTCTTCTTGATGACCTTGAGCCGTTTTGCGCGGCGCAGGTTGGAAAGGATGGAGCGGATGTCCATTTTGAAGTCTGGGGCTGTCATGGGTTGTCAGCTATTATAGCTATCTTTAGGACATGACAATCCTTCGGCATCTTGGTAAAATCTCTTTGTCGGTCCGCAAGAATCCATTACGGCGGAGTCCAGAATGCCCACGATTCTGATGGTCTGGGGCTGGCGTTTCTTCTTCTACGCAAACGAAAGAAACGAGCCGATCCATATTCATTGTCAAAAGGCCGAAGCCGAGGCAAAGTACTGGCTGGACGTAGAATCCTTTGAAGCGGTTGAAGCCCATAGCTATAACATGAGTCCCGCCGACAAGAGAACCGTAAGGAAGATAATCTTCGAGCATTTCGACTACATCGTCTCCGAATGGAAACGATGGGAGGAGATGAAAAATGGATAAGGCACATGAAGTAACGAAGGTTTCTTTTTCCGGCAACAAGATGCACCTGCTGACGGATGGGCGGGAATACGACATCGACTTTTCGAGACATTCACAAAGACTTGCCAACGCATCATTGACGCAGCGACAGCATTTCGTTATTTCGCCATCCGGCTATGGGATTCATTGGCCGGAGATAGACGAAGACCTCTCCATCGACGGGTTAATCGGCGTCACCCATAAAAGCCCGTTCGCCAAATCGGCAAAGTGATTGAGCCGTCGAACCAAGCGCTTCTGCCGGCGCGCGCCAAGAGGTAAGGCGGCGGCAATAAATAACCTGTACGACTATTTGCATGACTGTGGGCGACCACAGCTGGAGTAACATGAGGCTAAACAAGGCCGACTGATCCTTCCCCACCCCGCGCTCAGGGCCCACCCAGCTATCCGGCATGTCCGCCCCACCGTTTATAAAGCCGGTGCTCGACGCCGAGCGCGTCCAGGATCTTCCCAACGAAGAAATCGGTCATGTCGTCCACGCTCTTGGGCGCGTGGTAATAGGCCGCGCACGGAGGCATGATGACGGCGCCGCCCCGGCGCAAAGCCGCCATGTTCTCGAGCGCGGAGAGAGAGAGAGGCGTCTCCCTCGGCATCACGATCAGCATCTTTCCAAAGCGCAGCATCCCGTCCGCGGCCCGGATGAGGAGGTTCTGAGCGTAGCCCGCCGCGATGCCGGCCAAGGATTTCATGGAGCAGGGGGCCACGACCATCGCGTCGACCAAAAAAGAGCTACTGTTGAGCGGGGAGGCGGAGTCGTCCTCCCCGTACAGGGCGAGCTTCTTCGGGAAGGCGAAATCCTTGCCCACCTCGTGCCGGATGACCGCCCAAGCCGCGTCGGTGACGATCGCGTGGACCTCGAAGCCGCGCTTGAGCAGGGCCTCGGCCGTGCGGATCCCTCTGATGACGCCGGAAGCGCCCGTGATGCCGACGACTATTCGTCTACGCGCCGCCATATTCGCTCACCTCGGTCAGGAACGTCGCGGCCGCGCCCGCGGCTTTGAGGGCGCGCTCCACGCGCCTGGCGCAGGCCGCTTCGTCCGAGAGGGCCGCCATGCACCCGCCCCGGCCCGCGCCGCTCAGCTTCGCGCCCAAGGCTCCGGCCTGCCTGGCCGCGGCGATCAGCTTATCGAGCTCGGGAGAGGATACGCCCAAGCGCTCCAAGAGGGCTTGGTTGCGGTCCATCAAGCGGCCCAATTCGCGCCAGACACCATTCTCAAAGGCCTCGGCGCCCGGCTTGGCCAGCCGGCCGATGTCCCGGAATAGGGCGTCGTATCTCGCCGGGTCCTCTGCGCGGGCCCGGGCGACTTCGGAGACGATCTTGGAGGTGGCGTGCCTCCTGCCCGTATGCCCGACGACCAGGAAGGCGCGGGAGCGGGGGGCGCTCAGGAACTTGGCAGGGGCTCCTCTCCTGAACAGTATCGGGCGGCCCATGGCGATGACCATGTTATCGATGCCGCTGGGCGTGCCATGGTGGAGCTTCTCTATCTCGTAGACTAGGCCGGAGAGGTCCTGCGGCGTGTGTCGGACCCTGAAATAGCGGAAGATCGCCCGGAAGGCCGCGGCGCTCACAGCTGTCCCGCTGCCGAGCCCGCACCCTGAAGGAATCTGCGAACGTACGACGAGCCTCCAGCCCCGGGGCGTCACGGCTGGATAGCCTTGGACCGCGGTTTCGATGATCCTGGCGAAGGGATGGACCTCGCTGGGTGCAGGTCCTCCGTCCCAGCGGATGCCGAAATCCTTGAGCTCCACGGCCACCGGGCGGGTGCGGGCCGCCTGGAAGACCGCGGCTTGGGCCCTGGGCTTCTTCAGAGGGACCGCAAGCGCAGCCTCGCCGTAGACCACGGCATGCTCTCCAAGAAGGATGAGCTTCGAAGCGGCGTCAGCTGATTCAGAGCGCAAAGGCTATTGGCCGTTCTCCGGCGTTCCCTGCTTGTGGACGATCATCTTCTTCAGGATCTCCTTCGCGCGGTCGAAGCGGATCCGGCCTTCCTGGATCATCTGGTTGGCGACCGCGATGGCCATGTCGCCGATGGCGCCCGCGGAATAGGCTACGTTGCGGGCGTGGAGGGTCATATGGCCTTCCTGGATCCCCTCGGTCACCAAGGCCCTCAGCGCAGCCATGTTCTGCACCAAACCCACCGTGGCCACGACCTCGGCCAGCTCGCGGCGCGAAGGCATGCCCATCAGGCGCAGCAGGAGCTCGACGCCCGTGTGCAGCTTGGAGACCCCGCCCACCACGCCCACGGCGATGGGCAGCTCGATCTCGCCGATGAGCTTGCCGCCTTCGATACGGTATTTGGACAGGGACCGGTAGCGGCCGGTGTGGGCCGCGTAGGCGTGCACGCCCGCTTCCACGGCCCTCCAGTCGTTGCCGGTGGCTATGAGCACGGCGTCGACGCCGTTCATGATGCCCTTGTTGTGGGTCGCGGCCCGGTAGGGGTCCGCGTCCGCGAAGTGGAAGGCCTTCACGATCCGCTCCGCGACCGCCATGCCGCTGAAGGTCTTGCTCTTCAAGCAGTCCGGGTTGAGCTCGACTTTGGCCTTGACCAGGGATTTGTCGCAGAGGTTGGAGATGATCTGGCAGACCACCTCGGCCTTGGCGATCTCGCCCAGCACCGGTCCGAGGGCCTCGACCATGGTGTTGACCGCGTTGGCCCCCATGGCGTCCACCACGTCCACGGCCAGGTGCACGATGAGCATGATGCCGCTGTCCGTCTCAAGGCGCCGCACGTAGAGGTCCTTGGCCCCCCCGCCGAGGCTGACCAGGGTGCGGTCATGCTTGTTGGCCAGGTTCAGGAGCCGCTCCTTGGCTTCCATGATGTCCTTGGCGGCCTGCTTGGAGTCGTGCGGGTGCACCAGCTGGACCTGCCCTTCCATCACGGCGTGGGAGGCGTTGGCCGTCAGTTTGCCGTTCTCCCGGATGAGCTTGGCCAAGTTGCTGCACGCGGCCACGATGGAGGTCTCCTCCACGGCCATGGGGATGACCCAGTCCTTGTCGTTGATCCGGAAATTGACCGCAACCCCCAGGGGCAGGCCGAAGACGCCGATGACGTTCTCGATCATCACGTCGGCCTTCTCTGCCGTCAAGGTTTCGTTCTTGAGGATCCACTTCTCCTTGGTGGTCAGGGGGTACCAGTCCCCGAGCTTGTCCAGGCGCTCCCAGACGTCGAAGTTGTAGAATCCCGGGAACCGGGAGGTCCTCAGCATCTTCTTCTGCGGCGGCTGCTCTACTTTCGGCTTCTGCTGTTGGTCCATTCTTTCAATATTCCCGTGATCGCGGGCTTGCGCTTCTTGAGGGCCGGGATGTCCTTGGCTCCGACCAGGAGCATGACGGCCTTGAGGTCCGCGATCACTCTTTGCAGGAAGGAAAGGGCTCCTCCGCGGCCGTCCCGCACGTAGGCGCGCAGGACCGGCAGTGCCAGGCCCGCGATGTCCGCGCCCAGAACGAGGCACTTGGCCGCGTCCAGGCCGCTGCGGATCCCCCCGGAGCCCACGAGCTCGAAGCCGAGCGGGGCGGTCTCCAGGAGCGACGCCGCGGTGGGGATGCCCCACTCATCGAGCCAGGAGCTCTGAGCAATGCCCCCGCGAAGACGCTCAACCCGGGTCCAGGAGGTGCCGCCCGCGCCTGCGATGTCCAACGTCCTCAGTCCCGCTGCCTTGAGCCTGAGCGCCGTCTCCCGGGAGATGCCGCAGCCCGTCTCCTTGACGACGATCTTGCCGGGCATGCGGCGGGTCAGGGTCTTGAGGGTCTTCAAGCCGCCCCGGAAGCGCTTGTCGCCTTCGGCTTGGCTGAGCTCCTGCGCGGCGTTGAGGTGCACGGCCAGGGCGTCCGCCTCGATGCTGGAGACGAGACCCTCGATGTCTTTGGGATCCGAGGCCGCGGCCTGCTGGAGGCCGATGTTTCCCAGGATCGGGATGTCGGGCGCAAACCTGCGGACCGCGTAAGAGCCGATCAGGGCGGGGTCCTCCAGCATCGGGCGCTGGCTTCCCAGGCCGAAGGCGATGCCCAGCTCCTGAGCGACCCCGGCCAGGTCCCGGTTAAGGGCCTCGGCCGCCTCGAGCCCGCCGGAAATGGCGGTGATCATGAGCGGCGAGCGCAGGCGCCTGCCCATGAAGCGGGTCCCGGCGTCGATTTCGTCGAAGGATAATTCCGGGAGGGCGTCGTGCGCCAGGTGGACGTGCTCCAGCCAGGTGGTCTTGTCCTTGAACTCGACCTCCAGCTCGGCGCAGATGCGCAGGTGCTCCGCCTTCCGTCCTTGGATCATCAGGTTTTCCATTTTCGGCTGCGAACGCCTTTTCTCCGATGAAAAGTATAGCAAAATGAGCGCTTAGGGCTCTAGAAGATGCGCTTCTTGCGGACCTTGAA
Organism: Elusimicrobiota bacterium; assembly: GCA_016212885.1. Lineage (GTDB taxonomy): Bacteria > Elusimicrobiota > Elusimicrobia > UBA1565 > UBA1565 > UBA9639. Next base: position 36,711 of record JACRDO010000094.1, on the reverse strand, counting down.
GGTCCTGGCTTGGACCAATTCCTCGAGCCTGGAGATGTGGTCGTCCATGTCGGGGTGGTCCGAAAGGATCCTGGAGCGCCGGGGACCCTTGCGCCCATGCCTGCTCACCTTGCGGAGTCCACGACGAAGAACCGGCTGCTGTTGCTGAACGCCCGGCCGGTGGCCTTGACGATCTTCAGGCCGATGGTCCGGATGTCGCCCGGCGCAGGATGGACGAAGCGCTGGTTCTCATGCAGGAAGTGCCACAGGAAGGCATGGTCCAGGTTCTCCTGGAGGATGGCGACCTGCCTCGCCGTCGCCTCCGCGGACCCCGCCGCGCGCGCGCCTCCCGCGCTCAACAGGAGCGCCAGCGCCGCGAGGGCCCAGGCCCGCGCCGCCCGCCTCACCGGTAGTAGCGGTCCGGGTTGTAGATGAAGTAGAAGTCGAAGGGCTCCAGGCGCGGCAGGGTGACGAAGCGCTGGCCTTTCTCGTCCGTCTTCTCATCGAGGAAGGACGGCCCCTTGCGCTTCTCGAACACGTCCGGGTTCTTCGTGAAGCCCGTCTCCTCGATCTCGTGGACCACGCTGCCCACCCACTTATAGCTCACGGCCTTGTCCCCGAACTCCTGCCAGTCGCCGTCGGAGCTCTTTTCGTACATCTTCTTGCGGAACTCTTCGATGGAGACGCCCATCTTCTGCGCCACCGGGACATGGAGCCTCCGCTCCCATTCCTTGGCGAGCTCGAGCTGCTCCTTGAGCTGGGTCATGTTGCCCCAGTTGAAGGTGGACATCTGATGGTGGAGGATGATGGCGTTCGGGTACGCGTAGGATTGATCCGCCATGGTCGCGATGACCGCGGCCATGCTCGCGGCGAAGGATTTGACCACCACGTGCACCTTGGCCTTGCTCGCCTGCATGGCCTTGACGATGCGGTAGCCTTCCATCACCGAGCCGCCCGGCGAGCGGTCGATCACGATGAAGATGGGCTGGGTGCTCGATATGTTGTTGAAGTAATGGATCCTCTCCGTGACGTAATCCGCGACGCCGGTCCAGATCGGGCCGTTGAGCGAGATGCGCCGGTCGCTGATGACCAGGCGTCCGTCCTTGAAGGGCTTGTCCAGGTACGCCGGCTCGGTGTTCGCCTCCTTCTTCCATTCATCCTTCTTGTCGCGCAGGTCTAAGTCGCTCTTGAGCTTGGACATGCGGCTGTCCATGACCAGCTTGTCGAATTGGAGCCGCTTCTCCTCGAGCTCGATGCGCTTGAGCTCCATGTCGATGGCCCTCTTCTCCTTGTCGTTGGCGATCTGCAGCTCGCGCAGCTGCTCGTTCTTCACGTCGTTCTCGATGCGCGCCTTCTCCAGCAGGCGGCTGAGCTCGTCGAGGGCCTTCTTGCCCAGCTCAGCCGAGAGCTTGTTCTCGGCCCCGGCTTTCTGGATGTCCTCGTTGAGCTTGGCGATCTCGGCTTTGGCGCGCTCCTCGGCCAGGCGGTTCTGGGTCGAGAGCTTCTGGATCTCGGCCTCCATCTTCGCGTTCTCCGCCTTGCGCCGCTCCTCCTCGAGGCGGTTCTCCATCCCCGCCTTGTTCAGCGCGCCTTCCAGCTCCGCGGCCAGGTTCCTCTGCTTCTGCTGGATCAGCTCGTACTGGGCGCGCAGCTCCTCCTTATCTTCGATGAGCTTCTGCAGCTTCCTTTTCAGCTTCTGGTCCGCGATCTGATTCTCCGCGGAGATCTTCATCAGCTCCTGCTGCTCCGCAGAGGAGGCCGGGCACGGCATGGGCGGCAAGCCGGAGGGCGCCTGGAAATTGGGGGTGAGCAGGCCCGAGGACGATGGCGGCTGCGAGGCCGGGGCCGGCGAAGCCTTTGGAGCGGAAGACGGCGCCCCGGGCCCCTTGGCCAGCTGCGCGCTCGCGCTGGAGGGCGCCTCGTCCGCATGGCCGGGCATCGGCTCCGCGGCCTCGGCGGACTGGGCCTCCTGCAGAGCCTGCGCCCAATCAGCGCGGACCTGGGCTGAAGCCTTCGGGGACAAGAGCGCGGCTAAGAGAGAACACAGAGCGGCGAATTTCAGGGTCTTCATCTCGCACCTCATGGGAACGCGGTCTGTCGCGGCCGGGAAGCCGCGCCGCGCTATTGTACAAATTAGTCCGGGCTTATCTCGAAGAGCGGGTTGATGAGGTTGATGAGGTTCAGCCTGCCGGACGGCTCATGCGCCGGCAAAAAATCTCCCCTCACCAGCTTGGCGGCGTAGTGCCCCAGCTCTGCGTAGAACAGCAGCCTCGCAGGCTTGACTACGATCCCTTCGCCGAAGGTGTTGAGGCCGGTCTCCGGATCATACGCGTACCTTGACGGGATATCCAGGAAGGCGGCCAGGCGCTCCAGGGAGAATCGGCCGCTCCCCAGCTTCGGGGCCAGGAAGACCTCCGTCTCCGCGGCCCCCTCGATCCGGATCTTGCCTTTCCGGATGCGGCGGAAAGCCTCCTCCTTCTCATGCGCCCCGAGGAAGAGGCCGTTGCTGAAGATGTCGAAGACGCAGTAGCGCGCTGGGATGCGGTAGCTGATGCGATGCGCCGAGCGGAGGTCCTCGCAGAAGAGCAGGATGCGGCCTCCCTCCGCGCGCAGAACCGCGCCCTCCCCATCCATCTTCTCCTCGACGACGACGTCCTGCTCCAGGAGGATCTTCAGGGCCTTTGAGGGCAGCGCGTCCTTCTCGCTCCCGCCCTCATGCCGCCCGATGGGAAGGCGCCGTATCCTGGGGTATTCGTCCGGTTGGGGGATATCCGCCATGGGTCTCCAAACTCCGATTCCAGCCCGTTTAAAGCCGCGGCTGAAGGTATCCTACATTTTCTTGAGAAGCCGCGTGGCCACCCGCTTGGCCATCAAGCGCCCGCCGGCGCTGCGACGCCGGTTGCCCCATGAGCGAATTATTTTTGTAAACTTTCGTTAATCGCAGGTTCTGGGCCTGTAGCTCAGCTGGGAGAGCGCTTCCTTCGCAAGGAAGAGGCCGGCGGTTCGATCCCGCCCAGGTCCACCATCTACTATAAAGAAAGCCCTCCGCCTGGAGGGCTTCCTTTATCAACGGCTCCGCCGGAGGATCAGGCCTTGAGCAGCTTGCGGGCCTTGGCAAGGTCCTTGGGCTTGACCCAAAGGATGGTCCCGAACTTGCCTTCCGCGGCCAACGCGGTGCAGCCCTCCACATTGACCTTCCCTGAAGCGAGCTTGCGCAGGATGTCCACCAGGGCGCCGGTTTTGTCCTTTCCCGTGATGTGGAAGCGCTTCGTCACGCGCGGCTCGATGCCCATGTCCTTGATGGCCGGCTTGAGCTTCGCGGGCTTCTTGGCCGACGCGCAGATGCTCTTCATGCGCCCGTTGCTCATGAGGACGTCCAGATCCACGTTCATTTTCTTGAACACCACGGCCTGGCGCAGAAGCATGCCCGGCTTGTTCGGCGCGGTCCATTCCATGCAATCGATGACTCTGATCTTCATTCCCCTTTTCCCTTTCGGTCCTAATTTTGCTCCAGCCTGCTTATTTTATCATATGCGCAGGCGCTGCGCCGCTCTCTCTCATGCGGCCCCGGGGATAGGTCTTAGGGCCTATCCGAGATAGGCCCTTTGTTTTGCCCCGCTTGGGCCCGAGGGCCTATACGGATTTCATGGGTCCTTTGGTACAATGGATCATCAGTCTTTCGGGCAAGGCGCGCCGCCCGGCAGAGGCTGAAAAAAAGCGACCGTGCAACCCGGGGGATGGGCCCCGGGGCGAAACGCGATCCCGCCGCAACGGGATGCAACCATGGAACGCGTGGAGGTGGGATGAAGCACATCGTCAAAGCCGCAACGGTCATGGTTGTAATCGCGCTGGCAGCTCTCCTGAGCCCGCGAGCATACGCGATAGAGTCCATCGAATCCCTGCGGATGGGATCCGAACTAGGTTTCCACCATGTCCTTTCCGGAGCCAAGAACTTCAGGCTGAACGCTTCGCGTTCCGCGGTTCCGGGGATCGAGGCCTCGGCCGCGAGCCTGGTCATCGACGACCGCATGGAGAACGCGAAGTTCCTGCTCGACGAGCTGCGCCGCACCAACGGGGTCTGCTACAGCCAGGAGCTCATCCGGCGGCTCAAGGCCCTCACGAAGACGGCCCCCTATTCCGAGGCCCTGCAGCGGTTCATCGTGGCGGGCCTGTTCGCGGACCTGCACCGCGCGGAGAACCTCTCCTACGACCTTTTCGTGGTCGAGACGCTCGGGGACATCGCCTCCTACTCGCCGTATCCGATCCAGGTGGACGTCCTGCGCGGCATCATGAATGACATCCTGCGCGTCAACCAGGTCACCTATTCCCTGCAGGTGCTCGGCGTCTTCACCCGCGTCGCGGTGGACTCCAGGAGCGAGGACGTCAAGGAAGCCGCCATCTCGCTCCTCGAGGCCGATATCCGGCGAGTCGACGTCCTGTATTACTCCAAGCGCCTGCTCGTCATGATCGACAAGATCCGCTCAAGCCGCTAGCGCCGGCGCGTTTCTGGGTGCGGCCCCGCTCTCAAGCGGGGCCGCATCATTTTTGGGACTGGGCCCGGCGCCGGGCTTCCTCGGCTTTCTCTTTTTCGCCGAGCGACTTATACACGAGGGCGAGATTTCCGTAGATTTCCGCGGTCGGGGCGATCGACGCGGCCTTCAGCAGAGGCTCCAAGGCCTCCTTCTTTTTGCCCTGATTGAACAGCGAGGCCCCGAGCGCCTGCCAGGCTTCCGCGTATTCCGGCTGAACGGCCAGCGCGTCGCGCGCCAGGCGCTGCGCGTCAGCGGCCCGGTTGAGCTTGAGGTACAAGCCGGAGGCGTTCTTGAGCGCCAGGGAGTAGGTCGGCTGAGCCTTGCCGGATTTCAGGTACCACTCCAGAGCCTCCTGCAGGCGGCCCTCGGCCTCCTCCACCGCTCCGATGTTGTTGAGCGCCGGCGGATAGACCGGATTGGCCCTAAGCGCGGCATCGAAAGCGGCCCGAGCCTCCTTCAGCCGGCTCATCCTGAAAAACTCGGCCCCGAGGTTGTTGGCGGCCCTGTAGCTGCCGGGGTTTCCGGCCAGGGTGGAGATATAGATGCGCTCAGGGCTCTGCCAGTCGCGGTTGCGGCGGATGTTCTGCGCCGCATAGAAGCCCAAAAGGGCCGCGAGCATTGCGCCGGCCAGCGGCTTCGGAAAGCTCGCCAGGGCCCGCTGGCCCAGCAGGGCAGCTGTGAGGAACAACCCCGCGCAGGGGATGTAAAGGAAGTGCTCAGCCAGGATGTTGTTGAAGGGGACGAGCCCGCAGTAGGGCAGAAGGGCCGCCAGGAACCAGAGGATTCCCCAGCGCCCGGGCTTGGAGCTCAGGCGCCAGAGCATGAGCAGGATGAAACCCGCCAGAAGCAAGGCGCCCCACGCAGCAGGATCTGCGGCCGAAGCGGGCGCCATGTCCCGGTCGAAGTGCAGGCCCACAGGCAGGGCCAGGAGCCGGAAGTATGTCAATAGGGCTTTCGCGAATGTGAGGAGCCTCAGGCCCAGAGAGGCGTACGCGCCCTTCTGGGCTCCGAACTCCAAGGGCTGAAGCTGCAGGAAATTGAAGGCGGTCAGGCGGAGCAGGACGTAGGCCCCGAAGAGCATGACCTCCGGCCAGAGGCTCCAGAGCCGGGCAATCCACGGTCTTGAGTCCTGCGCCTTCGGATCATCGGAAGGCCGGAAAAGCTCCAAGAGGGCCAGGATCGGGAGAAAGACCGCGCCCTCCTCCTTGCAGATGAGGCTCGCCCCAAGCGCGGCCAGGGCGCAGAGCCTGAAGCCGCGCCTGCGCAGGAGCAGAGCGGCCAGCCCGAAGATCAGCGCAAGAATCCCCTCGAAGTGGTCGATGTAGTTGACGGTCTCGTTCTGGATGGGATGCACCGTGAATAGAAGCGCGGCCCAGAACGCGCTCCAGCGGCTGCGCGTGAGCTTCTCGGTCCAGAGGAACAGCAGGGACGCGGCGCCCAGGTGGAGCAGGATGGAGACGACGTGATAGCCCAGCGCCTTGGCGCCCCAGAGCTGATACTCCAGCAGCAGGAGGGTCACGGGGAGAGGCCGGTAGTAGTTGGTGATCTCGCCTCCACCCGCCATCACCGAGGTGGTCCATATCTTCGAGAGGTAGGAGAAGCTGCGGAGGAACACGTTGTTGAGTATCAAGACCTCGCTGTCCCAGAAGATCGTGCCGGGAAGGGAGTTCAGGTAGCAGATCGCTCCGGCCAGAAGAAGCAAGGCGAGCAGGCGGCCGCGCAACGGCTGAGGGACTTCTACGGGCCTGGGAGGCTTCTTCATCTCTTCTTGTCAGCTGCCAGGCGCTTGAGGTTCGCAGCTGCCTCCTCGTTGTCAGGGGCCAGCGCAAGGGCCTGCTGGAACTGCTCTTGCGCCCCGCGGGTGTCCCCTGTCATGGCCAGCGCGGCGCCCAGGTTGTTGTACGCCTGCGCGATGGGCCTCTGGCGGACCACCTCGCGCAGGAGGGCTATAGCTTCCTGCGGCCGTCCCATGCGCAGGAGGTCCAGCGCATAGTTGTAGCGCGCTTCAGCGTGCAGGGGGTCGTATTTTAGGGCCAAGGAGTACTGAGCCGCCGCCTCCTGGGTCAGGGAAAGGGCGTCGAGCGCCACCCCGAGATTGAAGCGCGCCTCCACGCACCCGGGGTCCAGAGACAAGGCCTTGCCGAGCTCCACGATTGCCTGCTCGGGCCGGCCGATGGCGATGAGGGCAGAGGCGATTGCGCTGCGGATCTCCGCCCCTTCCGGATAGAGCTTCAGCGCCGTCTGAAGATGGCCCAGCCCATCGGCGGCGCGACCCTCATCGATGAGGGCCTTGCCCAGCTCCTGGTGGGCGATCCAGGCGCTCGGATTCTTCGATAAAGTGTCCCCCCACAGCCGCGCCGGGCTGCTGAAAGCCCGGCTCCGGCTCCAGGTCAGGGCGAAAAGCGCGGCGCACAATGCCGCCCCCGCTGCGGACTTCCACCTTCCAGGCAAAAGGGACAAGGCGGCTCCTGCCAGGGCCAAGGGCCCCAGGCTCGCCAGGTACTGGAAGCGGTCAGCCGCGAAGGAGTACCGGAACTCGCGGATGCTGAAGAGCCCCATGACCGGGAACAGGGCCAGGATGAAGAACGCGAGCGCGAAAAGCGCGGCGCGGGACGCCGCGCGAGCGCGCATGCGCCAAAGGAAAGCGGCGAGCGCCGGCAGAGCAGCGGGAAACGCCCAGGCCGCGATCCGTCCGGAATCGATATCCCATTTCGGGTAGACGAAGACGAGGGGTGAAGGCCAGAGGAGCTTCCCCAGGTAGAACCAGGGAGCGCGCCCGGCTATAAGGAAACTTCCGGCCCGAGACGCCTCGTGCCAGACCGCGGCCAGCGCCAGGCCCAGACCTGCTGCGAAGAACGGGACGAGCGGCTTGATGTCCCTCCAGCCGGGGAGCCTCTGGCCCCTGAACGCGGCGGCCAAAAGGACGGCTGCAGGCAGGACGCACGCCTCGGCCTTGCTCCATACTGCGCAGAGGAACAGGAGCAGGGATGCGGCATAAGACCGGCCTCCCCCGTCTTTTAGGAAGCGCTGGTAAGCAAGGAACGAGAGCAGGAAGAAGAAGGCGGATAGGAGGCTTCCCCCTTGCGCGGGCCAGGCCACGGATTCCGCATGGACCGGGTGCAAGGCGAATATCAGCGCGGAGATGCCCGCGCCCGGCACGCCCATCGCCCCGATCGCGGAGGCGAACATCCAGGCATTGGCGGAATGCAGGGCCGCGCTGGCGGCTCGGCAGCCGGCGGGAGGCAGCCCCCGCAGCCGCCCGCCAAGGTCTTCGCCCCAGAGGAACCCCCCCTTGAGCGACGGGGCGTACGCGGAAAAGACCGCCGCGGCGAGCGCGGCGCCGAACAGGGCGGCTCTGCATCGGCCGGAGATCACGAGTCGATGCGGATGCGGAGTTCCTTGAGCTGCTTGGCGGAGACGGCGGAGGGGGCCTCGCTCATCAGGTCGAAGCCCTTGTTGGTCTTTGGGAACGCGATCACCTCGCGGATGGACTCCTCGCCGCGCAGGACCGCGCACAGCCTGTCGAAGCCGATGCCGATGCCCCCGTGGGGCGGGGCCCCGTACTCCAGGGCGTTGAGCAGGAGGCCGAAGCGCTCGCGCATCTCCTCCCGGCTGTAGCCCATCAAGCCGAAGATTTTCTCCTGCATGTCCACGCGGTGGTTGCGGATGGAGCCTGAGCCCAATTCTATCCCGTTGAGGACCAGGTCGTACTGGTGCGAGAGAACCGCGTCGGGGTCCGAGTCGAGCTTGGCGACGTCCGCCTCCAGCGGGGCCGTGAAGGGGTTATGGCTGAAGGTCCAGCAGCCCGTCTCCTCGTCCTTCTCGAGCAGGGGAAAATGCTTGACCCAGAGGAAAGCCCAGTCCTTTTCCGGCTTGAGATCGAGCTTCGCGATGAGCTCCTTGCGCAGAGCTCCCAGGATCTTCGCGACGTCGGCGCCGGCCCCAGCGCCGAAGAGCAGGGCGTCGCCGGCCTTCGGCTTCAGGCGCTCAGCCAGGGCGGCCAGCTCAACGGCTGAGAGGAATTTGGCGATTGGAGAATCCGGCTGGAGCTTGCCTCCCTCCTCCTTCCAGCGAATCCAGGCCAACCCCTTGGCTCCGAGCGACTTGGCCAGTTCGGTCAGCTTGTCGAGGTCCGCGCGGTTGAGGCTCTTGGGCCCCGAAGCCGGGAGGGCCCGCACGACCCCGCCCGAGCGCGCCGCTTCGCCGAAGACGCGGAAGCCGCTCTCGCGGAACAACTCGGAGAAATCCTCGATCCGGAGGCCGTAGCGCAGGTCCGGCTTGTCCGAGCCGCAGCGGGCCATCGCCTGCGAGAAATCGAGGGCCGGGAACGGGACTTCCAGGCTCACGCCGAGCGCGGCTTTGAAGACCTCCGCCATGAGGCCCTCGACGACGGCATGCACGTCGTCCTCCTCGACGAAGGACATCTCCAGGTCGATCTGCGTGTGCTCCGGCTGGCGGTCCGAGCGGAGGTCCTCGTCGCGGAAGGCGCGCGAGAACTGAAAGTAGCGCTCGAAGCCGGCCACCATCAGGATTTGCTTGAAGATCTGCGGCGACTGGGGCAGGGCGTAGAAGGTGCCCGGGTTGACCCGGCATGGGACGAGGTAGTCGCGCGCCCCCTCCGGGGTGGATTTCGCCAGGATCGGGGTCTCGATCTCCAGGAAGCCCGCTCCGTCAAGATAGCGCCGCGCAGCGGCCGCGGCGAGGTGGCGCAGCTTGAGATTCCCCAGCATGCGCGGGCGCCGCAGGTCGAGAAAGCGGTATTTCAGGCGGGTCTCCTCACCCGCGTTGGTCTGGTCCTCGACCTCGAAAGGCAGAGGCTTCGAGACGCTCAGCAGGCGTATCTCCTCCGCCCGCACCTCCACCCGGCCGGTCGGCAGCTTGAGGTTCTCCCGGCCCTCGGGCCGCCGCTCCACGATCCCCCTGACCGAGACCACGTGCTCGCCGCCGAGCGCTTCCGCGGCCTTGAACGGCTCCGGGGTCCTCGGGTCAGCCACGATCTGGGCTACGCCGGTGCGGTCGCGCAGGTCGAAGAAATAGACCCCGCCGTGGTCCCGGCGCGCGTGCACCCAGCCGGCCAGGCGCGCCTCCTGCCCGACGTCGGAGAGGGTCAGCTCGCCGCACCAGCGCGTGCGGTAGGCAGCCATGGTCAGCTGTTTCCGGCCGATGTCCGGATCAAGGATTCGAGCTTCTTGGGGTTGGGAATGCGGATGCGGCCTTCCTGCATCTCCAGAAGGCCTGCGCGGCGAAGCGAAGCGAGCGCTCGGGAGAGAGGCTCCCGGGTCGTTCCGACCAGGTCCGCCAGCTCCTGGTGCGTGTAGCGCTGCCGGAGCACCAGGCCCCTGCGGCGCCAGACCCCGTGGTGGCAGCCCAGGTCATGGACCGCCTTCGAGACCCGTCCAAGGATGTTCCTGAAGAGCAGGCTCTCGATCTCCTCGTCCGCGAAGCGGAGCCTTTCGGCCACGGTCTTCAACAGCTTCAGCGTGACGCCCGGGTCCGAGAGCAGGAATCTGCGGAAATCCTTGGTGCTCAGGATCAGCAGGCGCGACTTCGCGACCGAGACCGCGGAGGCGGACCTCGACGTGTCGAGCAGGACCCCCATCTCGCCGAAGATGTCGCCCGGGCCGAAGTAGGCGAAGGTCTTGCGCTTGCGCGAGGCGGACTGGCAGAAGATCTTGACCTGCCCCGAGACCACGAAGAAGATGTGGTGGGCCGTGTCGGCCTTGCTGAAGATCTGCTGGCCCGCCTCGAAGTCCCGCGTGACGGCCAGGGCGCGGATGCGCTGCAGATGCTTCCTCGGGAGGGTGCTCAGCAGCTTGAAGCGGACGAGCTGGGAGATGGTCATCGTCAGGGAGTTTAGCTAAAACGCGGGGGGTCTATCAATCGTAACTTGAACCCCCACGCCGGCGATCGCCGGCGGCAATTTCGCCCTCCAACCCGAGTATAATACAACAACGGCGCCGGATTTCGACCCGCTGGGGGCGCGCCAGACCATCCGACAATGAGTCCGCCTCAGGCACCCCAATAGACCTTGAGGGAGTCAACATCGAAAAGGTTTCGGCCGAAGAAGGTCTTCCCGCTCATGTTTGGTTTATCTCAGGTGCGTTTTGCATAGCCCAGCCATAAAAATCTGCTCACTTTTAAACTGGAGAACTCATTTCAGCGACCAGTTCCATAGGGTCAATCCTGCATCCAGAGGGGAAGTTCGATGTCGGCCGGCGGGACATCGAGGATATCCCTCTCGACCACGCGGAGGTTCTTGATGTATTTGGGGAACTCGTCGGCCCGGGCATCTGTCGAAAACATGTCGAGAGCCGCTTCGAATCGAGCGATGAACTTCTTATGATCGATCAGGCCTCTATCCGCCATCGCTCGGATGTCATTCTTGTCGCTTTGGTTGAAGCGCTTGAGCTTGCTGACGACGACGTCGACGACGTCCAAGACTTCGACTGAGAAGTTCTTAAGTTGCAGATCTGGCACAGGACGGAATATGAGTTTTTGGGGCACGAACAGGATGGCAATCCGGACTATGTCGATGTAAATCCGGAATTCCTTGCTCAAATCGGTCCCCTTGTCGGCGATGGCGAGAAGCTGAGTCTTCACTGCGGGTGGCAGGTCTTTTGATTCGAGGATATCGCCATCCTTGGTCCCTCGATCGTAATCGCACTGGAGCATCAGCGCTGCCGAGCCGATGACTTGCAGAGTGAGGGGCTCTCCGCCGAGAGCCTTCCACTTGGCGTCGATTTCTGCGAGGAACTTTCTAATCTGCGCCACGGGCTCCTCGGAGCGCCCTTACGAAGTCATTGACCTTAATGCCGGTGGCAATCCGCCACTTCCGCGCGATAGGAGGGAGGTTCTCGATGGTTTCCTTTAGCGCTTCCTTGCTGGTGATCTCTGGGTCGAGCACATCAAATGGCGACGGGTTTTCGGCATCATAAGGGAGTCCCTGCCGAAGCGCAAAAGATGGCGCGTAGAAGGCCTCGATAATGGTGACCGCTCGCCTGTATTTGAGGCGCCACTCCCTTGGCAGGGGCTGGGCGCTCTCTTGTTTGATGGCTTCGAGGGTGCACTCAAGGGCCCAATCCAGGCGATGCGCCAAGCCCAGTTCCGCGAACTCATTGCGAAGACGGGTCAAATTGATTTGCCCGACATGGCTGACTAGGACCGGAGCCACTGCGGCGACCTGCCTTGCCGAGTCGGCTGAGACAAGCGCTTCGCGTATTACCGCGGTCGCGTTCTTGAGGCTTTCGGAGGGAAGGATGTCCTCGCTTTCCGCCAAATGCCCTGCCCCCTCTCTTGCCAGGGCATTCTGTATCTGGCTTCCAGCGGGGGCCTTTTCCGGAGAGATCCGGTCGAGGTTGACGTTGAAATGCTTGAGGATGGCAAGCAACTGCTCTGCCGAAAAGGATTGGTTGCCGCGCTCTAGCTGAGACAGGTGCCCCTGGGAAATCCCAAGCAGGGCAGCCAGACGCACCTGCGTCCAGTGCCGCTCCTTACGCAGTTCCCGGACACGCGCTCCAATCGAGGCTGCTTTGGTCTTGTTGGTCATATTGCTATAGAAATAAAATTATTTCTATAAGAATATTATAAGTGATAAACCGTTATTTTTCAATACCAATCGTATTGATAAGATTAACGCAAAACCCCATGTCAGGGCGACCCGGAAAAATATTGTGCGCTATACGCTGGCCTGACACGGTTGAAGAGGCACGCTTCTGGGAGCTGCTGATATCACAACGGCGCCGGATTTCGACCCGCTGGGGGCGCGCCAGACCATCAAGTATGCGAGTTCAGCTACGTCCCGAACAAGCTCGCTGACATCACTCTTCCTGCAAGTCCTTGACGACCCGCAGGAAATCCGGCCTGGCCGTCAAGGCGCCGTCGCGGTCTAAGGCGTCGCGGACCGCTTGGATGTCCGCAGGCGAACGCGCCGGCTTGAGGCGGCCGTCGGTCCAGGTATCCAGCGGCACGAAGTCGATGGAGCGCACCCCCCCGCGGCCGAGGCGGATGCGGGCGATCACGGCCAGCCGGGTGCAGGGGGTCGGTGAGACGAAGAGGAAGTTGCCGATGCTGTGGAGGATCGGCCGGCCGCCTCGCAGTTCCACGGCCTGGAGCACGTGCGGGTGGTGCCCTACGACGATGTCCGCGCCGCCCTCGATGGCGGCCCGGCCGAAGGCGCGCTGGACCTCGTTGGGGGTTTCGGCCTTCTGCTCCCCACCATGGAAGGAGACCACCAGCACGTCGCAGGAAGCCTTGGCCTCGCGCACCCAGGCCGAGACCCGGTCCGTCTCCGACGAAGCCACGCCGGGCCGCTTGCGGCCCGCCCAATGCTCCTCCGGGAAAGTGCTCGTCAGCGCCAGGAACCCGATCTTCAAGCCCCCGGCCTCCAGGAAGACCGGCTTGCGGGCCTCCTCGAGGTTCCGTCCAGCGCCGATGTGCGCGATCTTCTCGCGATCCAGGGCCTTGAGGGCATCCAGAAGGGCTTGCGAACCGAAATCCATGGAATGGTTGTTGGCCAGGCTGACGATCGTGAACCCCGCTTCGGAGAGGATCTTTAGGTTCTTGGGCTGAGCCCGGAAAGTGAACTCCTTGGCCGCCTTCTTGCCCCGCTCGGATACGGCGGTCTCGAGGTTCCCGAATACGATATCTCCCCTGAGCCAGCGCAGGACTCCGGCGGTGGGCGCTTTTGCGCCGTGGGCCAGCATGGCGCGGCCGACTGGGCCGTCGAGCCGGATGTCCCCGACCGCCGCGAGCACGGCTTCAGGCTCGACCGAGACCGTATGGGTGGAAGATGCGGCGGCCAAGGGGCCGCCGTCCTCGGAGGCGCCGGAAGTATTCCTCTCGCCGGAGAGGGCGGCCAGCGCCGCCGCTAGGATCAAAGATCCCATCTCTTGAGCAGCTTGAGCGTGGGCCGGTGCGTGTTGTCCACGTGCAGCGGCGTCAAGGAAGCGAATCCATCGCGCACAGCTGTCACGTCCGTGCCCTTGTCCGGGAAACCCGAGATGTAGCGGCCGGCCAGCCAGTAATAAGGCGCTCCATAGGGATCCCGGCGAGCCGTGACCTTCTTCCCGTAGATTCTCCGGCCCAGCGCCGTGATCCGCACCCCCCTCAGCCGCCTGCCGGAGAGTGGAGGGACATTGAGGTTGAGGCAGACGCCCTGCGGCAAGCCCCGGCGCAGGATCTGCGCGGCGATCTTCCCGGCCAGCTCGGAGGCGGGCCTGAAATCCTGGGTCCTTCCCTGGCCGCGGCTGACGGAGAGCGCCGGTATGCCGAGGAGCGTAGCTTCGGTGGCCCCAGCCACGGTTCCCGAATAGATGACGTCCGAGCCCAGGTTGAAGCCGTTGTTGACCCCGGAGACCGCCAGATCGGGGCGCTTGACGATCTCCAGGGCTCCGATCCGGGCGCAGTCGGCCGGGCTGCCGTCGGCCATGTAGAGGCCGGGCCGCAGCAGCGTCACTCTCAGCGGACGGCGCAGGGTCAGGCAGTGGCTGTCGGCTGAGCGCTCCCGCTCCGGCACCACGGCCGTCACCTCGCCCAAGCCGGAGAGCACCGCGATCAGAGGCAGGAGTCCAATCCCGTGGATGCCGTCGTCGTTGACCACCAGGATGCGCGGCCTGCGGGAACGGGTCACGCTTTTTTCCTTGCGGCCTGCTCGGCCAGGTCCGCGAGCATGCGCACGCACTCCTGCGGGCCCGGGAGGCCGATGCGCGCGTAGGCTGATGACATGTGGCTGAGGCTCTGCGGCTCATCGAGCAGAGTGCCCAGGGCTTGGGCCAGGGAGTCCGCTGAAAAGGGCTCCATGAGGATCTTGGCGGCGCCCGCGCGCTCGAAGACCGCGGCGTTCGCCTCCTGATGGCCCGCGGTGGCGGCCGGGTAGGGGATGAGCAGGGCCGGTTTCGCTTGGGCCGCGAGCTCGGCGAGGGTCGCGGCCCCGGAGCGGCAGACGGCCAGGTCCGCGGCCGCGTAGGCCAGGTGCATGGCGTCGAGGTAGGCGAGGGCCCGGGCCTGGATGCCGGCCTCGTCGTAGAGGCGCTGAACCTCGGGGGCGTCCTTCCTGCCGGCCAGATGCAGGACCTGGAGCTCCGCCCCGCGCTTTTTCAGCAGCCCGAGCCCCTGCGGCAGGACCTGGTTGATCGAGCTCGCCCCTTGGGACCCGCCGAACACGAGCAAGGTCCTCCGGCCCGGGTCCAACTCCAGCGCGCCGCGGGCCTTGCCGGGGTCCCTTCGGAGCCACAGCTCTTCCCGGATGGGCGTGCCGATGAGCCTCATCGGGACCGAGGAGGACAAAGGCGCCTTGAGAGGCAGCCCGAGGGCCAGGGACTCGGCGAAAGGCAGGCACAGCCGGTTGGCAAGGCCTGGGACCGAGTTCGACTCGTGCAGGATCAGCGGCACGCGGCCCATGGCAGCTGCCGCGGACAGAGGGAAGCTCAGGTACCCTCCCATGCCCGCGACAGCTTCCGGCCGGAAAGCCTTCAGGATGTTCCGGGCCACCCGCAGGCTCCCCAAGAGCTTGAAGAAGACCGCTGCCAGCTCCAGGGTGGGCCTGCGCGGCAGGCCCCGGAGGTCGAGCTCCGCGAACGGCAGGTCCTCCGCGGCGAGGCGGGGACCCGCGGGGTCGTCTTTGCGGAGCAGGAACAGGGCCTCGTGGCCGCGTCCGATCAAGGCCTTGCCCAGCGCGTAGCCGGGGTAAAAGTGGCCTCCGGTCCCACCGCAGGCGATGATGAACCTCATTTCTGGAACTCGGCCTGCTTGGAGATGTTCAGCAGGATCCCGACCGCGGCCAAGCTCGCGATCAAGCCGGAGCCTCCGTAGGAGAAGAACGGCAGGGGGACTCCCTTGGTCGGCAGCAGGCCGATCGACATCGCGATGTTGAAATAGGCCTGAAGGACGATCATGAACGTCAACCCGGCTGCCAGCAGGGTACCGAAGAGGTTCGGCGCATTGCGGGCCGCGGCCAGGCCCCTGAGCAGGAACCAGGCGAACAGCCAGACCACCACGGCGCCGCCGACGAAGCCCAGCTCCTCGCAGATGATCGGGAAGATGAAGTCCGTATGCGGCGCCGGCAGGTAGAGCAGCTTGAGCTGGGAGCGGCCCAGGCCCTTGCCCAGCCAGCCCCCCGAGCCCACGGCCAGGAGGGACTGCGAGAGCTGATAGCCTCCCTTTTGATTGAAAGGGTCCAAGAAGCTTTTCAGGCGCTGGACCCGGTAGTCGTGGCGGAATATCTCGTAGGCCAGCGCGGGCGCCGCGCAGACCGCGGCCCCCAGGACGTGGATCATGTGCGCCCCGCCGATGAAAAAGGTCAGCAGGGCCACGACGAAAATCAGGGCCGGGGTTCCGATGTCGGGCTCCGCGGCGATGAGGATCAGCGCGGCTCCGACCACGGCCCAGGGCAGGATCAGCCCGTGGAGCACGGTCCCCACCCGGCTCTTCTTGCGGTCCACGTAGTCGGCCAGGAAAAGGATGATGACGATCTTGGCGAACTCTCCGGGCTGGAAATTCAGGGGCCCGAGCTGGATCCAGCGGCGGCTCCCATGGACCGGATGCATGAACAGCACGACGAAAAGAAGGAGCAGGAGGACGAAGACCGAAGGCCAGACCCATTCGCGCAGCCGGTTGTAGTTGAAGCGGCTGAAGAAGGCCATGACGCCGATCCCCAGGAGCGCCCAGAGCGCCTGCCTCTGAAGGAAGTAGTACTGGCTGCCGGTCTTCTCCCCGAGGTCCGCGATGATCGCGCTCGCGGACCACATCATCGCGGCGCCGAAGACCACCATGACGATGGTGATGGTCATGAGGACGTAGTCGGCCTGAGGCTGGCGCCTGCGCGCCGGGATGATCACCGCGTCTTCCTGAGAAGCTCCTTGAATGCCTGCCCCCGGTGCTCGAAGTCCCGGAACTGGTCCATGGAGGCGCAGGCCGGAGACAGCAGGAGGGTCTCGCCGGCCTGGCCGATGCGGAAAGCGACGGAGACCGCCTGCGCGAGGCTCTCGCACGGGAACACCGGCGCAGCTCCCGCCAGGTCCTCCTCGATCTTGGCCGCCGCGCTTCCGATGGTCAGCACGGCTTTGGCGCACCTCTGCACATGCGCCCTGAGCGGAGCGAATCCGCCCGGCTTGGCCAGGCCCCCGAGAATCAGGAGGATCTTCCCAGCCTGGTCCTCCAGGCTCTTGAGCGCCACGAGGGTCGAATCGACGTTGGTGGCCTTGGAGTCGTTGACGCACCGCAGGCCGTGGAATTTGCCGCATTCCTCGATCCTGTGCT
This sequence comes from Elusimicrobiota bacterium, assembly GCA_016212885.1. GTDB lineage: Bacteria > Elusimicrobiota > Elusimicrobia > UBA1565 > UBA1565 > UBA9639. The sequence continues at coordinate 19,945 of JACRDO010000094.1, read as the reverse complement.
CCACGCCGCGGAAAGCCTTGAACGCCCGCGCAAGGGCCTTGGGCGGCGCGCCGCAGGCCAAGGCGAGCAGTCCCGCGGCCATGGCGTTTTCCAGGTTGTGCTCTCCTACGAGCTTGGGCGGAGCCACGGAGAAGCCCTTTTTCAGGAACGGAGGGCTGAAGCGGAGGCTGCCCCGCTCGAACCAAGCCGATGCGAGGGTCGAGGGCCTCAGGCTGAAGAATAGCTTCTTGGCCGCGCAGTCGCGGGAGAGCCCGAAGGCCAGGGGGTCGGCCGCGTTGAAGACGCAGCAGGCGCTCGGGCTCATGTCGCGGAAGACGCGGGCCTTGGCTGCGAGGTAGGCCGCCATGCTGCCGTGGTGGTCTAAGTGGTCCGAGGTGACGTTGAGGACCGCGGCGGCCGCGGGCTTGAAGCAACGGCTGTCCTCGAGCTGGTAGCTCGATGCTTCGAGCACCAAGACGTCGCCCTTGCCTACCTTGGCAGCTTCCGCGGAGAGCGGTGTGCCCACGTTGCCGAGGGTGTGGACCCGCCTGCCTGCTGCCTTCAGGATCGCAGAGGCCATGAACGTCGTGGTCGTCTTGCCGTTGGTGCCGGTCACGGCGATGATCTCGCTGCTCCTGCAGAAGGCCAGGGAGACCTCCAGCTCGCTGAAGATCGGAATCCCGGCCTCCCTAATGCGGCCCAGGATGGGCGCCTGTGGCAGGATGCCCGGGCTCTTGAGCGCGAAGCCGCAGGTGAGCGCCTTGTCCCCGTGCCCGCCCGCTTCCAGCACGATCCCCTTGGGAAGCCGCCGGGCGAATGGAAGCTCCTTGCGGGACCGGGAGTCGCTGACAAGCACTTTGAACCCCTTGCGCGAGAGCAGGGCCGCGGCATGGAATCCGGAACGGCCGAGCCCCAGGACGCAGGCCCGGCGCTTGCGGAACACCTCGGGATCGAAGCGGTCCGCGGGAAGCGGAGCAGGAGCCTTTCGTCCCGACGGCTTTATCTTCTTCTTCAGCTTCCTCTTCTTCTTTCCCATGTCAGCGCAGCTTGAGCGAAGCGAGCGCCGCCAGCATCAGGACGATGTTGGCGATCCAAAAGCGCACCGTGACCTTCGGCTCCGCGATGCCTCCGAGCTCGAAGTGATGGTGCAGCGGCGCCATCCGGAAGATCCTCTTGCCGCCTCGCAGCTTGTAGGACCCCATCTGCAGGATCACCGACAGCGTTTCGACGACGAACACGCCGCCGACGATCGGCAGGAGCAGCTCCTGCTTGACGCAGAGCGCCACGGTCCCGATGACCCCGCCGAGGAAGAGGGAGGACGTGTCCCCCATGAACACCTCGGCCGGATAGGCATTGTACCAAAGGAAGCCGAGACAGGAGCCGATGAGGGCCGCCAGGTACACCGAGATCTCGCCCGCCCCCTCCACCGGGATGATCCGGAGGTAGGTCGCGAACTTGATGTTGCCGGCCATGTACGCGAAGACCCCGTAGGTCATCGCGCAGAAGATGATGGAGCCGGCGGCCAGCCCGTCGAGGCCATCGGTCAGGTTGACGGCGTTGGAGGAGCCGACGATGATCAGCGCCGCCAGCACGAAGTAGAGGGACCCCAGGGAGAGGTACGCCTCCTTGGCGTAGGGGACCAGAAGCATGTCCGAATACCCCCCGTTGGGCGGGCGGACCGCGAGCCAAAGCACGACGATGAACGCAACAGCGATCTGCGCCACGAACTTGAGCCGGGACGGCGCGCCACGCGGGTCCTTGCGGACCAGCTTCAGATAGTCGTCCCAGAAGCCGACGCCCCCCAGGAGCACGGTGACGCTCAGGAGCATCCAGGTGAACCGGACGTCGGGCCGCATCCACAGAAGGGTGGACGCCACGACGCTCAGGATGATGAGCAGGCCTCCCATGGTCGGAGTGCCCTGCTTCGCTAGATGGCTTTGGGGGCCGTCCAAGCGCTGCTGCTGGCCGATCTTCTTCTCCCGCAGGATGCGGATCAGGGCTGGGCCGCAGAGGATCGACAGGAACAGCGCGCTGACCATGGCCGCGCCGGCGCGGAAAGAGATGTAGCGGAACACGTTGAAAGGGCTGTAGACATCGCGCAGCTGGTGGAGGTAGTAAAGCATCAGAGGGCCTGTGCGATCTCCTCGAAGCGCATGGCCCGGGAAGCCTTGAAGAGCAGGCTGGCTCCGGGCTTGAGCCTGGACCGGATCAGCGGGAGAAGATCCTTCGCCTGCTGTTCGTGGGCCACCGGATACGCGGCCCCGGCCAGGCGGAGGGCCCCGGCAGTCTGGACGGTCTCGGGCCCGGCCAGGAAGACCGCGCTCAAGGGAAGGCCCGCCAGCCAGCGCCCCAGGTCCTGGTGGCGCCCAACGGACTCGGCCCCGAGCTCCTTCATGTCGCCGAGGACCAGAATCCTCTCTCCGGGCGGCGCCGCCTCCAGGAAGGTCTCGACAGCTGCCCGCATGGAATCCGGGTTGGCGTTGTAGGCGTCCACAAGGAGCCAGGCCCCGGTGGGGTGTCCGCGCTGGGCAAAGCGCAGCGGGACGCCTTGATGAGACACAAGCCCCTCCCGGATCTCCTCCAGGCTCAGCCCGAGCGCCATGGCCGCGGCCGCGGCGGCCGCGGCATTGAGGCGCTGGGTGCGGCCGCAGATGGGGAGCCGGACACTCAAGCGGCCCTGAGGCAGAGCCAGGGCGATCTCCCCGGGTCCAGCCTCCAGTATGCGGACCTGCGCCGCGGCGCCGGCCCCGAACGCGACCGCTCGGGAGCCCAGGGCCGGCAGCAGCCTCGAGAGCCAGGGGTCGTCGGAGTTCAGCACCACCGGGGACCCGGAGGGCAGGGCCTCCACCAGCTCGGATTTGGCCTGAAAGACGGCTTCGACGCTGCCGAAGAACTCGATGTGGGCCGGCCCGATGTTGGTCAGCACGCCCAACGTCGGCTTCGCGGCCCCGCAGAGGTAGGCGATGTCGCCCCGGCGCGAGGCCCCGAGCTCGAAGACCGCGTAGCGCGTCGCGCGGGAGAGCTCCAGCACGGACAGCGGCAGGCCGACCTCGTTATTCAGGCTGCCGGAGTTGGCGCAGACTGAGCCTTCGCCTGCGGCGCGCGAGAGGATCGAACGGAGCATCTCTTTCGTCGTGGTCTTTCCGTTGGAGCCTGTGACCGCGGCCACCGGCAGGTCGAAGCGGCCGCGGTGAGCAGCTGCGAGAGCCGCCAGGGCCCTCAGCGTATCCGGGACTTCGAGGAGATTTTCCGGGAGCGCGGCCGGCAGCCTCGCCCCTTCGCGGACGATCCAGCCCCCGGCCGCGCGGGCCAGCTGCTCGTCTAGAAGCTCGTGCGCGTCGAGCCGGAGCCCCTTCAGCGCGAGGAAAGCCTGCCCAGCCGCAAGGCGGCGGCTGTCCGTCGAAAGGGATCCCAGCGGCGCGTCGGGACGGCCGCGCAGAAGCCTTCCGCCGGCCGCCTTGGCCGCCTCTGCCCAGGTCATTTTCAGCTCCATAAACAACGGCTCCCTCACCCCCGAAAACCCCCATGGCGCCGAGAGGAACAGTTCGGCGCCTGACGTATGGGGGTCTCCTTCAAATCTTCCCCAGGTCTTTGAGGGCCTCCCGCGCGACCTCCCTGTCGTCGAAATGGATGGTCCGGTCCCGCAGGATCTGCGCATCCTCATGCCCCTTGCCCGCGATCAGGACCGCGTCCTCCGGCTGGGCCTGGCGCAGGGCCTCGTAGATCGCCTCCCGGCGGTCCGGCACGATTTTATAATTTTGGCGCCCGGAGCGCCGGATGCCCTCCTCGATCTGGGCGATGATGGCGGCCGGGTCCTCGGTCCTCGGATTGTCGCTGGTGAGGATGGCGAGGTCGCTGCCTGCGCAGGCCGCGGCGCCCATGGGCCCGCGCTTGCCCGCATCCCGGTCCCCCCCGCAGCCGAACACCGCCAGGATTCGGCGGTGGGGAAGGGAGCGGATCGTTTCCAGGACCGAGGCCAGGGCATGGTCCGTATGCGCGTAATCCACCAGGACAGAGAAGCCCTGCCCCGCGTCCACAGGCTCCAGGCGGCCCGGAACGCGGTCCAACGACGCGAGACCCTCGAGGATCCCTTCCGGGGCAAGACCCAGGCTCCAGGCGGCGGCGGCGGCGGCCAGGGCGTTGTGCGCGTTGTGGCGCCCGAGCAGGCCCAGGCGGACCGCCCACTCCCGGCCCCCGCGGCGCAGCCGGAAGCTGGTTCCCTGCCTCCCCAGAGCCAGGCCCTCGGCCCTGAAATCGGCTTCCGGGGCGAAGCCGTAGGAGAGCGCCTGGGCCTGCGCGGCCGCGCGAGCGAACCGGGCGAAGGAGGCGTCGTCGCGGTTGAGGACCGCGAGGCGCCGGCTCTTGGAGGACGAGGCCCTGGTCAAGAGCTCGAAGATGCGGGCCTTGGCCTCGAAGTAAGAGTCCATCGTCTTATGGAAGTCCAGGTGGTCGCGCTGGAGGTTCGTGAGGACGGCCGCGTCGAACTCCACCTCCTCGACGCGCTTGGTCGCGAGCGCGTGCGAGGAGACCTCCATCGCCACGTGGGTGGCCCCACCTTCACGCATGCGCGCAAGCAGCCTCATCAGGTCCAGAGAGTAGGGGGTCGTGTTGGCGGCCTTCTCGATGGTTCGGTGCCTGAGCCGATGCCCGATCGTGCCGATGACTCCCGGGGCCCCGCCGCAGCGGCTGATGATGGACTCCAGGAAATACGTGGTCGTGGTCTTGCCGGTCGTCCCGGTCACGCCGATGACCGCGAGGGAGGCCGTTGGCGAGCCGAAATAGTTGTCAGCCGCGCGGCCCATGGCCGAGAACACGTCCGGCACCTGCACCCATGTCGCGGCAGCTGCCATGGGCGGAGGAGGCGCGGACAGTTCGCTCATGAGCGCGGCCGCGCCGCGCTCCAGCGCGTCCCTGATATGCCGGTTGCCGTCGGTGCGGGCGCCGGGCAGCGCGATGAAAAGCCCCCCGGCTGGGACCGTCCTGGAGTCATGGGCCAGGCCCGTGACGTCGATGCCCGCATCGCCGCAGCAGCGCGCGCCGGCGACGCCCTGCAGGATGGCTTTCAGCTCCACTTAAGTCGGGGAGGCCCCGGCCTTCCGCTGGGAAGGCGTCTGCGCGGGCTGCCGAGTCTGCGGCGCGGTCGGCGCCTTTGGAGCGATTCCGTAGCGGGCCAAGAGCATGCGCGACAAGCGCGAGAACACGGGGCCCGCGACCTCGGAGCCGTAGTAGCCCACGCGCGGGCTGTCCACGACCACCAGGATCGAGAGGCGCGGGTCATCCGCGGGGACGAAGCCGATGAAAGAGGATACGTAGTCCGCGGCGGAATAGCGGCCGGTGGCCGGATCGACCTTCTGCGCGGTGCCGGTCTTGCCGGCGACGCGATAGCCGCTCACCTGCGCCGTCATGCCCGTGCCGCGCAGGACCACCCCTTCCAGGAACTCCCTCAGCGCAGAAACCGTCTCCGGCGCAGCGACCTGCCTCAGCCGGACCGGGCCGGGCAGGGCCTTGTCCCCGATGGAGAGCACGATCCGGGGCTCCAGCAGGGCCCCGTTGTTGGCGAGCGCGGAATACGCCGCCGCCAGCTGAAGCGGGGTCACCGCGATGCCCTGGCCGAACCCCGCGTTGCCGAGCCGCACCGTGGTCAGCGCGGAGACCGGAGGAAGGAGGCCCGAGCTCTCCCCGGGCAGCGGGATGCCGGTCCTCGATCCGAAGCCGAAGAGCCGGCAGGTGCGGTGAAAAGCCGAGGCCCCGAGCCTCAGCGCGACCTTGGCTGTCCCGATGTTCGAGGAGCGTTCGATGACCTGCTGCAGGGTCAGCAGGCCCTCCGGTTCGTGGTCCTTGATGGCGACGCTGGGGGCCAGGGCCCAGCGGCCCCCCTCGCAGTCGATGGTCTCCTGCGGGCCGTAAAGCCTCCGCTCAAGCGCCGCGGCAGCCGCCACGAGCTTGAACGTGGACCCCGGCTCATAGACGTCCTGGACAGCCGGGTTCTTCAGCCGGTCCGCCGGAAAAGAAGCCAAGGCCAGGAGGTCCCCGCTGCGGGGATCCTGGACCAGGATGAACCCCCTCTTGGCCTTCCGGCTGAGGACCGCGGCCTTGAGCTCGGACTCCGCGTAGTGCTGGGCGGCCAGGTCGATGCTCAGGCGAAGGTCCGGGGGCGGGATGCGCTCCGGAGGGGGCTCCTGCACGATGACGTTCCCCTTGCGGTCCCTCATCAGACGGACCTTGTAGGAAAGACCGCTCAGTTCGCGGTCGAATGCGAGCTCGAGCCCGGAAAGGCCATTTTCGTCGATGTTGACGTCGCCCAGGACCGGCCTGAGCAGGTCCCCGTTCGGATAGACGCGCTGCGCTTCCGCCACGAGGCCGATGAAGGTCAGCGAGCTCTTCTGTATCTTGTACCTGAGCGCCGCCGACTCCTCCGGGGCCAGCTTCCGCTTGAGCCAAAGGAAGCGCCGCCCCGGCCTCAGCTTCGCGAGCAGCGGGCCAGCTGGAATGTCGAGGGCCCTGCAGGCCTTTTGGACCGCCTCGCGATGATCCGCGACATTGGTCAGATCCAGGTAGCTCGACGCAGCCGGCAGGGATTGGGCGAGCACCCGTCCCTCGCGATCCAGGATGCGCCCGCGCGGCACGATGACCAGGTCCTGCCCGACCGTCTCGCCGCGGGCTTTGGTGTCGAGCTGTTCGTGCCGTATGACCTGCAGCCACGCCAGGCGCGATGCCAGGGGGAGGACCGGCAGCAGACAAAGCAGGGTGCTGACGCCCAGGCGAAAGCGGGTGTCCATGGTGGACGCCTACCGCCGGAAAAGGAAGCTCAGAGTCCCCGTCTGCCCGTTCGGATGGGACGCCTTGAAGGCGCGGGCTTCGGAGTCCCCGGACGATTCTCCCAAGAAAATCTGGCTCTGGGGATCCGGGGGGATCATCTTGAGCCGCGATTGTGCCTCGCGGGCCAGCCGGTCCGGAGCGCTCAGGCGCGCCAGCTCCATGCGCAGATACGCGTTCATCTGGGCCTGCCGCTGGAGCAGCTTCTGGCTTCTTCCCACCTCATAGCCGAGGCGCGTCGCCTGCACCTGTTCCCAGAGGAAGATGAAGGTGAGGCACGCGCAGGCTGCGAGTATCGAACAGGTTCGTCTCTTCATGGCTCAGGAGGAACGGTAATATAGCACTCCTCCGCGCCTAAATCCAAGCGGGCGCCCCGTATCGAACCCCCCACACGCCGTCTCGAACATCCAGACTGCGTTGGTTCGGGACGTACCAAACCTACAAATTCTGGATGTTTGGTACGTCTCGAACATCCAGACTGCGTTGGTTCGGGACGCCGGATCGTTCTCCGCATTGACCGCCAAAATCGGGGGCGCCCCGCCGAGTAGGCGCCCGCCAGATCGTATCGAACTTTCCACACGACGTCTCGAACATCCAGACTGCATTGGTTCGAGACGCACCAAACCTACAAATTCTGGATGTTTGGTACGCAGGTTCGATACGTCCCGAACTACACCGTCTGGGTGTTCGGGACGCTTCACTGTCCGTTGGTCCTTCCCTTGAGGAAGACGCGGCGCCAGACGTATCCTGACACCGATGAGGGCCCGACAGGGGTCAGCCGGATGATCCGCTGCCGGATAGGCAGGATGCGGGTGACCGCGCTTCCCGCTTGCCGCCCATCGCCCGAACCGCCGTCCGAGTTCTTCATGGTTGCCCCCCACAGCCCTACAGCTTCTCCACGGCCCGGAGCTTCGCGCTCCTGGACCGGGGATTGCGCTCGACTTCCTCCTGCCGGGGCGTGAGCGGCCCATCGCTCAGGCCCCGGCAGGTTCCGTTGCCCGTGAAAGACCTGAAAACGTTCTTGATGATCCGGTCTTCGAGCGAATGGAACGAGATCGCGGCGATCCTCCCTCCGCTGCGAAGCATGGGCAGGACGTCGCCGAGCCCCCTCGTCAGATTCTCGAGCTCGCCGTTGACGGCGATGCGCAGGGCCTGGAACGTCCGGGTCGCCGGGTGGATGCCTCCGGAGCGGGGGACGCGCGCCTCGATGAGGGACGCCAGGCCCCCCGTGGTCTCGATCGGCTCCTTCGAGCGCGCTTCCACGATCCAGCGCGCGATCCTGGGCGCCTCGCGCTCCTCGCCGTATTCCCTCAGAAGGAGCTCGATCTGCTCCGTCGGCCACTCGTTGACGATGCGGGAGGCGGTGAGCGGATTGGCCGGATCGAGCCTCATGTCGAGCGGTCCTTCCCGCTGGAATGCGAAGCCGCGCGACGGCTCGTCGAGCTGGAGGGAGGATACCCCGAGATCGAACAGCGCGCCGGCCAGCGGGAAGAACCCCTCGTTCTGTAGGATGCGGGCGATGTCCTTGAAATTGCCCTGGACGCAGCGGAACCTTCCGCCGAACTCCTTGAGCCTCTCAGAGGAGAGGGAGAGCGCCTCCGGGTCCAGGTCCATGCCCAGCAGGCGGCCCTCGCAGGAGAGCGAACGCAGGACAGCTTCGGCGTGCCCGCCGGCCCCGAGGGTGGCGTCGAGATACAGTCCGTCGCGGTCTTCCACCAGCAGGGAGAGGACCTCCTGCAGGAGGACCGGCTCGTGCGCGTATTCTCTTTCGCTCATCAACAGGTTCGGCATGTCAGATGTCGAGGCTCTTCGATAGCTTCGTGAAGGTCGGGGCCGCGACCTCTTTGTGGTACTTGTTCCAGCGCTCGACGGACCAGATCTCCATGCAGCTCCCGGCCCCGATCACCACGACGCCTTTCTTCAGCCCTGCGTATTCCTTCAGGTTTTGAGGCACCAGGATGCGCCCCTGCTCGTCTAAGCCCGCAGGGACGGCGGTGCCGAAAAGGTAGCGGCGCGCAGCCCGCGCTTTTTCCTTGTCCTTGATATCCTGGGTCTGGGTTCTCGCTTCGGAGACCAGTTTGTCCCACTGGGACGGAAGGAAGAGCCTCAGGCAGTTCTCCTGGCCGATGGCCAGGACGAAGTGCGCGCCTTTCTCCCCGATGAGGGCATTCCGGTAGGACGGCGGCACCACGACCCGGTTCTTCGGGTCGAGGCTGTAGTCGTACTGCCCTATGATTTCCGCCGTCATTTGCCCCGCGTTCTTCCCCTGTCTACCACAATTCCACATTCAACGCCACTTTTTGACACGGGGCACAATTGTAACAGGAGTTGCGGGGATTGTCAAGACCCAATTTATTTAAAGGGGCCGAAGGTCCTATTGGCGCGCGTCCGCGCGCGAGCGGATGCCGACGAAGAGCTCCCGCGGGCGGAGCCTGGGCCCTGCGCGGTCCGAAGGGACTATTTCTTAGAGCTTGTCGGACTTGAGGTCGTGGCGCCAGGCGTACTCGAGCGCCTTGACCCGGTTGAAGGGCATGCCGTAGGCGCGGTAGAGCGCCTCGTGGATGGGGAAGCCGTTCTTGAGGTGCGTGCAGAAGCGGTAGAACGAGGAGCGGTACTGCGCGCGGATGAGGAAGCGGACCACGCTGAACGCCTGCGTGTACCAGAGCCGCACGCTCGAATCGTCGGCGCCGGTGGTGTTCTCGACGGTCAGCATCTCCGAGAGCGAGTAGCCGCCGCCCTGGCGGAGCAGGGCCATGTTCTCCTTGAGCCAGCTCGGCGCGGCGAGGCCGCGCTCCGTCTGCACCAGCGTCGACATCCCCTCGCTCAGCCACAGGGGGTTCGTCTTTCCGCCGAGGAAGAAGCTGTCGAAGTAGATGTGGCAGAGCTCGTGCGCGAGGATGCCGATGCTCTCGTCGCTCTCGTAGAGGTAGATCTTGCGGCTCTTGACCGAGCTGGCGCCGCCGGACCAGGAGGGGCGCCCCGTCACCTTCCGGTAGGACTCCTGGCTGCGGAAGACATGGATGGTCACGCGCTCGTCCCGCGCCCAGGGGGAGAAGGCCGCCAGGTCGAGCATGAGGTTTGCGTGGAGGTTCTCGATTGTCTGGACGAAGTCCTTGGACATCTCCTCGCCCTCGGAGAAGACGATGAAGTGGCGGGTCTGGACCTTGGAGAATCCTTTCGGGGCAGCGGGCTCGACGGCCGGGGGCCGGGAGGGCGGGCGCGCGGCCGGAGGGGCGGGTTGGACCTGCAGCCTGGAGACGAGCAGGAGCCCGCTGGGTTGAGCCGGCTCGCGCGCAGGGCGCGGCAGCGAGGTCAGCGCAAAGGCCTTCGACGCGGTCCCCGCCCCGTTCTGAACGAGCCCGGAGGATGAAGGCAGGGGCTCCGGGCGGAGGTCCTCGACCGGTTTCGGGAAGAGTTCTGCAATGGAGACGGTCGGCGCCGCGGGGGCCTTCTCCTCCGCCTGGGGGCTCGGCTTGCTTGAAAGCCAGCGCATCGGCTGGAGGCCGCCCCCCTCGTCCTCGAGGAATTGGAAGATCATCAGGCCCCAGAGGCTTAAGACCATCAGCCACAGATAGACGCGGAGCTTGATCAGTATGTCCATGTAGGCAATAAAATTACAGGCGTCAGGGGCTCTTTGGCCTGCGCCTTGCTTCCTCTATAAGTGTACCTGGATTCCGCCGAAATTCAAGCTGTCAGGACTCACACCCTGGACCCGACGTCCCTCAGCCTGAGCGCGGTCTCGGCCAAGGCGTGTACGAACATCGCCATCACGACAATGAAAACCGCATGGACCCCGGCCATGGCCCAGTGCTGCTCGCCGAGCGCCATGCCGATGATATAGGAGCGCAGGGCATAGAGCCCGAGCATGGCCCCGCCTGAGAGCAGGGAGATCGCGAGGGTCTTCCAGCGGCTCTGGTAGAGCGCGGCCGTGACCGGCGCCATGGTGAAGAGCAGCCACATCGGGCCCCAGTAGGTGCCGAGCAGGTAGAAGAGCGGGATGGCCCAGAAGAAGGTCAGCCAGACCTGGATGGATTTCAGGCGGCCCGCCCAGCCGATCAGGCGGTAGGTGTACTTCGTCAGCAGATGGTTGACGACCAGGGAGAGCGCCAGCACGCCCAGGGCCAGGTTCCTGTTCAGCTTGTCCTGCGGCTCCGAGAAGTCCATGAAATATATGGCCGCGAGCACCAGGACCGACGCGAACGGCGTGAAGTAGATGTTGAGCAGGTTCACGGTTCCTCCCCCCTGATGAATACGACGTGCCTGTCCCGGTCTTCGCCCGGAAGGCGGTAGGCGATGGAGCCGTCCAGCGCGCCTCCCCCAATCCGGCCCGCATCCGGCCGCGCGGCTAAGGAGCACGGCTCTACCGCGCGGTCCCTGGCTTCCAGTAGCGCCAGGGGCAAGGCGCTCTCCCATGCCCCGAGCAGCTTCCCCATCGGCAGGGCGAGCTCCGCGAGCTTCGCCAGCGGCGCCACGGCGCGCGCCAGGACGCAGTCGAAGCCGCGCTGGGAGCCGGCCCGCTCGTGAAGGACGCGCAGGCCCCTCAGCCCCGTGCGAGCCGCGGCCCAACTCAGGAACTTGAACTTCCGGTAAGCCGACTCGATCAGCGTGATCTCCGCCTGCGGCCAAGCGATCTTCAAGCAAACCCCGAGGAAGCCCGCGCCTGCGCCGATGTCCGCAAGCCTCGGAGCCGGGCTAAGACGCGCGCGCAGCTCCGGCAGGGCCGCCAGCGCGTCGAGGAAATGGCGCCGCACCACCTCCGCCTCGCCGCTCGCCGCCGTCAGGTTGACCTTCCGATTATATTCCAGCACATCCCCGAGGTAGTTGTCGAGGAGGGCCCATTGGCGCTCATCCAGGGCGACGCCCCAGCCCGCGAGGGTGCTTTCGGCAAGAAGGCGGGTGTCCGCTTTCATGAGAGATGCCGCTTCAGCCACACCGACAATATCTGGACATCCGCCGGCGTCACCCCCGGCACGCGGGAGGCCTGCGCGAGGCTCAGCGGGCGCACGCGCGCGAGCTTCTGCCGGGCCTCGGCCAGCAGGGGCAGGCGCTCGTAGCCGAAATCCTCCGGGATGCGGGCCTGCTCGAGCGAGCGCACGGTCTCCAAAGCGCTGTCGTCCCTCCGGATGTAGCCGGCATAGTGTCTTTGGATTTCCGCTTGGCAGACGGCTCTGGACATGGACCAAGGGGCCATCTTCCGGTCGTCCGACTTCGGACAGCCTCCGGCCAGCAGAGCCTCCACCGCTTCGCGATAGCGGAGGAACCGCTCGAAGAGGGGCTTGCGCACCAGGCCGAGCTTGAACCCCCTCTCCATCAAGCGGAGGTCCGCGTTGTCCGCGCGCAGGCGCAGGCGGTGCTCGGCGCGCGCAGTGAACATCCGATAAGGCTCATCCACCCCTTTGGTGACGAGGTCGTCGATCATGACCCCGATGTAGGCCTCATCGCGCCGCAGAACGAGCGGCTCCTCTGCGCGGACCGAGCGCGCCGCGTTGATCCCCGCGATCAGGCCCTGGGCCGCGGCCTCCTCGTAGCCGGTGGTCCCGTTGATCTGGCCAGCGAAATAGAGCCCCGGCGCCTTTTTCGTCTCCAGGGTGGAGCGGACCTGCGTCGGCGGGCAGAAATCGTACTCGATGGCGTAGCCAGGCCGGAGGATCTCCGCGCGCTCGAGCCCCGGGATGCTCCGGACAAAAGCCTCTTGGACGTCCTCCGGCAGGCTCGTGGAGATGCCGTTCGGGTAGACCTCCTGGGTTCGCAAGCCCTCCGGCTCGAGGAAGATCTGGTGCCTCGGCTTATCGGGGAACTTCACGACCTTGTCCTCTATGGAGGGACAGTAGCGCGGGCCGAGGGAGCGGATGACCCCGCTGTAGAGCGGGGAGCGGTCCAGGTTCTTGCGGATGATCCGGTGGGTCTCCTCCGTCGTGTAGGTGATCCAGCAGGGCAGGAAATCCCGCCGGACCTCCGGAGTCGAGTGGGACATCGGCTCAGGGCTCGCCTCCGGCCTCTGGACCTCGAGCCTCGAAAAGTCGATGGAGCGCTTGTGGAGGCGCGGCGGGGTCCCGGTCTTAAAGCGCATGACCTCGAAGCCGAGGCCGCGCAGGCTCTCCGAGAGCCCCACGGCCGGAGGGTCCCCGGCCCGGCCGGCCGGGAAGCGGTGCAGGCCGATGTGGGCGAGGCCGTTGAGGAATGTCCCGGTCGAGACCACGACCGTCCTGGCGTAGTGCCGGGCGCCGCGCTTGGTCTCCACGCCTTGGATGCGGCTTTCGCACAGCAGGGAGCGCGCCTCGTCCTGCCGGATGTCCAGCCCCTCCTGAGACTCGAGCGCCTCCTTCATGGCGGCGTGGTAGGCTTTGCGGTCGCACTGGACACGGGGCGAGCGGACCGCGGCCCCCCGGCCGGGGTTCAGGGTCATGAAGTGGAGCCCCGTCTTGTCGGTGGCCACGGCCATCTCCCCGCCCAGGGCGTCGATCTCCCGGACCATCTGCCCCTTGGCCACGCCTCCGATGGCCGGGTTGCAGGACATCTGCGCCGCGTGATCCAGGTTCTGGGTGAGCAGCAGGGTGCGCCGTCCGAGCCTGGCCGCGGCCAGGGCGGCCTCGCAGCCGGCGTGGCCCGCGCCGATGACGAGCACGTCGTAGGGCTTGAGGGGCCGCGCCATCAGAACATCATCGCCTTGAGCACTTCCTTCGGCAGAAGCCCCAGGCTGTGCAGCGATGCGATGAACAGCTCCTGGCTCAGGATCGAAAGGGCCAGGGCCATGAAGGCGCGGGGCTTGGAGAAGCGCTCCAGGGAGCCGAGCATATAGGTGCCGAGGCCCAAGGTCCAGAACAGCATCGCGATTGACACGATGAAGTAGAACGGGTCCAGGCCTATGTAGGACCAGCCCCAGGCCGCGGTGCGCTGATGCAGCAGGGCCCCGAGCGCCAGGAACGGGAAGAGCGCGATGTAGATGGCGTTCAACGACAGCACAAAGGCCGCGATGGACCGCCAGGAATCTGCCGGACGCCGCCGGACCCCGGGCGCCATCGCGGCCAGGAGCAGGAGCCACCAGAGGGCGAAGGAGCCCTTGCCGATGACATCCATCTTATAGAGCAGTATCGGCAGCAGAGGCATCAAGGCCAGGCCCATGCTGAAGGGGACCAGCCATGCCATCCTGAGCTTGGAGGAGCTGAACCTGGAGCTGAACCAGCCCAAGAAGACCGTGAGGACCGCGCTCAGGACCGTGCCCCAGAAGGCATGGACCTTCACCCAAAAGACGAGGCCGCGGCCCGGCTCGATGATGCCCTGAGCCATCGCGCTCACCAGCGGATACGGCTCAGGCTTGAGCCAGTTGAAGAGGACCATCGCGGCCACCGACACCGCATAGATGCGCAGCGAGGCGTAGAAGGCGTCCTTCTCCCTCAGGCGCTCCGCCCCGCGCGAAGGCTTGAAGAGGATGTCCCTGGCCAGGGCCCAAGCAGCGGCGTTCTCAGTCATTCCCAGCCTCCAGGGAGTCCTTTTCCACATGCCGGGCGCCCCAGAAGCATATCGCTCCCGAGATCCCCAGGAACAGCATCGCGAAAAGCAGGCCGGCGCGCAGGCCGGCCAGGTCCGAGATGCGGCCGATGATCGCGGGGCTGAGCGCGTCGCCCAGGGCATGGATGACGAAAATGTTCGCCGCGAAGGCCATCGAACGTACGGCCTGTGGCGTCACCGAGACGATGACCCCGTTGAGCGGGCCCATATTGAGGAAGGCGAGCAGTTCGGTGAGAAAGACCGCGGCGAGCGCCAGCTCCAGGGAGCCCGCGTTCACCGCCAAGACTCCGGCCGGCAGGGCGAGCATGAGCCCCGCGCCTGAGACCAGGAAGTAGGCCTTGCCGGTGACCTTGAGCAGACGGTCCCCCAGCCAGCCCCCCAGCAGGCTGCCCAGCAGGCCCCCTGCCACGGTGACTGCGCCGAAGACTGTCCCCGCACGTGCGACGTCCATCCCCCAGGCCCGATGGAAGAAGGTCGGCATCCAGACCGCGAGCCCGCCGAGGGAGAAGGTCATCGCCGCCATCGCCAAGGTGCTCGCCAGGTAGGAGCGGTTTCGATACAGGGCCGCGTATTCCGGAAGAGTCGGGGCTTTTCTGGGCCGGTCCTCTCTGGGTCCTTGCGGGTCTTTGAGCCGCCAAGCCAGGGCCGCAAGCAGGAGGCCGGGAAGCCCCACGACGAAGAAGGCCGAGCGCCAACCGAAAGCCTGGCCCAGCCAGCCCCCGAGCACATAGCCCAGCGCGCTGCCGACCGGGATGGCCATGGAGAAGATCGCCAGGACCCCGCCGCGGCGCTCTTTCGGGAAGTGCTCGGCCACGAAAGAGGGCGCCACGCCGCCGTAGCAGGACTCCCCGATGCCTACGGCTGAGCGCGCCGCGAAGAGCTGGGCGTAGCTCCGGCTCAGGCCGGAGAAGACCGTGGCGACGCTCCAGAAGACGAGGCCGAAGGCGATCCAGAAGACCCGGCGGGTCCGGTCCGCGAGGTAGCCGATCGGAGGCGCGGCGCACATATAGACGATCATGAAGGCGGAGGCGAGCGCGCCCAGCATCGCGTCGCTGGCGCCGAACTCGGCCTTCACCAGGGGCAGGAGGGCGTAGAGCACCTGCCGGTCAATGTAGTTGACGAGGTTGACGGCGAAGAGGAGGCAGAGGACGTATTTTGCCTGAGGATGCAGCCCCTCCCCTGTCCGACCCGGAACGTGTCGGACAGGGGCCGAAAGCTCAGAGAAAGAACGACTGGAGCTTTCGGTCATTTCCCCACGCAGAACCGGGAGAACACCGCTTCCAGGACGTGCTCCGCGGTGGAGTGGCCCGTGATGTCGTCTAGGGCCTCGAGCGCGCGGCGCAGGTGGTCCGCGGCCAGCTCCGGCAAATCCATTCGCAGCTTTCCGGCGCCGGATTCGAGCTCGGCCAGGCAGGCCTTGAGCGCGAGCGCGTGGCGCGCACCCACGCTCAAGGAGGCGTCGCTCAGGCCCGGCGCGAGGGCCGCGGCCAAGGCCCTGCAAAGAGGCTTGAGTCCGGTCCCTCGCAGGGCCGAGACCTGGTGGAGCCGCAAGCCCGCTCCGCGCGCCGTCTTCAGGGCCTTTTGGGCCGCATCCCTGCCGGGAAGGTCGCTCTTGTTGAGCGCGGCCACGAGGGGCCTAAGGCCGCGGCGCGACTCCTCAGCCAGGCGGTCGAAAAGCGGCTCCTGCGCCTCGAAAGGCTGGGTGCGATCAAGCACGAGCAGGGCGAGGTCCGCGCCGGAGAGCGCGGTCTCGGCCCGCGCCATGCCCTCTGCCTCCATGGGCCCCGCCGCAGCCCTGGTCTCGCGCAGCCCCGCGGTGTCCACGAGGACCGCGGCGAGCCCGTCCAGCTCGCAGGGGGCCTCGATCGTATCGCGCGTGGTGCCCGGCTCCTTGGAGACGATCGCCCTCTCGATCCCGAGCAGGGCGTTGAGGAGGCTCGACTTGCCGGCATTCGGCCGGCCCACGATGGCGATGCGCGCCCCTTGGCTCAGCAGCCGGCTTCGGCCCGCGGCCTCCAGCAGCCGCCGGACATCCTTGATCATCGGCGAGAGCTCCGCGCAGAGGCGGCGCGAGGAAAGAGACGGGAGGTCGTCGTCCGGATGGTCCAGGGAGGCTTCGACCTGGGCGAGCAGGGACACGATCCTCCCGCGCAGGGCCGCGACCTTCCTGGAAAGCCCCCCCTCCAGCCTGTTGATCGCGCTGCGATGCGCGAGGCGGCCCTGCGCTGAGATCAGGTCGCAGACCGCCTCCGCCTGGGCCAGGTCCATGCGGCCGTTGAGGAAGGCCCTCTGGGTGAACTCCCCTGGCCGGGCGAGGCGCGCGCCGGCCTTCACGCAGAGCTCCAGCAGGCGCGAGAGGACGTAGGGGGACCCGTGCGCGGAGATCTCGACCGAGGGCTCGCACGTGTAGCTCGCCCCCTTCGGGAAGAAGGTCACCAGCGCCCTGTCGAGCGCCTCCTTCCCGTCCCATATCGTCCGCAGGACCGGCCGGCGCTCCGGGATGCTCCCATGAGCGATGAAAGCCCTCGCGACCGCGAGGGCTCCATCGCCTGAAAGGCGCACGATGCCGACCGCGCCGCGGCCCGGCGGAGTCGCCAGGGCGGCGATGGTGTCGGTCACTTCCGCCGAGGCTTCACCACCACTTTCCGCCAAGGCCCTTCCCCTTCGGAGGCCGTCTCGACGTCGGGATGGTTCATGAGCTTGCGGTGCACGAGGCGGCGCATGGCCGGGCCCATGGGGTCGAAGCGCCACGGCTGGCCGGTCCGCTTCACGTCGCTGACCGCGGCCTGGATGTCCGAGACGATGCGCTCCTCGATCCTCTTCCAGTAGCCCTGGCTGTCCACTTGGACCGCGACCGGCGCGCCTATGCGCCGCCCGACGATGACGGTGACGAGGAACTGCAGCGATTCGAGCGTCTTCCCGGCTTTGCCGATCAGGAGCGCGGCGTCCGGGGTGTCCACTTCGATGCGGACGCGCACCTGCTCGGAGTCCCAGCCGGTCCTCAGCGTCGGCGCGGCCAGGCCCGTCAGCGCCAGGAGGTCTTTGACCACGGCTTGCGCGGTCTCGCAGGCTTTTGAGGTGTCGACCGGGACGTCGGCCTTGGGCTTCTCCGGGGCGCGCTCTTCCTCGGCGCTCGGCCTCGGCGCCGGCGCTTGAGGCCGGCGCCCCCTGTGCTGATGGGAGGGCTTCGGGGTCTGAGCCCGCGGCGGCGAGGGCTTCGGGGTCTGCGGACGCACGGAGGGAGGCTCGACTGCGCCGGATTCCGAGCCCCAGCGCTTCTCCCGGATGAGCACCCGGGCGGGCTTGGCGCCGATCCCGAGGAAGCCGGCGGAGCCTTCCTCGATGACCTGGACCTCGGCTTGGTCCCGGCGAAGGCCGAGCTCCTTCAGCCCGCTCTCTACGGCTATGGTAACGGTTTTGCCCTGCATTTCGATCTCTTTTTTCATGGGTAGCTCCTATTAAGGCATTGAATCGCTCATTTGAAGCGCTTCATGAGCGCCATCTGCTGCAGAAGGCCCAGCACACTGTTGGTCAGCCAATAGAGGACCAGCCCGGCCGGAAACTTCAGGAACATGAAGGTGAAGATGACCGGCATGTACTGGAACATCTTCGCCTGCATGGGATCTGCCGCCTGGACCGGGTTCATCCTGCTCTGCAGGAACATCACTCCGCCCATGATGAGCGGAAGGACGTAGTACGGGTCGTGCGCCGAGAGGTCCTTGATCCAGAAGATCCAGCCCGCGCCGTGCAGCTCCCAGGCTCCGCGCAGGGCGTTGAAGAGCGCGATGAAGATCGGCATCTGCACGAGGAGCGGCAGGCAGCCGCCCAAAGGGTTCGCGCCGTGGCGCCGGTAGAGTCCCATCATCTCCTGGTTGAGGCGCTGGGGGTCCTTGGCGAACTTCTGCTGGATGCGGGTGAGCTCGGGCTGGAGCTTCTTCATGATCGCGGCGGACTTCATCTGCTTGTAGGTCAGCGGGGAGAGCAGGACCTGCAGGAAGATCGTCATCAGGATGATGGCCCAGCCGTAGTTGCCGGTGAAGCGGTGCAGGGCGTAGAGCACCTGGAGCGCCATGCGCCCGATCTTGTCGAACCAGCCGAACTGCACCGATTTCTCGAGCCCGAGGCCCAAGCTGCCCAGATGGGTGTAGCCCTTGGGCCCGAGGTAGAACGGGATCTCGAACTCCGCCGAGCGCCCGGGCTCGATGGCCGAGGGCTTCGCCTCGATGCGGAGGAGCGGCGCCTTCTCGCCATCGGCGCTCTTCTCGGCGCCGGTCCAGAAGCGCGGGAACGTCCCCTCGGCCGGAGCGGCAGCTGCCAGGAAGTAGCGGTTGTCCACCCCCGCCCACTTGTAGGCCTGCTCGCGCCAGCGGGGGTCCTCCTTCAGCTTGTACTCCTCCAAGCGCGGCTGGGTCTGTCCCTCCTGCGGGGGGTGCAGGACCGCGGCCCGCCATTGGGAAGCATTCTCCTTCTCCTCGTTCGCGACGGTGCCTAGGCCGGGCCCGATCAGGACGTCCCAGGACGGCACGCTCACGGGCTTGCGCGTTTCGTTCGAGATCGCGATGCGCAGCTTGTGCAGGTTCTTTTCAGGATCGAAAACGAACTCCTTGCGGATGCGGGCCCCGGAGGGGTGAGCGGCCTCGAATACGATCCCCGGGCCGGCGACAGGCTTGAACGACAGCTCGGGCCAAGTCGCGAAGAATCCGGGACGCGCAGTCCGCACGAGCTCGACCGGCCCGAGGGGGCCGGGATAGCGGTAGCTGGCGATGGCCGCGCCCAAGGGCTGGACCTTCAATTCCACCCTGCCGACGAAGAACGGGATGGCGCCTTCGAGCCCGTTGCCGGAAGAGGCGGCGGGAGGCTCCTTGGCCGGCGCCTCCTGGGGCGCCGGCCCCTCGCGCGCTTCGACCGCCGGAGCGGCGGCGGGCTTTCCAGCCGAGGCAGGGCCCGCCGCGGGGACTGCGGCGGGCTTGTGCTGGGGCGGATAGAGGCGGTTCATCACCGTGAACCACCCCACGTAGACCAGGATCGAGAGCGCGACGGCTAGGAACAGATTCTTGTCCATTCTTCCATCCTAATGTGCGGCGGCCCCAGCCCGCGGGGCCTACGAAAGCTTCAGCGGGTCGTACCCGCCGGGATGGAAAGGATGACAGCGGAGGAGTCGCCTAAGGATCCGCCCAGCCGCGGCGTGAAGCGGCAGATTCCCGATCGCCTCACGGGCGTATTCGGAGCAGGTCGGGACGAACCGGCAGCACGGAGGCAGGAGCGCGCTCCGCACGACCCGGAAAACGTCCAAAACCTCGAGCAGGACCGGTCGTAACGCACCCGAGATGCTCATGAGCGTAAAGCACCGGCCCTGCGGCAAATATCCAAAAGCGCGTCCTCAGCTTCTTTCAAACCTTTCCAACGGCATCCGGGGCGAGGGTAAAAGACGCAATCCGCCCCGGCTATGATGCGTCCCCGGTTGAACCGGAACGCTTCCCTGAGCAGCCGCTTCAACCGGTTGCGGCGCACGGCGCCGCCGAGCTTGCTGCTGACGGACAGCCCGATGCGAGGGCCGCGCGCAAGACGCTCTCCTCTCGCGCAGTCCTCGCGACGCTCAGGCCCGGCGCGAGGGCCGCGCGCAAGACGCTCTCCTCTCGCG
>JACRDO010000093.1 GCA_016212885.1 Elusimicrobiota bacterium | reverse complement strand
CTCATGAGCCAAAAGTCCTGACTCCGCGACACTTTGACGGCAGAGGCTTATGCACTTGACTCCCCTTGTCGTCGAGGATTCCGGAAACCACCGGCTCCGTCGAGGACGACAAAAACGCTCGTCGGAGACAGTGGTACTAATCTGTGCATAAGCCTCACGTCCCTAATGGCGACTTGTCGGCAGAAAAGAGCTGCTCCCATCAGCGCTTTTTCACATTTTACTTTCAGCGTTGAAGGTCCGAACAAATAAAGCCTGAAATAATCGTCACTTTTCTTCAAACAGGTCGCCATCTCCCCAGTGGTAACCCGCACAAAACCAGAAGATGATTGAGCGCATCGAATTTCAGCTCAATTCATTTGAGGCTGACATACACGGCAATGAATTCGCCGCGGTTTTTGAGTCATGAAGGCGAGCTTCGCGGTCGCATAGCGAACGCGAAGCCACGGCATCCTCTCCACGGGGGGACGCCGGTTCCGTGGGGGGATGACTGTGGGCGCAGTTCTCCGGAATTGATTCGATCATGAACTGTCGGCGAACTTACTGCCGCGTATACTAGCTTCCGCCGAGCGCGGTCAAATAGGAGATTCGCTTCTCGAGCTCTTGGGCCCGGTTTTTGTCGCCCATCAATTGCGCGACCTGCAGGCGGCTCCTGAGGATGGGCAGGAAGCTCGCGTCCCCGCGCAGGGCCGCGTCGAGCTCTTGGGCGGACGAAGCGAACCGCTCCTTCATTCCGACTTGGCCCTGCACCAGGAAGAGGATTCCGCGAATGTAGTGGGCGTTGACGTCATTGGGATGGCAGGAAACCGTCTTTAGGGCCTCCGCGTCCGCCAGAAGTTTCTTGCGGGCCTCGAACGTGCGCGCCGCGTTCACCCGGTCCCCCAGATGGTTGATGTAGGCGATGTGGTAGCTGAGCTCGCAGGGGTTGATGCGGATCCCCTTCTGGAAGAGCAGGGTAGCGGCCTCGGGAGAGGCGGCGACCAGCCGGGCGGCCTCTTTGACCGCAATGTCCGCTCGGACGAGCTGGAAGGCGTAGACCGCGGAGAAAGCCGAAAGGACCAGGCTGCAGGCGAGAGCGAAGTTTCGCATGCTGCCGGCCGCGAAGTCCGCGGAGGTGGGAGGGCAGAGCAGGCCGGCCAGGACCGCGGCGGTCACGAGCACCTCGATGGAGACCGGGTCCACCTTCAAGATGACGAACAGGCCCGCCAGGCCTCCGCATAGGGCGGCGATCATCGGGCGCTTCGTGGGGTCATCCAGCGCCTTCTTTGCGGCCAAGCACAAAGAGAGGAGCAGGGCCGCGTAAGCGGCTGTTCCTGCCAAGCCCGTCGTGGCCATGGCCTGCAGGACGTCGTTGTGGGCATAGGCCTGGAACCTCGTCGTGCCCATGACGCGGATGAATTTCTCGGAGCGGTAGGTCCGGAAGTCCGCCTCGAAGGTGTCCGGCCCGGTGCCGAGCCAGGGATGGTCGAGGAAGACATGCCAGGCCGCCCTAAAGACCTCGAGCCGCGCAGAGTCCGCTGCCCCGGCTTGGCGCGAAGAGAAGCGCAGGCCCGCGAAGGCGAGGAGGCCGGCCGCGGCGAGCGCCGGCAGGATCCAGCGGAGTCTTGCGCGAAGGCGCTCCCATCCGCTCTCCAGGGAGAAGTAGACCGCGCAGCCCGCGGCGGCGCCGAGCCAGGCACCCCTCGAGATCGTCGCGAGGATGCCGGCGCTGATGGAGAGCGAAAACGCCCAGCCAAGGGTCCGTTCCTCGCCTTTGAGCGCCCAGTTGAGCGCAAGCGGCAGCAAGGCGGCCAGGTAGGCGCCGAGGTCCACCGGGCTTCCCAGGGTGGATACTGCGCGCCGCCCGTGCGGGAGGGCGCCTACCCCGGAGAAGAGCTCGAAGCCGAGGCCCTGGAGCGCCGCGTAGAAGCCGATGAAGGCTCCCACGATGAGGCACAAGCGCAGGGTCTGCCTGCGCCGGCGCTCGCAGAGGCCCGCCGATACGACGAACACGGCCGCATAGAGCGCCAGGGGCCAGAGGCCGTAAGCGTAGGAGTCGTAGCGGCCGATGAGGCTGAGCAGGCGGTCCTGGGAGAAGACCGCGGATAGGCCGAGCGCGGCCGCTGAGGCGAGCAGGGAGGCGAGGATCGGGAGGGTGAGAGGCGCAGCGAATGGGCCTTTGGAGAGGGCCATCCCGAGGACGGAGACCAGGACTCCCAAGGCGAGCGCGAAGAATTTCGGCAGGGTGAAGCGCGCGACAAAGGCGTTGCTCCAGAGGAGCGGGGCGCCCGCCATGGCGAGCCAGAGGCCCCATGCGACCAGGGGATGCTGGAGAGGGGCTTGCGGCGGCTTAGGAGTCTTCATTCGCCGTTCTTCCGCCGCGGCTATTCTACATTATGGACACTGGATGATGCCCTGAGCCCATAGGCAGCCGCCGCAGGTCTCTGAAAGAGCGGCAGGTCCATGTCTCCCAGGGGTTCGCTCCAGGTCTGGCGGATGCAGGTGCGGCAGGAAAGATTGCATCTTGAGCTGGGTTCGATGTAGACCTTGGCGAGGCTGTGGATGTCGGGGCGGAGCTCGACGCTGCTGCGGCACACAGCCGCTTCGAGGCGCGCTCCAGGCGAGAGCCCCAGCTTCCGGGCGGCCTCCGGAGGAAGGCGGAGGGTGTCTGGGCCGAGGGCCTCGGCTTTTTCCGGCTCAGCCATGGGATTTGAAGGCCAGAAGCGTGATGCTCGATGCGGCTCCATCGAGGGCGCTGCCCGTCTCCCGGGTGATGGGGTCCCACTGTACGCCGGAGGCCTTGTAGGCGCGATCCGCCAGGAGCTGGAGCTTCTCAAAGCCCGCGTCGCGGACAGCCTTCAGGTAATCTTTTCGCGGGAGGGCTCCGGAGATGCAGGCCGCGTAAAGGCCCTTGTCGGCCTTGAGCTTCGGCGGCAGGGTTTTCTCTAAGACGATGTCGCTGACCACGAGCCGGCCGCCGGGCTTGAGCACGCGGAAGGCCTCGCGGAAAACCTTGGGCTTGTCCGGCGAGAGGTTGATGACGCAGTTGGAGATGACGATGTCGACGGACGCGTCCTTGAGCGGCAGGGCTTCGATCTGCCCTTGGCGGAATTCCACGTTCGCGAGGCCCGTCGTCCGCTTGAACTCCTCCGCGTTGCGGCGGGCCAAGGCGAGCATCTCCCCGGTCATGTCCACGCCGATGACCCGGCCCGAGGCGCCTGTCAGCCGAGCCGCCAGGAACACGTCCTTGCCCGCGCCCGAGCCCAGGTCCAGCACGATGTCTCCCGGCTTGATGCGGGAGAACGCCACCGGGTCCCCGCAGGAGAGCCCAATGTCCCCTTCGGAGGCGGCCCGCGTGGGAGAGCCGCAGCAGGATGAGCCGGGGCAGCAGGAGGACTGCTTCTTTGCGGCTTCGCCGTAGGCCTTGCGGACCATCGAGTGAACGTCGGCAGGATGCTTTCTGGTTCGGGTCATAGGCCCTCCAAGCTCAAGGCTTGAGGATCTTCTTCAATTCAGCGACCGTGGGGACTCTCCCGGATATCACCACATGGCCGTCCACGATGACAGCCGGCGTGGCGCGGACCCCGGCGGCTTCACGGACATGGGAGATGTCCGCGGCCAAGCCGAGCTCCGCGCAGGCGTTGAAGACTGCGCGCTCCGCCTCCTCGCAGTTGGGACAGCCTGGGCCGACAATCTCTATCTTCATGCCTGACCTCCTGTGGGGGCCGCGAACCAGTGCCGCGTCCGGTTGCAAAAGGAGCAGACCGAGAGCATGACCTGAACTTCGACCAGCACCCCCACCACGGTCGCAAGCGCCGCTCCGGAGCCTGGTCCGAAGAGAGCGATGGCCGTGGCCACGGCCAGCTCGAAGAAGTTGCTGGCGCCGATGAGAGCTCCGGGAGCCGCCACCGGGAACTCCACCTTGAAGAGCCTCATGAGCCCGTAGACCAAGCCGGCGTTGAAGTAGACCTGGATGAGGATGGGGATGGCGATGAGCACCACGTGGAAGAACCTCGTGGTGATGTTCTCGGCCTGGAAGGCGAAGATGCACACCAGGGTCGCAAGCAGGGCCAGGATGCTCACCGGGTGGAACTTGGCCAGGAAGACGTTCTCGAACCAATCCAAGCCGTGGGACTTAATGAGCGTGTAGCGCGTGAGCGCTCCAGCCGAGAGCGGGATGACGATGAAGAGCACCACGGCGTAGACCAGCACGATGAACGGGACGGTCAAGGACGAGGCTCCGCTGACCAGGAACTTCACGACGGGCGCGAAGGCGACGAGCATGATGAGGTCGTTGATGGCCACCTGCACGAGGGTGTAGGCTGGGTCCCCGTCGCTCAGGTAGCTCCAGACGAAGACCATGGCCGTGCAGGGAGCGGCCGCCAGGATGATGACGCCGGCGATGTGCTGGTCCGCGAGCTCCGGCCCGATCCAAGGCAGGAAGAAGTGCTTGAAGAACAGCCAGCCCAGCAGAGCCATGCTGAAAGGCTTGACCAGCCAGTTGACGAACAGGGTCACGAGCAGCCCTTTGGGCTTCTTCCCCACGTTCAATATGGAGCCGAAATCCACCTTGAGCATCATGGGGTAGATCATGAGCCACAACAGGACCGCGATGGGGATGTTGATGTGGCTCTCCGTGCCGAACTCCATGCGGCGCAGGGCGTCCACCAGGCCGGGCGCGACCTTGCCGATGGCGACTCCCACGATCATGCACAAGGCGACCCACACGGTGAGGTATTTCTCGAACACGTTCATCTTCTTCTCTGTCTGCGTCACGGAGGGCCTCCTTGGGGGCTTATAGGACCTGCAGGGTATGCCTGAGAGTGAAGTATACGCCCAGGAGCACGAGAACGGCTCCCGTTGCGATCCGCGTCCAGCGTTCGAAAGCCGCGGCTTTTTCGTAGCGCCTGGCCAGGGAGGCCGCGCCATACGAAAGGGAACTTGTTGGCTTTGGCCCCGAAGTACTTCATGACCGACGCCTGGGAAACGAACACCGAGATGGCCCCGGCGATGAAGAAGGCGGGGATGAGGCAGGTCAGGACGTGGTGGTGGGCGTAATCCTGCAGCATCCAGAACGCCTCCAGGATGGAGTTCTGGACCCTGGGATGCGAGAACGGAGCGTAGTATAGGGCCAGGAAGATCCCGGCGATCAGGCCGAGCTTGGCTTTCTCGCTCACGCCCTCCCCCCCGGCCGGCAGCAGAGGGCCTTGCGGTCCGCCTTGGCCGCGGCCTTCCTGTCTTTCCGGATCGTCTCGTCCATGCTCGTCTCGGCCAGGATGGCCCTGAGCACCTTGCCTGAAGGGCCGGCCAAGGCGGATCTCGACAGCTCGTAATCCACCCACAGGCCGTTCTTATGGTCCTCGACAAGCCCGCAGTCGCGCAGGATCCGCAGGTGCTGGGACGCGGCGGTCTGCTTCAAGCCCAAGGCGGCGCACATCTCGCAGACGCACATCCTCCTCAAGGAAAGGGCCAGGAGGATGCGCAGGCGGCTGGGCTCGGAGGCGGCGTCCAAGAGGCGGGCGAGGGCCTGGAGGGTCATGGGGATATCTATAAGTATATGCGCAACTACGTATATAGTAGCGCCTGCGCCCCGCCTCTGTCAATCGCGTATTTGGTATAGTCCGGGGACAGTGGATCAGCGCTCTCGCCATGTCGGGCCTTTCCCATTGGATTCGATCCAGCGGATGGACTGCGTCGAGGGCATGAAGCGGCTGCCGGACCGTTCCGTCGATATCGCGATAGCCGACCCCCCGTATAACGCGAGCAAGGGGGGGGTCTGGAAATGGGACAGCTCCGCTGCGCTGCCCGGTTTCGGCGGGGATTGGAAGAAGGCCATGGCGGCTTGGGATGATCGGACCCTTGGACAGTATTTCGCTTTCACGCGCGCGTGGGTATCGGAGCTCAAACGGGTGGTCCGCCCCACAGGGTCGATCTGGATCCACGGCACGTATCACAACATCGGGACCATCAACTTCGTCCTGCAAGCGCTCGGCGTCGAGATCATCAACGAGGTCGTCTGGTACAAGAGGAACAGCTTCCCCAACCTTTCCGGACGCCGGCTCACGGCGAGCCATGAAACGATTCTCTGGGCCCATACCGGGGGGAAGGAGCGGAAGTATTTTTTCGATTACGCGGGCTCGAAAGCCCTGCCTTGCCCGGGAGACGCCCTGAAGACGCAAGGCAGGCAGATGCGCACGGTCTGGGACATCCCGAACAACAAGGATCAGGGCGAACTCGGCTTCGGGAAGCATCCGACTCAAAAATCGGTCCGCCTCCTCAAGCGCATGCTCTCCCTGTCGGCGCGTCCCGGAGACATCCTGCTGGTCCCTTTTGCCGGGGCAGGCTCCGAATGCGCCGCTGCGCGGGAAATGGGCCTCCGGTATCTGGGATTCGAGACGGCCGCGGAATACGCGGACATCTGCCGCAGGCGCTTGGCGCGGACATCAGGGCCGATTCTGCGGGGAGCGATCCCTTCCCTGGTGAAGTGGCCCGGCGGCAAGCGGTCCCAGGCGCATGCGATCGCCCGGCTCATGCCCGAGCACCGCAGGTACTTCGAGCCTTTTGTCGGCGGCGGAGCCGTCCTTTATCTCGCCGCGAAGCCGGGCGTGGTCGCCGGGGATATCTTCGCGCCCTTGATCCGGCTTTGGCGGCATGTCCAGCACAGACCGGCGCTTGTCATCGAGGATTACCGGAAGCAGTGGGAGGCTCTGCAGAGGGATCGGCCCGGCTACTACTATGAAGTCCGGGAACGGTTCAATCGAACAAGGAACCCGCTGGATCTGAGCTTCCTGATGCGGACCTGCGTCAACGGGATCGCGAGGTTCAGCGGCCGGGGCGGATTCAACAACTCATTCCATCTTTCACGCAAAGGCATGGAGCCGGACCGGTTCGAGCGCGCGGTCCGCGCCTGGCATAAGGCGATCCAATGGGTGCGGTTCGTGTGCCAGGATTACGCGAAGACAATCGCAGAGGCTGAAAAGGGGGATTTCGTCTACTTCGACCCGCCGTATGCGGGAAATAGGCAGCGATATGCGCTCGACTTGGAGCCGGACAGATTCTACTCCGTGCTCGAGGGCTTGAATCGGCGCGGGGTCCTGTGGGCGCTTTCCTTCGACGGCAAGCGAGGCGGAAAAGATCTGAACCGGCCCATCCCCAGGGAGCTCTACCGGCGAAGGCTGAGCCTTGCCAGCGGCGATTCCGCGGTCGGGAAAGTGCTCAACGGGCCCCTTGAGGAAGTCGTGGAATCGCTGTATCTCAACTACTGATGCCTAATCGCTGAATAGGAAATTGTTGAAAGACCAGACGTTCTTCCTGTCCAGGCATAGGTTGGGATTTTCTTTGAAGAATATCTGATAATTCTTGAGCGGGGTCCAGTCGGACGATATGGAAATAAGCCGTCCAAGATAGGGACGCGCTATGTCGAGGATATACTCGTAGGGAAGATCGTCCGGCATGCACACCCCTTTTTGCGGGTTTTCAATCATCCATAGGATGGCGGACACCGCCCCGATGGCCACCTGCACAGTGGTGGCATTCTGATGCGGAACGAGCCTGCGCGACTCCTGGATGCTGAGGATGCTCCCGGTCCACCAGGAATTGTAGCGATGACCCATGATCAGAGCTCCCAGGATGTCATCGCCCTCGACGATCTCATCGTTCATGATGCGCAGGCTCTTCTGAAGCTCATAATTCCTGCACCTAAGCTCATGAAGGGAAGCTATCGTCTCGTTGCACGGCATATATGCGTAATGCACGGTGGGGCAATAGATGATCTTCCCTTTTTCTCTGACGGTGAGGTGATTGGAGATGCTTATCGCTTCTCCATGGCGGATGACCATCCCGATGATCTCCTCATGAGGCACCCACGACCGGGCCCAGGTGTTCATTCCCATTTGAGAAAGAAAAATCTGATTCTTGCTGTTTGAAGGCGGGAAGGTCGCGAACAACGGCATGTCCGTTTCATGAGTTCCCCATCCCATTTCCGTAGGCGCGATCCCTTCTTCCCGCAGGCCTTCGATGCTCCAAGTCCCTACGAACTCGTTATGTCTCTTCGGCTTGTTGGTGATCTGCATATCATGTTCGCTGATATGGATGACTTTGACGTTCAGTTCTTTGGCCAAATGAGAGAACACCTTCGCTTTAAGGCATTCTTTGAGCCGGCGCTTCATTTTTTGCGGAAGGCTGTCGTCGTTCAAGGATTTCTGAGCGATATCGGCGAGGCCCTTCTTCGTGAAATGAGAGATCAGCCCGGGGTTGGCGCCATGGTCCAGCAGCGCCGTCGTCGCAGGGCCCTTCCAGCGGGAGGTTATTTTCTGTATTTCTTTTTGGCGGTAATAGAGGGATTTTTCAAACGGAGTCTTGCTGTGGATGTCGGCGTAAGGATCCCATTCCTCGACCGATGTGTTGAGGTATAACACCTTGTTCTCATGGCACCAGTTGAGCATCTCGATGCAATCGATGTTCCATGCAAGGTCGATGATGACCCCGCCGGGGGAAACATGTCCGGAGAGGACTTGGGCGAAATTGATCGGGGTGATCTTCTCTTGGACGAATCTCACCCCGCGCTTGATCCAAGGCAAAAGCTCCGTTCTCTTGTCTATGAAATCGATGACCGTGATATTCTTGTGCGGCATGCGGATGTGCTTGAGGAGGATCGGAAGAACGCATTTGGCGACGGATCCGTATCCGATCATCAGGACCTTGTTCTTGAATATCATGACAGAATCGACCTCCCAGGGGGATTGTAGCCTAGCTTGGGGCGTCAGAGAAAGCCCTGAAGTCGGCGGGGAACTTCACTCTAAGACGGCGGGAGCACAATGCCACCGGGGGCCCAGACCACCCGCAACTTGGCAGCCGAACAGCGGTTGCCGAAGTGGGGGAGGACTGGCGGGCAAGACAGGTATCAAAGTGAACACTCTCCGCCCTCCCAGGGCAGCGATTTGGCCCAGATTTCGCGCCTGGTGACCGTCAGCCCCGTGATCTGGGACGTTCAGGCCATCGAGATCAGGACCGTTCTGGATGGGAAGCGGAAGCTCACGCCACTGGCCGAGATCGATGTTCCGGCGGGCCTGCCGGTCTGGCTCGCCCACGGTGCCGCCCGCAGCCAAGTCTTGCCCCTCCCCCTTTGATCGTCCTGCTGCCAGTCACCTGCCTCGAAGTTCTGTCTCACATGATCGGCGTCGCAAATCGCTTGACACCGTAAGGATATACGGGTATACTCACAATGTGACCTTTTCACCCGGACTTACTCGCAAGCAGCAGCAGGTTCTCGATTTTATCGCCAAGGCCATCGAGGGCGGTTGCCCCCCGACCCTCCGGGAGATCGCGGACCACTTCGGCCTCGGCATCACCACGATCCAGGACCATGTCATCGCGCTGGAGTCAAAGGGGGTCTTGGATCGCCAGAAGGACAAGGCGCGGAGCTTTAGGATCGTCGGCAGGCCGGAGCCGGGCTCCCATGTGCGTTTGCCAGTAGTAGGGCATGTCCGTGCCGGGGTCCCGGTCGAGGCCATTGAGGATGTGGAACAGTATCTGCTTCTGGATAGGAGCGTTGCCGGTGGCGCCGACTTTATCCTCCGCGTCCAGGGCGACAGCATGGAGCCCGAGATGCGTGAGGGCGATCTGGCGCTTGTGAAACAAGCCACAATGGCCGAGAGCGGTGAGCCCGTGATCGTTCATGTCGGAAATGACGAGGCCACGGTCAAGTGCTTCCGTCGCAGAGGCCGCGAAGCATGGCTTGAGGCGACCAACTCGCGATACAGCCCCATCAAGGGCAGGCCTTTCAAGATCGTGGGGAAGGTGATAGGCTTGGTCCGCACCTATCGAGGCGCAATGGGACGATGAGCCAGTTCTCTGAGGAGACTCCTGCTGGGGGCACCGTCGATTCCAACCCGGACTACTGGCTGGAGTATTCCAACCTCCAGAAGGTAAAGCACGATGTCATCCGCTGGTATCTTGGCGGCTGGTTCCCAAAGCTCACTTTGGGCCAGTGGGGATCGAAGCGGGTACTGTACGTCGATACCAATGCCGGACGCGGTAAACACCTGCAAGGTCAACTTGGTTCTCCGCTCGTGGCGCTGGATTCTTTCCTCAACCATGACTTCCGGGATCGAATTCTCGCCTCAAGCGAAGTCTTCTTTTATTTCATCGAGCGAGACAAGAGCAACGTCAATAGCCTGCAACAGGAACTGAAGGCCAGGGAGCCGCTGCCGAAGAGAATTGGCGTCGAGGCGATCGCGGGCGACTGCTTCAAGGTGCTGGAGGGGGTGGTCGCGTCGCTCAAGAAGGAGGGGAAGAGTCTGGCGCCGAGCTTCATCTTCTGCGATCCCTATGGCTTCAAGGTCCCCGGTCGTACTCTGCGCGAACTGATGACGTTCCCTCGGGTCGAGCTCTTCGTGAACGTCATCTGGCGCGAACTGGATATGGCGATCCGGCAGGGTGACAAGCCGGGCATGGCTGCGCTCCTGGACTCCATCTTCGATGGGCCGGAGTGGAGGGCCGCGATCATGTCCGCAGATCACGACCAGCGGGCCGAACAATGCGTGACGTTGATCAGGAAGAAGACCGGCGCCAGGTGGGCGACGACGATTAGGATGCTGGGGGAAAACCGGGCGACCAGATACTTCCTCCTCCACCTGACAAACAGCGACGATGGACGCGACTTGATGAAGGAGACCGTCTGGAAGGCGTGCCCAGAGGGTGGCTACTACGCGAGGAAAAGTGACTATCCGGCTCAACAGATGCTTATCATGCCAGAGCCGGACCTTAGACCACTGAGGGAGTGGACACTCGCCCGCCTTCGCGAGCGCCCGCATCGCTGGCTCCAACTTCATGAGATGATTCGGCCCACGATGTGGCTGGGGAAGCACCTGAACGAGGTCGTGCGCGACCTCCGCAAGGAGAAGAAGGTCGAGGACTTTGATTATCGGGGGAAGAAACACTTCTCCCCCAGCAACAACCCGAACCTCAAGCTCAGGGAGGCTGCCTGATGGCCTTTGAGTCGGCGATCGAGTGGACGGAGAGCACCTGGAATCCGGTTACGGGATGCACGAAGATCAGCCCCGGCTGCAAGTTTTGTTATGCCGAGACTTTCGCTGAACGCTGGCGTGGCATTCCCGGCCACCCCTACGAGCAGGGGTTCGACCTCAAGCTCTGGCCCGCCCGAGTCCGGCTTCCGCTGACATGGAAGGAGCCACGGATTATCTTGGTCAACTCTATGTCCGACCTTTTCCACGAGGATGTCCCTGACGATTTCATCGAGCAGGTCTTCGAGACCATGGCGGCGGCACACTGGCACCAGTTCCAGTTGCTGACCAAGCGCCCTGAGAGATTCGCCGACTGGAGTCGGAGCCGATACTCCCAGCCGGGACCGGGCGCGAACGGTGGTCGAAGACGATGGCCTGGCCATGTCTGGGCTGGGACCTCGGTCGAGAGTCAGGACTACGCCTGGCGGATCGATCACCTACTTCAGGTTCCTGCCGACATTCGCTTCCTCTCGTTGGAGCCGTTGCTCGGTCCCATCACGCTGCGAGGGCTATGGCTCGAAGGGATTCAGTGGATGATCGTCGGCGGCGAGAGCGGTCACGGCGCTCGTCCGATGAATCCAGAATGGGCGCGGGACCTGCGCGACCAGTGCGTGTCTGCGAGGGTCCCGTTCTTCTTCAAGCAGTGGGGTGCCCACGACCAGTGTGGGCGGCGCATGTCCAAGAAGGCGGCGGGCCGTGTCCTGGATGGAAAGACCTGGGAGCAGATGCCGACGAATAGCCATTCTACCCGCTATTCTGGCGCGGCGATTCCGGTCGGGTAGGCCGGGGAGCCGGAGGCGATTATGTCAACGTTCAGGTTAGGTGGCAAGGCCAGGGATATCGACATGCCTGAGAAGCACAAGCATCGCATTGGGAAGATTGTCACCGTGGGCGCGATGGGGGGCTCGATCCCGACCCCAGTGATGTCTATGTCACGTTTGGCGACGGGAAGTCGGGGGTAGTAAGGGATCATCAACTGGGAAAGGTCTCCGCCTAGAGTCTGGATGCCGGGCACCGCATCTCCATCCTCAGCCCCCCCGAGTCCCTCGGCGGCTCCGGCCCCGGAATCGTCGCCCCCGGCGCCCAGGTCGCAGCCGTGAGGCAGGCGACGACCGCGTCGAGCACGTCGTCCTCCTTCACCCGAGAGCGCGGCTTGTCCTGGAGGAACTCTCGGACCCAGGCGGGGACACCGAAGCCAATTTCAAACTCTCCGAATCCCGTCTTTTGTTCCCCCGCCCGGGAAAATCGATTATATCGTTCCGTTTGAGCGCGTCTGGCCCGTGGCCATGGCTCGCATCGCCAACGGGGAGGGGATAGTCCGGGAGGGCCCCGGGGCCGCCACGTCCGCCCCGGGAGGGGGGTCGCTCCAATGATCGCCCGGGGGCTTCGTCTCGGGGGCCGCTACCTGACCCTGACCGGGCTCCCGGTGCAGGTGGCCGCCTTGCGCGATGGCGGCATGCTGCTCCGGAGCCTGGCCTCGGGCAACGAGTTCGAGGCCCCAGGCGGCTACGAGCTGCGGCCTATGGGCCAGGGGACGGCATCTCTCCCCCTGAAGGCCGCGGCCGCCGGCAGGGAGCCAGACAAGGCCAACGGCATCGCCCGTCCGAAGGCCTCGAACAAGCCCCTGGCCCCGCTCATAGACGCCCTGCTCCTGGCCGGCAATATGACCATGGCCGGCATGGTCCGCGAGCTCAGGCGCAAGGCCAGCGCCGCCTGCCGCGGCCGGGACGTGGCCGCGAACGTCCGCGCCAGGCTCTACTGGTTGAGGAAGAGAGGTTGCAGGGTGGAGATCAGCGACCAGGCGCGGATGCGAGCGGTCGCAGCCTTGCACTGACCGTACGGCACTTCAGCGGTTGTTTACAAACCAGGTCGCGTAATCGTTGATCAACTGGAAGTTGGGCGAGCGCTTGTCCACCGCCTTGAGTTCTGCAAGGCCGAGGCAGAACTCCCTGCCGTCCGACTTGCGCCGGACGTGAGCGCCCAAGTCCTCTCCATGGAACATCATCCATTCCGAATCGACGCCTTTCTCGATTCGAAGAAGTTCGAACTTGTCCCGGTATGACGGCTTGGTCCGACGGAGCTCCTTATATTCCTTGGGATCACCAGGTCCCATGACGTAGGACTCCTCCCAATCGAAGTCCTCGAGTCCCGTGACCTCGCAGGGCAACCGGAGAGATGCCTGAAGATGCCGGTGGAACTTCTCCACGCACCGGTCAAAGCCGGGCTCGGGTACCTCGCCGAGGACGGCGGCTATCCGTTGGTCTTGTTCGTCAACCTGAACCATGCCTGATCCCTCTCGCGCGCTCTGGCGGTTATTTCAGCACTTCCCAACGCCCAGCCTTGCGCGAGCCGACGCGCTTGAGCCTGCCTTGGGACTTGAGCCTCTGGATGTTCCACTCGATGCCCTTGGCGGATACGCCGATGGACCGTGCGAGTTCCTCGACCGTGGCTGCCGGGTTTGTCTTGAGCAGAGAGACGATCTTCTCCCGGGTCTTTCCCCTAGTTTGTCCCCTAGCACTAGGGGATAAATCCCCACTGGGGGTAAGAGTGCTCGCCGGCCGAAGGGTCAGCCACAGGCCTCCCTGTTCCTCCTCGAACCGCGGCTCCGGCAGGCCGGCCTTCCCGCAGTCGCGGATGATGGCCAGCGTGCCGCCGCCCCACTTCTCGATCCAGCCCGCGTAGTAGAGCATCTCCGCGATCTTGCGGTTGCGCGGCCTGGAGGCATGCTCGCGCCTGAGCTCCGCCGGGGTCAGCGGCGGGATCAGGCCGCCGGGGTTCATGATGACCAGGCGGTCGTCGTGCCAGCGGATCTGGGTCTGGCTGACGTCCAGGTAGTCGCGGTGGCACACGGCGTTGGTGACGGCTTCGCGCAGGGCGTCCAGGGGATACTCCCAGATGACGTCCCGGGCCGGCGTTCCGTGAAACTCGAAACGGGTCTGGAGGCGCTCGCGGAAATAGCCCATCGCGGAGTCCACCTGGTCGAAGATCGTCCCGCCGATCTCCCGGTCATCCACGATGAGGGTCTCGGAGCGGAACCGGCCGACCTTGAGCATGGCCGAAGGGAACCAGCGTTGCGGCTCCTTGGCGAAGAGCAGGGCGGCGGCCCGGCTCAGGCGGCCTCCCTTCATCAGGCCCAGCTTCTCAAGAGTTCGGGGCGCGACCTTTTGCTCCGGTATGGGCCTGCGGCCCTTCTCGTTGCATGTCCTGCGGAACCAGTCCAGCCTTGACGAGTCGAGGTCGCCCCATCCCACGCGCGGGTCGGCCACCTCGTCCCATGTGGAGCCGACCTTGTCGAGAATCGCCCTCGTGAGGTCGCCGTCCGTCATCTGGCGGTTGCTTCGGTCCACGCGCTTGAAATAGCGCCCCCGGCACGGGACGGGTTTGACTGCGCTTTCCGCCGCCTCGATGGCAACGACGGCGCCTCCCTCCACCTTCACCGCGGCAAGCCCGGGGTTCACGCGGGTGGTCTGGGATATGCGATTGGCCCAGTCCCGCAAAGTCTCCTTGCCCAGATGGACGCCCTTGACCCTGCCGTCGTCGCAGACGCCGACGAGTACGGTGCCTCCCCTGGTGTTGGCGAAAGCGGCCACGCTCTCGATGGCCTCCTCGTCGAAGGACTCCTTGAACTCCAGGGTCTCGGACTCGCCCTGGCGGATGAGCCCAGGCAGGGAACGGACGGAAAGCGTCATTCGGGCGCCCCCCTTTCCAAGATGTCCCGCACGTCGCGGGGCAGATCGGCTTTGGGTCCGGGGAGCTTGGTCAAGAACCGGGGCGGGATTCTCCAATGGGTATCCCCGGTGACGACACTGAGGGTCTTGCGGTTGACGCGCACAACCACGCCCTCCACCGTGCGGCCGTCGCTCTGGAAGCTGACGCGGTCGCCCACCTCGAACCTGTCCAGGTGGGCCCGGGTCTTGAGGCTGTGAAGGTACTCGATGCGCCGGACGATCCGCTTGTTGAGGTCGAGCAACTCTTCCAGATTGAGCTTCTCGATGTCGATGTTCATGCTTCCCCCGCCATACGGCCCTCGTCAAGAATAGCAAAAAGCCTCTCAAGAGGTCTTGGGACCGACACACTTGCCGGCCGCGACGGATGCCCGCCCTTTCATTTCGGTCGCAAATCCTAACGTTTGGCGATAGACTCTGCAACCAAAATACGACTTCCTCGACGGAGGCGTTTCAGGCTCCTGATTCGCTTTCTCCCCAGTTGCTTTCGGCCCCCGATTGAAGGTATCCGTTCCTTCCGACGGGCCGATGGGTTCGGCCCGATATCAAGGAGGAACAGGACAATGGCGAAGAAAGGCAAGGTAGCGAAGAACCAGGGCAAGACCCACGCACCCAAGCCGGAGGCGGCTGCGCCGGCAAACCAGCCGGTTGCGGAAGCCCGGCTCGTGAGGGCTATCCGAGTGAGCCCGAAACTGCTGGAGGCGGCCAAGGCCTACAAGAAGGACAAGGGCGTCAGCTTCTACAGGCTTG
>JACRDO010000095.1 GCA_016212885.1 Elusimicrobiota bacterium | reverse complement strand
GTCTATCTCTCCACCTCCGCCCGGATTCTGCTGGAGGCTGCGGATCCCCGGAGCCCCGTCGGCATCACCTCCGGAGTGGACAAGACCTTTTACTCGTTGGATGGGGGGAGTCCCACGGTCTACGCCGGCGCGTTCAGCATCCCCGCCGAGGGCGCGCATGCTATCGGCTACTACAGCGTGGACAAGGCCAGCAACACGGAAGCTCAACATTGACTCGCCCGTAAAAACCCTCGCCCCGGTTTGACGGCGAGTTGCGGATTTTTCTAGAATTTTCATACGCGCGCGTGCGCGCGCGTACGGAGAACGCCATGTTTCGACCCACGGACCCGCAAGCGGAGATGTTCAGCGCGGCGGGGCTGCTGCCGCCGAGGAAGCGCGATGCGTGTGAGAAGAGCTGGGCAGGCCCATTCCGCAAGAAGGCCCTGCCTGTCCTGCTGCGCGCGGAGCCGGAGTTCGCCAAGTTCTACGACGAAGACAACGGCCGACCGAACCGATCTGTGGCGCTGGTGCTGGGGACGCTGATCTTGAAGGAGGCGAGCGACCTGACCGACGAGGAGGCGCTGGATGCTCTGAGGTTCGACACACGATGGTGGTGCGCCTTCGACTTGAACGCGGACGAAGCCGACCTCTGCCAGAAGACCCTGCACAACTTCCGGGTCAAGCTACTGGCAGGGGAGAAGGGATACCTGGTGTTCCGCCATCTGACTGATGCGTTGATCGCGGCCTTGGGGCTGAAAGTGGACCGGCAACGGCTGGACTCGACGCACATTCTGTCGAACTTCGCGATGCTCAACCGGCTGGGGCTTTTCTGCGAGACGATCCGGGTATTTCTGCACGCCTTATACAAGGGACACCGGGACCTGCATGACCGGCTGCCGGAAGGGATGCTCAAGCGGCACGGGGAACAGAGCTGGTATCGGGACGCGCGGCGGGAGGAGGGTCCGCGTCGGCTGAGAGTGGTGGCGCGGGACTTGTATCGGCTGGTGGAAGGGTTCAAGACGCATCGGGCGATCAGCCGGATGGAGGAGTTCAAGCTGCTCGAGCGACTTCTGGCGGAGCAGTGCGAAATTCGCGAGAACGCGCCGGGCCCGCGGGAGGACGATGACGACCGTGGGGACCCTCCGGCGCCGGTCGAGCCCAAGGACCCGAAGGAGATCAAGATCAAAGGGAACACGCTCCAGACGCCCCACGACCCGGAGGTGACGTACTCGGGACACAAAGGGAAGGGCTACGAGGTGCAGGTCGCGGAGACGTGCGTGAAAGAAAACCCCGTGCAGATGATCACGGAGGTAGCGCTGACCCCGTCGTCCGGGAGTGACCAGAAGGCGACGGTTCCGACGATCGACGCTCTGGCGAAGGCCGGACACAAGCCCAAGAGCCTGGCGGCGGACACGGGCTACAGCAGCGCGACGAATGCGGCGGAGGCGGCGAAGCGCGGGGTGAACCTGGTGGCGCCGGCGCCGGCGATGGCCAAGCCGGAGCCCGGCAAGGAGTATCCGGCGCCGGAGGCGGATTGTCCCAAGGGACGGACGAAGGCGGGCGAATGGCTGACGCGGCGGGAGGCGCAACCGGGGTTCAAAGAGGAGTACGCGATCCGCTCTGGCAGCGAGGCGACCAACTCGGAGCTCAAGCGGGTGCAGGGGCTGGGGAAGCTGCGAGTGCGGCGTGAGAAGCGCGTGAAGCTGGTGGTCTATCTGAAGGCGGCGGGGTGCAACCCGAGGCGGGCGCTGAGGCATTGGACGACGATACCGGGGATGCTTCCGGAGATTGCGGCCTCGCCTGCGTGAGGCGCCCCCGCGCCAAAGGCGCGGTGCGGCGCCGGCGAGTCGCACCTACCGTCGAGACGCGAGTTATCCACGCTATCCACAGCGTGGCGAGGGACGGGCATGGGAAAGGGCGCGCTCCCAAGGGGGGGTTTATCGTGACTGAAGGCGAGCGGACGTATTGGGTCGGCCGTTGATTTCGTCGCAATGACCCCCTGATGCGGGGTTTTTACAACGGAATCAAGCTTCGGAGCCAACGTGAAGTTCCTTGAAAGCAAGATTGGGTCTGATTCGGCTTCCACGATAGCCCTGGATTTCGGCGCGATCCATCAGTTCGCGAAGAAGCCGCTCTCAGTGGGGCTGTCCGTGCTGAACGTGGGCCAGGGAATGAAGTTCATCAGCCAAAGAGACCCGCTGCCGCTGACCCTGTCCTTGGGCGGAGCGTACCGCTTGGCCGGAGCATTGAGCATGGCCATAGACATCCGTTACGAGTCCAACGATCATCGGACCGACGTCGGGGTCGGAACCGAATACGCGATATTCCCGGCATTCGCGCTGAGGGCCGGATATGCCACGCAGGGGCCCATGATTTCGACTGGAGGATCTTCGCCGCTCAACGGCCTGGGCGGAGGGTTCGGGCTCAAGCTCAAGAACTATCGCGCAGACTATTCATTCGCGCCGTTCGGAGAGTTGGGAAACGTCCAGAGAATATCATTGGAGGTGAAATTTTGAGCTCCAGCCAGGACATCGAGGACCTGCTCAAGATGTACGTGATCGCGGTCGTCGGCTGCTCTCCTAAGCCCGAGCGGCCGTCCAACCAGGTGGCGTCCTACCTGATAGACGTCGGCTACCGCGTCATCCCGGTCAATCCGGCCTGCGGCGAGATCCTCGGCGAGAAGTGCTATCCCAGCCTTCTGGACATCCCGGAGCCGGTGGACGTCGTGGACGTCTTCCGCAAGCGCGAACACGCGCAGGAGGTGGTCCGGCAGGCGGTGCGGATCAAGGCTAAGGGCGTCTGGCTGCAGGATGGAGTCGACACTCCCGAGGCGGTGGAGCTGGCCCGGGCCGGCGGCCTCAAGGTCGTGGCCAACGACTGCATCATGCGCCAGCACCTGAGCCGATTCGGGCGCTAGATCCTCTCGCTGGCCCCTGGCGCTGCCTAGCTCCCCGCGCTACTTCCGCTCCCCGCTCGCGAAGATGTCGGGCTCGATCATCGCCGCGAAGCTCTCGCGGGAGAGCGGAACTTTGCGCGGCTTCTGATTCGGGGTCTGGAAGGTCGGGGCGTTCGCGCCGGTCATGTCCTCCCGGAGCTTGGCCCTCAGCTCGGCTTCGCC
The DNA here is from genome assembly GCA_016212885.1 of Elusimicrobiota bacterium. Lineage (GTDB taxonomy): Bacteria > Elusimicrobiota > Elusimicrobia > UBA1565 > UBA1565 > UBA9639. The sequence continues at coordinate 92,186 of JACRDO010000095.1, read as the reverse complement.
GAGCGACGCGGCGTCCGCCTCCCCCAGGAGCAGGAGGATGTCCCCTTCCTGGATGCGGGCTTGGGCGGCCGGGGAATCCGGCAGCACCTTCTTGACGACGACGGAGCCGCCTTCCTTGCGCACGCTCAGCCCGAGCCCGGTCCGGTAGATCATCGCGCGCCGCAGCGAGAAGTTCTCGCCCTTGAAGTTCCCGGAGCGGAGGATGCGCAGATCGACCGAGGAGCCAGGCTTGCCGTACAGGAGGCCGATGGCCTGCTGGAAGCTGTAGCGCTCGACGGACCGGCCTTCGATGGCCAGGATGCGGTCGCCCGCCTTCAAGCCGGCCTCGCTCGCCGAGCGTTTGTCAACGACGTGGGTGATCTCGAATGTCTTTCCCTTCCCGACGGCGTCCGCGGTCTTGAACCAGAGCCCGACCCCGGCCTTGAAGAAGTCCGCGGACTCGTGGATCGTCAGGGGCTTCAGGAACCGGATCTGGAAGTTCCTGTTCGGGTCCGTCAGGTAGAGCTCCGTGTCGGAGGGCGCGGCCGCGATGCTCCCCCCGCGGCTCACGCGCAGCAGGCTCTGGTCCCCCGAAACGTCCGCGATGAGCGCGGAGCAGGGGTAGGCATGTCCGCCGCCCAGCGCCAGCTTGTAGATGTGCGGGCGAACGACGACCGTGGAGTCTTTGGAGCTGGAGGCGACGATCTGCGCCCAGACCCGGCTGCCCTGCGGGACGCTCAGGTAATCGAGGCTCGAGTCCATGGCCATCGGCGTGGAGATCTCTCCCTCGATGATGTCCCCCTCCGAAACGGTGCGGGGGATCCCTTTCGGGAAGCGGATCCACAGGGTCTCGCCGGCCGGGATATGGAAGGCCGGCTTCTTGAGCGACTTGAGCAGCTCCGGGGTCTGCCGCCCCGCATCCTCGATGTAGTCCGTTCGCAGGCGCTGCTCCCAGGCGGTGAGCTCCTCGGGGCTGCGCGTCGAGCCCTTTTCCGGCGGCGCCGCGGAGGTCTTTAGCCCGATGACCTCGCCGCCCCTGAGGGCCACGGCCGACATCCTTTGCGAAGGGGAGGCGGAGATGAAGGCGGCGGAGCGGGCGGGCTTCTCATCAAGGAAGAGCAGGGTGTCTCCCGGGCGCAGGCCCAAGGAATCGGCGAAGGACTGCGGGACAACCTGGCGCACGAAGAGCCCGCTGCCGGAGGCGTCGGCAAGCAGGCCGGCGTCGCCCAGGCTAAACGCGCGGCGCTGGACGCTTTGCTCAGGCTCGGCCGCGGGCTCTTGAGGTTCCGCTTGGGAACGGCGGTCTTCAGCCGCGGGGACGGCCGGCTCGATGTCGATCTCAGGAATCTGCTCCTTCGCTTCCTTGGGCTTGGGAGCCTCTTTCTTGAGGGGGGCCGGCGATTTCGGAACCTTCTTGGCGGAGGGCGTCCGCTTTGGGGCGGTCGCCCTCGGAGGCGATGTCGGCTCTCCGCTCGCCGAAGAGGGCGCCGGGGCCAGCTTCGCGGGCTTTGCGGAGCTGGGCTTGCCGGATTTCTTCTTGGCTGCCTCGGCCAAGCCTCCGCTTCCCGCGAGAACGGCGCATGCAAGGAAAATGGACCAGGTTCTCATGGCCGGCCTCCCGGCACCTGCTCGTCCGGCAGGGCCTCTTGGATTGAGCGGATGCTGGGTTCCTGGCGCTTGCTTTCCCGCTCGATGCGTTCGGTCTCGGATCTCTCCAGACGGTTCCTTTCGGCTGAAACGGCCTTGACGGCTTCGTTCACGTCGTCCTTCGGGAGCGATTCCCGCATCACGGAAGCCGGCAGGGAAGGGCTGAGGCCGATCCCCGCGGACCCCGCCAACTTCTCGGCCTTAGACCTCATGGATTGATAGCAGGCGCGGGAATCCAGGCTGTCGATCCGGGCGATCAAAGGGTTGAGGAGCTGCAGGGCCCCGGCGTAATCCTTCGGGTCCCCGGAAGCGAGCTGTTCCGCTTTCTCCGCCACGGCTGCGAACTCATCGCTCAGGGCCTTGGCCGCCCGGGCGCGCGGCAGGTTCTGAAGGTGGATCGCGGTGAACTCGTCTTCCCACGCCCCGCAGCGCGCCTCTTTGTCGGAGTCGAGAAGGGCGAGCGCGCAGGAGTAGGCTTCGGCGGCTTCGTCGTAGCGGCAGGCCGCTTCCTGACGGCGCCCTTTTTCCGCGGCCGCCCGAAAAGCGTCCTGATTCGCGCGCCGGGACTCGCTCAGCCGCAGTAGATTCTCGATTTCGGCCCGCAAGGGACGGAGCCGCTCGCTGCTCGCGGAGAGGCGGTCGCAGCCCGGGGGAAGGCCGTCTAAAAGGGCTAGGGCCCGCCGGGCCTTCTCCGACTTGAAATCGCACTGCTCCTTGGAGGCGTGCAGGCGGACCCCGTCGAGGAGCTCCATGACCGTCTTCAGCTGGGCCGCCTGCTCCGAGGCGCGTTTGACGCGGGGCTTGAGCCATGCCAGGACCGCTTTGAACTGGGGCTTGTCCGCGGACGATTGAAGCTTGCTCTCAAGTTCGGAGAACGCCTGCTCGGACTCCGCCAGCCGGCAGGCTTGGGCCGCGGCCTCGGCCTGTGCCGCGGCCGAACGCGTCTGGTCCAGCTCCGGGGAAACCTCGAAGGATATCTCGCGGCGGGCGAGCGCGCCTTCGGCTGTGGAAAGCAGGAAGTGGTGCGTCTTCCGGCCCGAAGATCGGAGCGGGAGAGGGAGCTTGACCACGTGAGGGCCTCCGGCCGCGCGCCGGGCCAAGGAGATCTTCACCTCCGATATCCCGGGCTCCCCCTCCCCCTCATCGAGGAAAGCGGCCTCGGTGATCTCGAAGGCGTCTTTGGCCGACGCGCCGTCGATCCAATAGGCGAGGCTCACGACGGCCTCGTCGCCCACGTCGAAAGGCTCCGCGCCGGCCGTCGGATGGATGTGCAGGTCCGCGCCGGAGAAGCGGACAGCCGGCTCGGGGGTCTTGGAATCAAAGGAGAAGCGCAGGGCGCGCAGGAGGTCGGGCCCCGATGCCATCCGCGGCGCGAGCACGGAAAGGTCTTTTAAGTCCTTGCGCAGGTCCGAGGCCTTCTCGAGCTTCTCCAAGCGCTCCTTTGTGAGGGACAGGTTCCAAAGCCGCTTCTGCTCGGCCAGGTAGGAGGCGATGGAATCCAGAGTCTGGCGCGACGCCTTCCTCGCGCCGCGGTCGCGCTCCAGCCTTTCCGCGTCTTTCTCGAAGGACAGGAAGTGGGCTTCGGCCTGGGCGTTCTTCCGCTGAGCCATGAAGAACTCCTCGAAGAACAGCCCGGCGACAGGCTGGAAATCGGCAAGGAGGTCTGCGTGGACCTTGTTCCAGAATTCCCGTCCCCAAGCAAAGGCGGGCAGGGGCTTCTGGCCCGCGTCCGACGGCGGAGCGCCGGCAGGCGCCGCCAGGCTCTCGATGTGAGCGGCCAGGAGGGCCGCGGAGGCCCGGACAGCGGCCGTCACGGGGCCGACCTCCTTCATCTCTTCGACGCGCCTCAAAGCGGCCGGATCCCCATCGATCGGCTGTCCCGCGCGGGCTTTCTCGTAGGCTTTGACCAGGGCGGCGAGGTCATCGGCTCTGGCGCTCAGCGCTTCGAGAGCCGGCCAGCGCGCGTACAGGATCGCATGGGTCTTCTTGGAGGCGGAGAGCACCAGGACGCTGCGGTCCGCGAGGATCTGGATCCCCTCCGCGCCCAGAGGCTCCTCGATTGCGGCGTAGGCGAGCTGCCCGGCCGGGGTCTGGTCCTGGGCCTGCGAGGGAGCTTTGGGCGCAGAGGGCGATGCGGCGGGCTCGGCGGCCGCATTTTCTGCGTCAGGCGGGCCAGGGGGAGCCGCCGCGGCCAGGGCCGAGAGAATCAGCAACGCCGATGAAAAGGTAAAGGTTTTCACGGACTTATTCTCCACAATAGACGGGGATGTTGTCAATCAGGCGGGTGCGGCCGATGCGGATCGCGCCGACAAGACGCAGAACGCCCCGCAGGCCGCCCATGGCCGCGGGCTCCAGCAGGGTCCCCGGATCCACGGCGAGCAGGTAGTCGATTCTGACCCCGGGAATCCCCCGGATCTCCCGCAGCATCGCGCGGCGCACCAGCGCCGGCGTCGCGCCTCGCCGCCTCGCCGCGGCGGCCCCGGCGAGAAGGGCGCGGAACAGGCGCGGAGCGTGCGCGCGCTCTTCGGGGCTCAGATAGGCGTTGCGGCTGGAGAGGGCCAGTCCGTCCGGCTCGCGGATCGTCCGGCACGCGACGACCCTGACCCCCAGGTCCATGTCTTGGATCATCCGCCTCAGGACCATGAGCTGCTGGAAGTCCTTCTCCCCCAGGTAGAGCCTGTCCGGCCGGACCTGCAAGAGGAGCTTCAGCACGATCGTGGCCACGCCGCGGAAATGGCCCGGCCGGAAGCGGCCGCAGAGGAGCTCGGAGAGGCCTTCCACCTCCGCATGTGTGCGGAATCCTCTTGGGTACATCGACGCGGCGCCCGGCCGGTAGAGCGCGTCCGCGCCGGCCGAGGCGCAGAGGCCGCGGTCCCGGGCGAAAGGGCGCGGGTAGCGGGCGAAGTCCTCGTTCGGGCCAAACTGGAGCTTGTTGACGAAAACCGACGCCACGACCCGGCGGTTCTCCCGCCGGGCCCGGCGCATCAACGAGAGGTGCCCCTGGTGCAGCGCGCCCATCGTGGGCACCAGTCCGATCGAGAGGCCCTTCCTGCGCCAGGATTGCGCCAGCCGGGACATCTCGCGGGGCGTTCGGACGAGCCTCATAGGTTTTTCTCGAAGAACTCCATGAGCTTCCTGCGGTATCCCTCGGCATCGGCTTCCCAGCAGCCTCCATGGAAGGCTCCCGGGGAGAGGTAGAATTCCTTGGGCTTTCCGGCGTCGTCGTAGAGCGAGCGCACCACGGAGACGGGCATCAGAGGGTCGTTCTCAGCTGCGATGAAGAGGATCGGGCGGCCGCTTAAGCGGCGGACATGGAGGCTCGGGCTGCAGGATTCCGGGTCCCCGCCCAGGCGCAGGCGGGCAACCAGCAGGATCGCCCATACGAAGGGGAAGAACGGCAGGCGATAGTTGTTCCAGGTGAACTGCGCGGCCACCGCGCGGTAGGACCGGAAAGGGGACTCGAAGACGGCGCAGCGGAAGTCCGGGTGCTCGGCCATGCCGCGAACCGCCATCACGGCGCCCATCGAGAGCCCGAAGACCCCCAGCCGGGAAGCCCACTCGGGCCGGGCCGCCTTGAGGAAGCGGAGGGCCGCATCGAAGTCGCGGGCCTCCAGGTAGCTGTTGCCTGTGATGTCCCCTCCGCTCTCGCCGTGGGAGCGGCTGTCGAAGAGGAAGAGGTTGAAGCCCTTGCCCAGAAAATGGATGCGCTTGAGAAGGTCCCCCTTGTTGTCGCCCCAGCCGTGGCAGCAAAGGATCGTCCTCCGGGTCGCTCTCGCGCAGGGGATGAGCCAGCCGCGCAGCTTGATCCCGTCGTTGGTGGAAAAGGCGACGGCTTCGTAGGTGAAGCCGAATTGCTCCGGCCAAAGGGTGTGCGGCAGCATGTTCGGCGGATGGAAGAGGACGTTCGTGCCCCAATAGCCCGCCAAACCGAATACGGCCAGGCAGAGGATCAAGACGAGCGGCAGCCAGGTCAGCGGTACCACTGCTCGGATGCTGGAAATTTTCCGCTGCGGACGTCCGCAGCATAGCGGCGAACGGCCTCAAGCATCGCGGGCCGGAGCTCGGCGTAGCGCTTGACGAATCTGGGCGGCGAGCCGGGGCTCAAGCCCAGCATATCGTCGAGGACCAGGATCTGGCCGTCGCAGTGCGGCCCCGCTCCGATGCCGATCGTCGGGACCGAGACCTTCCGGGTGATCTCGCGGGCGAGATCGGAGGGGACGCACTCGAGCACGATGGCGAAGACCCCCGCGCCCTCGAGGATGCGCGCGTCCGTGACCATCTTCTCGGCGTCTTTTACGGCGCGGCCCTGGACCTTGTAGCCTCCCAGCCGGTTCACGGCTTGGGGAGTCAGGCCGAGATGGCCCATCACCGGGATGTGGACGCGCAGGAGCTCCTTGATGACGCCTCCGACCTCGATGCCGCCCTCCAGCTTGACGGCCTCCGCGCCCCCTTCCTTGACGAAGCGGCCCGCGTGGCGCAGGGCCTCCTTCGGGTCGATCTCATAGGAAAGATAAGGCATGTCGGCCACCAGCAGGGCGCGCGTGTTGCCGCGGCGGACCGCCTGGACATGGTGGAGCATCTGCTCCGGCGTCACCGGCAGGGTGTTCTCGTAGCCGAGCTTGACGTTGCCGACGGAGTCCCCGACCAGGATCACGTCCACCGCGGCCTCGTTGAGCAGAGCCGCGGTTGGGGCGTCGTACGCGCTCAGGGCCGCGATGCGCCGGCCCTTGCGCTTCATCTCGAGCAAGCGGCTCGTCGTCACCTTGTCAGCGACGGACATGAGGTCAATCTAACATTTTCGACCGGAGCTCAGCCAGGGGCTCCAGGACGAATCGCCGGCTCAGCGCCAGCGGGTGCGGCAGCGTGAGCCACGGGGTCTTAAGCCGCTTCTTCCCATAATAGAGGATGTCGCAGTCGAGCGGGCGCGGGCCCCAGCGCGGGCCCGCACGCCTTCCACGCAGGGCTTCCAGGCGCTTGAGCTCGACCAGAAGGCCCATGGGGCTTAAGCGGGTCTTGATCCAAGCAACGGCGTTGAGATACTTCGGCTGGGGGGGCCCTACGGCTGCGGTCTCATGCAGGCGGGAACGACGCACGAGCCGGGTGAAGGGGAGGCGCGAGAGCGCCTTCAAAGCGAAGGCGAGGTGGGCTTTCCGGTCCCCTAGGTTGGAGCCCAGGCCGATGAAGCAGTCAACGGGAGGTCTCATGTTTGCGCCGGCCGTCCATATAGAGGCGGCGCAGAGCGATGACGACCGCGATGCAGAGGGCCAGCGCGGCCAAGTTCCCGAACCAGCCTTCGAAGACGCCCCGGTCGAACTCTCCCCGGTATCCGTAATCCTGGAGCGTCTTGGAAGTGAAAATGACCCGGAGCGCCGGGACGATCTTGCCGAAAAGGCCTCCCTCGTAGACGAGCAGGGTCCACAGCAGCCAGTAAAGACAGCCGATCGCGACCAGCGTGATCATGACCGCGGCGCCCAGGTGGACCGGGTCGTAGAAGGGCTCGGAAGGGTCGTCTTCGTCGGAGAAGAGGTCGAGGAGCTTCTCGGCCCAGGGGGGGAGCTTCATGCCGCGGGGATGTCCAGCACGTCCGCCATGGAATAGAGCCCCGCCTTGCGCCCTCGGATCCAGAGCGCGGCTTCAAGAGCGCCGCGGGCGAATACCTCGCGGGACTGGGCGCGATGGGTGAGCTCGATCCGCTCGCCGGGTCCGGCCAGGACGAGGGTGTGGTCCCCCACCACGTCGCCCACGCGCAGGCTCGCGGCCCCCACCGGCCGGCCGTCCCTGCGCGCGGCTTTGACCGCGTCGATCAAGCGCAAAGCGCTGCCGCTCGGAGAGTCCTTCTTGAGGGCGTGGTGCGTCTCGCTCACGGCCGCGTCATAGCTCGGGAGGGCCGCGGCGGCGCGGGCGGCGAGATGATAAAGGAGATTCATCCCGAGGCTCATGTTCGCTGCGACCAATAGTGGGATGCGGCCGGAGAGAGTTTCAAGGCACTTGCGCCGGCTTTCATCGAAGCCGGTGGTGCCGCTCACGGCGGGGACCCCGGCGGCGGCGGCGGCCTCGATGAAGGAGAGGGCGGGCCCGGCCGAGCTGAAGTCCACGAGGACGTCCGCTGTTTTAAGAAGCTCCGGGAGGCGCTCGGGGGACGCGAAGGCGCCCGAGCGGTCGACGCCGGCGGCGATGGAGAAACGGCCGTCTTTTTCGACGGCAGCTGCGACGGCTCGGCCCATCCGGCCGTTGGCGCCGCACAAGACGATGCGTATCGGTTCACTCATAAAGATAATGCCCTCACGGGGAATCGAACCCCGCTCTTAACCTTGAAAGGGTTATGTCCTAGCCGATAGACGATGAGGGCGCAAAGATCCTTGAGCCCGGTGGGACTCGAACCCACGACCCCACGCTTAAAAGGCGTGTGCTCTACCAAGCTGAGCTACGGGCTCAAAACATATTCTAAGAGCATGCCCTGTCCCGCGGCCGCAAGCGGGGCGGGCTCAAACAAATACAGCCTGCGAATTATATGATTTTTTCGCGCTCGAAAAAATTGAACACTCGGGATAAAGTTGATATAATTCCCCCACAGTTTGAACCGATTTCAATACAGGAATTTTACGCCGAGTAGATTTGCGTCAGTGGTCGCCACAAGAGGAAGCCTCTCAGGCCGTTCTCCCCATTTTCCCGCAGAAGGCGGCAGGTGAAGAGGCACCGGATACGGCTCAGGCCGAGGGCCAAGAGCCGCCGCCGCAGGGCCGCGGCCGTCTTTGCGGCTTTTTTCGCGCTGGGCGCCGCCGGCCTTCTGCTCGCCCGGGCCAAGCCTTGGACGCGTCTCAAGCTCCCGGCCCTCTCCTCCTCCCGGCTCCCCGGCTTCACCCGGGTCGAGTCCATCGCCGTATTCGGCGCGCCGCCGGCGCTCGAGCGGCGCCTGCTGGACGCTTTGGGCTGGAAGGCCGGGGACCGCTGGGGCCTCGCCCGGCCCTACCGCGTGGCGCGGCGCCTGCGCGAGGCCTTCCCGTGCGTCGAGGCGGTTTCCGTGCATCGCTCCTGGTCCGGCCGTTCTGTGCGCTGCGACGTGGCGCTCCGCCGGCCCTGGGCCGCGGCGTTGAGGAACGGGAAGCCCGCCGGCTACCTCGGCGGGGACGGAAGCATCTTCAACGCTCCGGCGGGCGTCTATGCGGAGCCTCTGCCTGAGGCGGATGTGACGCTCCTGCCGGAGGGAGCGGACCTTCGGGAGCTTGCGCGGCTCATCGCCGCGGCCGGCGAGCCGGGCGCCCGGCCCGCGAAGCCGGCGGCGCTCAAGTACGACCCCGCGCAGGGGGGGTGGGTCGCGGGCCTGGCGGACGGGACGGCTTTGAAATGGGGCGGGCTCGACTGGACGCAGGAGAAGCTCGATCGGCTTCGCGAAGTGTTCGCAGACGCCCTGCCCCGCTTCGGCGGCCTTCTCTCCGCCGACCTCCGCCATTTTGAAGACGGCAAGATTCTGGTCCGCCCGAGGTGAATGGACCCTATGGCCAAGAATGATTTGATCGCGGGACTCGACGTGGGCAGCGGGCGCGTCGCCTGCGTGATCGGCGAGCCGAACCCCGACGGCCAAGGCATGCGAATCCTCAGCGGGTCGAGCGCGGCCTGCCGCGGCGTGAAGGGCGGCATCGTCCTGAACATCTCCGAGACTTCCCGGTCCATTCGGCAGGCCGTCGAAAAGGCCGAGGAGGAGGCCAAGCAGCTGGTGCAGGGCGTTTTCCTGGGCGTGCGCGGCAAGCACCTGGAGTCCGTGAACAACCGCGGCGCCTACAACATCGCCCGCACCGACAAGGAGATCACCCAGGAGGACGTCAAAGCCGTCATCGGCAACGCGAGGGCGATCTCCATCTCGGGCGACCGGGAGATCCTCCACACCATCCCCCAGGGCTTCTCCCTGGACCGCCAGAGGGGCGTGCCGGACCCGGTCGGGATGGAAGGCGCCCTGCTCGAGGTGGAAGTCCACATCGTGACGGCCTCGATCAGCCATCTCAACAACCTCTCGAAGGCCGTGGCTGAGGCCGGCTTCGACGTCCTTCAGACCGTCTACAACCCGGTCGCCCTGGGCGAGTTGATCGTCACGCCCGAGGAGCGCGAGCTGGGCTGCCTGCTCTTAGACCTCGGGGCCCAGTCGATTTCGCTCGCGATCTACGGCGAGGGCTCGATCAAGTTCACCAAGGAGCTTCCCGTCGGCGCGGAGTTCATCACGCGCGACATCGCGCACGCCCTGCGCACGAACATGCTCGTGGCCGAGAAGATCAAGATCGAGCGCGGCGTGGCCCATCCGCGGTTCGCCGGCGATGACGGAGCGATCGACTACGTGGGCGTGGACGGGCGCATCGCGCGCACGATCAAGACGAGCGCGATGAACCAGGTGATCCTGCCTCGCGTCGAGGAGATCTTCACCCTCATCTCGAATGCGGTCCAGGATTCCCCTTTCGCGGACATCGCGCAGGCGGGCGGCGCCATCCTCTCGGGAGGCGGGTCCATGCTCCGCGGCATGCCGGAAGCGGCCGAGCAGGTCCTCGCGATGCCCGCCCGGCCCGGCCTCGTGCCTCCGGGGAGCATCGCGGGCGACGAGAGGTTCTTCGACCCGGCCTTCGCCTCCGCGATCAGCCTCGTGTGCTATCCGAATACCGGCATGTTCGAGAGCCTTGGCCGCGGGGACGGGCGGCATGGGGAGGCGCGCTGGATGAAAGGGATAAGAAGGATCTTCCAGGACATGTTCTGATGGCGCGCATCCGCTTCGCGGAGGACCTCAAGAAGCTGCAGGCCGTTATCAAGGTCATCGGCCTCGGCGGGGCCGGGGGCAACGCCGTCAACCGCATGGTGGAGGCCGGGGTCCACGACGTGGAGCTCATCTCGGCCAACACGGACGCGCAGGCCCTCGCCAGCAGCAAGGCGCCCTTCAAGGTCCAGATCGGGGAAGGGATCACCCGGGGGCTCGGCGTCGGCGGGGACCCGGCCAAGGGCCGGATGGCCGGCCTCGACTCCCAGGAGCATATCCGGGAGGTTCTCGCGGGCGCGGACCTGGTTTTCATCACGGCCGGGATGGGCGGCGGGACCGGCACCGGCGTCGCGCCTATAGCGGCCCAGATCGCCAAGGAGCTCAACGCCCTGACCATCGGGGTCGTGACCAAGCCGTTCCAGTTCGAGGGCCGCGTGCGCTCGAACCACGCGGAGATGGGCATCAAGGAGCTCCGCAGCTACGTGGACACCCTCCTCGTGATCCCGAACGACCGCATCTTCCAGGTGGCCGACGAGACCACGCTGAGCCTCGAAGCCTATCGGAAGGTGGACGACGTGCTCCGCCAGGCGGTCCAAGCCATCTCGGACATCATCACCCAGCCCGGCAGCATCAACGTGGACCTCAACGACATCAAGGCGATCATGACGAACGCGGGCGAGGCCCTCATGGGCGTCGGCGAGGCCTTTGGGCCGAGCCGGGCCGTGGACGCGGCGAAGAACGCCATCGCCTCGCCTCTGCTCGAGAACGTCTCCATCGACGGGGCCACGGGCCTCCTGGTTAACATCGTCGGCAACCGCAACGTGGCCATCGGGGAGATCCGCGAAGCCATGGAATTCATCTCCCCCCAGGTCGCGCAGGACGCGAAGATCAAGTACGGGCACGTCTTCAGCGATTCGATGGACGACCGCATCCGCATCACCGTCATCGCCACGGGCTTTCCCCCGCACCGCCGGCTGCTGCTCGGCGGCCGGGGGCAAACCGGCCGTGGCGCGCGGGACGAAGGGCGCTCCCCCGCGCCGGAGGACCTTCTGAAGCCGGCTTTCATGCGCTTCAAACTGAGGAAATTGAGGTAGGGGAACGCCATGGACCTGCAGAGCATGCTCCAGATCATGATCAACAAGACGGCCAGCGACCTCCACATCCGCGCGGGCGGGCCCGCCTACCTGCGCGTCCACGGGGACCTCGAGACGATCTCGCCGGACATCCTCTCGGCGGCGGACGTGGAGGCGATGCTCCAGCGCATCATCACGCCGCGGGCGAAGAAGATCTTCGAAGCGAAGCAGGAGTGCGATTTCTCCTTCCAGGTCGGGGACATCGCGCGCTTCCGCGTCAACGCCTTCAAGCAGCGGCAGATGCTCTCCGTGGCCCTGCGCTTCATCAGCATGCAGATCCCGTCCATGGAGGACCTGCACCTGCCGGTCGCGACCGTCAAGAAGATCGCGGACAACAGCCGGGGCATGGTGCTGGTGACCGGGGTGACCGGTTCCGGGAAGTCCTCGACCCTCGCGGCCATCATCGACTACATCAACGCGACCCGCGCCGAGCACGTCCTCACCATCGAGGACCCGATCGAGTTCGTGCATCGGGACAAGAAGTCCATCGTCAGCCAGCGCGAGATCGGCGAGGACACGGAGAACTACGTCGACGCGCTGAAGATGGCCATGCGCCAGGACCCGGACGTCATCCTGATGGGCGAGATGCGCGACGCCGAGAGCTGCTCGGCGGCCATGACCGCTGCGCAGACCGGGCACTTGGTCTTCGGCACCCTGCACACCCTCGACGCCATCCAGACGGTGAGCCGCATCATCGACCTCTATGCGCCCCACCAGCAGGGCTTAGTCCGCATCCAGCTCGCGGACACGCTCAAGGCCGTCATCAGCCAGCGGCTCCTGCCCTGCCTCAAGGGCGGGCGGGTGCCGGCGATGGAGATCATGATCGTCACCGCGCACGTGCGCAAGCAGATCGAGGACAACAGCTCCGCGGGCATCGGCCAGGCCATCGCCAAGGGGCAGTTCTACGGCATGCAGACGTTCAACCAATCTCTCGTCAAGCTCTACAAGGACGGTCTCGTCGGCGAGAAGGACGCCTTGGAGGCGGCGACCAACCCGGACGACCTCAAGCTCGCCATGCGCGGCATCGAGCAGGAGATCCGGACCGGATGAAGTCGAAGATGCGCAGGTTCATAGCGCGGCTGGATATTCTCTAGGGAGGGACAATGTTCGCTGAAGGCTACATCGGCATCGCAGGCACCATCGGGGTCGGAAAATCCACGCTGACGACGGATCTCGCCAAGGCGCTGAACTTCGAAGCGATCCTCGAGGAGGTGGACGGCAACCCGTACCTGGACCTGTTCTACAACGATATGAAGCAGTACGGGACCATGATGCAGGTCTGGCTGCTCAATCACCGCTTTAGGCAGCACCGCGAATTCATCACCCGGATCAGCCTCGGCAAGATCCGGGGGGTTGTCCAGGATAGGACGATCTGGGAGGATACGATCTTCGCGCGGATGCTCAACCGGCATCCCGGCAAGATCATCACGGACCTCGACTACAACACCTACCTGGACCTTTTCGACAATATGGTCCTGCGGGAGCTGGTCTTCCCGCAGCTGCTGATCTACCTCGACTGCCGGCCCGAAACCGCGATCGAGCGCATCAAGATGCGGGGCCGCGTCATGGAACAGAGCATCAACCTCGAGTACCTGCGCATGCTGCGCAGCAACTACGAGGAGTTCATCTCGGAGATGGAGCACGCGGGCGTGCGGATACTCAGGGTCCCCTGGGAGACTTTCATTCCGATCCCGGAGGTCGTGCGGATGGTGCATGAGTACAGCCTCAAGCCCTCGAGCTTCACGAAGTGGGTCCGCCCCCTGCGGCGCCCGCCCGTGATGAAGCACAAGCCGACCGTGGAGGAAGCGCGCGCGATTGCGGATGCCGGCCCCGCTCCGGCGGAAAAGCCGAAGCAGGCGGACGCCCGGCCCGCGGAGACTCCAGCCTGTGCCGCTCCGGTGTGAAGCCGCGCGTTCGGCGATGTCTTGGGACCAGTACTGGGGTTCCTTGCCTGGACGCTTTTTGTGTGAAGCCGTGCGCTCCGCGGCGGCTTGGGACCGCGTGTCCGGGCTCTGCCGGGAAGCCCGGATGGCCTCCCGGGGCATCCCGCACGGGGTGACCCTGCGCTCCCTCGGCGACATGAAGTCCGAGGCCCGCCGGATGGAGGCTCTGGCCCGGGCGGGGCTCGTTGGGAAAAGGCCTCTTCTGCTCAAGCAGGTTCATGGCGCGCGGGTGGCGACGGTTCAGGCCGCCACTGAGCCGGCCGTTATCTCTGCCCAAACGGCTGGGCGGAGCGGCTCAGGGACCGCACGAGAGGAGAACGGCCTTCGTGCGGACGGCTGGCTCAGCACGGTCCGCGGCCTTCCGGTCGCGGTCTACGTCGCCGACTGCCTGCCGATCTTCCTCTGGGACAAGGACCTCCAAGCCGCGGGGGTCGTGCACGCCGGATGGCGGGGCCTGGCCGCGGGCATGCCGCGCGCCGCCGTTGAGGCGTTCCGGCGCCTGGGCTTGCGGCCCGCGGACCTTTGCGCGTCGATCGGCCCGCACGCCGGGCCTTGCTGCTATGGCGTGAAGCCGGAGGTCCGGAAGCATTTCCGGGCCGAGAGCTCCATGGGAGATCGGCTCGACCTCGGGGCCGAGGCCAAGGCCCAGCTCGTCGACGCCGGCCTCCCAGCCGCCGCCGTCGCCGTCTCATCGGACTGCACGATCTGCAGCCCGGAGGAGTTCTTCTCGCACCGCAGGGACCGGGGGGACAGCCGGATTTTGGCCTTCATCGCGCTTCCATGAACTTCGACGACCTGGCCCGGCCCTGCATCCGCGCTGAGAGAAAGAAGCGCCTCCTCATCGCCATGGACGGCCCGGCCGGCGTGGGCAAATCGACGGTCGGGCGCCTCGTCGCCAAGGCCCTCGGCTACCGCTTCATCAATACCGGCGAGATGTACCGGGCCCTGACCTGGCGCGCCTTGGAGGAGCGCCTTGACCTGGGCGACGCGCCGGCGCTTTCCAGGCTCGCCCGCCGCATCCGTTGGGACTTCCGGACCATGGCCGACGGGGTCACGATCCGCGCCTTTGTCGACGGGCGCAGTGTCGCCAGGCGCATCCAGGATGAGCGGGTCGGGAAGAACTCGAGCACTGTCGCCTCCGTCCCGGGGGTCCGCCGCTGCCTGCGGCGGCTCCAAAGGCGTTTGGGAAGGGACGGCGGCGTCGTCATGGAAGGGCGCGACATCGCGACCAACGTGTTTCCGGACGCGGACCTCAAGATCTACCTGGACGCCTCGGCCGCGGAGCGGGCGCGGCGCAGGACCCGGCAGCTGCGCGCTCAGGGCAAGGGGGCGGACTTCGATTCCATCCGCGCAGCGATCTTATCGCGCGACCGGCAGGACAAGGGCCGCAAGGCCAACCCGCTGCGCCGGGCGAAAGGCGCAGTCGTCATCGATTCGACGAGGCTTTCGCTGCGCGAGGTCGTGGACCGCATCTTGAAGAGGATCGCCGGAAGGCCTCTGTGAGCCTTATGACAGCCCCTGTCCCAGCGGTTTCTCAGGCGGCCGTGGACCGGCCGCCCTGGATATACAAGGTCCTGCATCGGACGGCCTGGGCCGTCGCGGCCGGCCTGCGGGGCATGGAGTTTCACGGCCTCGAGAACGTGCCCTCCCGGGGCCGCGTGATCGTGGCATGCAACCACATCTCCGTGCTCGACCCGCCGCTGGCGGCGTTGGCGCTCGGCATGGGATGGGGCAGGTACCCCCGGCTCTTGGCCAAGCAGGAGCTTTTCAGCATCCCGCTGTTCGGAGCCTTGATCCGCGTCTGCGGATCGATCCCGCTCGACCGGGGGCGCGGGGACGTCGGAGCGATCCGCGCGGCGCTCGCCATCCTGGAGGGCGAAGGCTGCCTGATCGTCTTCCCGGAGGGAACGCGCGCCCGCGGCGGCCGCCCTCTGCGGCCGAAGGCCGGGGTCGGGCTGCTGGCGAGGGAGACCGGGGCCCCGGTCGTGCCGGCCCGCATAAGGGGCACGGATTCTTTCTTCAAGAAGGGCCCGCTCACGATCCGGTTCGGGGCGCCGCTGCGCTACTGCGGCGGAGACGGACGCGGCGAATGTCAGATCTTCGCTGAGCGGGTGATGGGGGGGATCTGGAAGCTTTAATTTAGAGGATGACCATGGAAAGACCAAACAGCAGCCCAGACGAGAATCCGGAAGCCGCGCCGGCGGAGGGCGACGGCCAGACCATGGAGAGCCTGCTCAAGGAGCAGGCCGAGTTCGCGGCGAAGCTGGACCGGCGCGAAGTAGTTTGGGTGAAGATCGTCCAGTCCCTGCCGGAAAACCTGCTCGTGGACATCGGCGAGAAGCGGGAGGCGGTCATCCCCGCCTCCGAGTTCGCCGCAGAGGAGCGCCCGGCTGCGGGGCGCCGCGTCCCGGCCATCCTCGTCAGCCGCGGCCGGGGCGAGAAGCCGACGGTCCTGTCTTCGTCCAAGGCTAGGTGGAAGCTCGGCTGGGAGCAGGCCGTCAAGGCGTTCGAGGAGAAGGCCCGGGTGCGCGGGCGGGTCGAATCGGCGATCAAGGGCGGGTTCATCGTGGACGTAGGCGGGGTAAGGGGCTTCCTGCCTTCCTCTTTGGCGGACGTCCGGCCGGTGAGGAACCCTCAAGCGATGGTGGGGACCGGGGTGCGCTGCCTGATCATCGAGCTGAACAAAGAGAAGGGGCAGATCGTCCTCTCCCGCAGGGCGGTCCTCGAGGAGGAGACGAACAAGCGGCGCCGGAAGCTGATGGAGACCCTGAAAGTCGGGGAGATCCGGATCGGCCGCGTGGTCCGCACTGCGGAGGCCGGGGTCTTCGTGGACCTCGGCGGGCTCGACGCCCTCCTGCCCACCGAGGAGATCTCCTGGAAAGACCCTGCGGGGGCGAAAGCCAAAATCGAGCGGGGCCAGAAGATCCGGGCGCGGGTGCTGCGGATCGATAAAGAGGACGGCAAGGTGACCCTCGGCATGAAGCAGCTCACACCCCATCCGGGCGACGCGCTGCGCAAGAAATATCCGGTCAAATCAGTGGTGCGCGGGAAGGTGGAGGAGATCCTCCAGGACGGGGTGCGCATCCGCCTCAACGCCCAGGACACGGCTTTCTGCCCCGTCGCGGAACTGCAGGTGGAAGGGGTCGAGCCGTCCCTGGAGAAGGCGGACCGCTATGACCGCATGGCGCCCAAGCCCGCTGCCCTGCCGCCCATCTGGCCGAAGGAGGGCGATGAGGTCTCGGGCATCGTCATCGGCATCCACCAGCCGACTTTCGAGGTGGAGGTCTCGATCCGGCGCTATGAGGCGATCCAGGACCGCAAGCGCGTCGCCCAATACCTCCGGGGCGCGCCTCCGCTGACCCTCGGCCAGCTGTTGAATCCCGGAGAGGAATAGCTGTTCGGGACGTCCCGAACATCCCTACGGCGTAGGTTCGGGACGTCCCAAACCTACGGCTGATGGATGTTTGGGACGTGAAGCGGACTCTTTTCGCCGCCCTCGCTCTCGGCTTCGCCTCCGCAATCGCAGCGCCGGACGCAGGGGGCGCGTTCGGGCGCAACCAGGTCGTGCGCCGCGATTTCGACTGGAAGATCGTCTCCACCGAGCATTTCGACATCCATTATTACGAGGACTCCGCCGGTTTGGTCCCCTTCGCGGCGGGTATCCTCGAGCGCTCCTACGCCCGCCTGAGCCGGGACTTGGCCGCGGGGCTCAAGGAACGCCGCCCGTTCTTCCTCTACGCCTCCGCCAACGACATGCAGCAGTCGAACATCGTGGAGGTCGGAGACGGCACCGGCGGCGTGACCGAGCCCTTCAAGGACCGCTTCATCGTCTACAACGACGGGAGCCGGCACTGGCTCGACACGGTCGCCAGCCACGAGCTGACCCATATCTTCCAGTTCCGCATCCTCCTCTCGGGCTTCTGGAAATCGGCGCGCATCCTGAAGTCCTTCGTCTATCCGTTGTGGATGCTGGAAGGGATGGCCGAATATTTCACGAAGGAGGTTGACCGCGCCCCGGGAGAGATCCTCATGCGCGACGCGGCCACCTCCGGGGGTCTAATCCCGCTCTGGAAGCTCGAGCATTTCAGCCACCTCAAGCCCCATCAGATCCGCCTGGCCTACGAGAGCGGGGGCTCGGCCCTGGAGTTCCTGGAGGCGGAGTTCGGGCCCGGCGGGATCGAGAGGATGATCAAGCTCTTCGAGTCGCGTTTCGAGTCCAGTTCCGTCCTGCAGGAGCTGGTGGGGCTCGACATCTTCGCCTTTGACCGCAAATGGCGGGAGTATATCGAGGAGAAGTACCGGCGCGTCGTCCGCATCGAGCGGCTCAAGGAGCCCTCCGCCTACGGGGAGGCTCTGACCCGGCAGAAGGACGCCATCCCGGAGCAGAACACATCCCCGGTCTTCACCCCGGACGGCCGGCGGATGGCCTATTTTTCCACCCGCGAGGGATATCCTCCGGCGCTCATGCTCCAGGACCTGCGCACGGGCCGCTCGAAGCGCCTGATCGCCATGGAGACGAGGATCGAGAGCGTCGCGCTGGGCAATTTCGCGAACCTCTCGCGCGTGCTCGCGATTTCTCCGGACGGCCGCAGGCTGGCTTTCTTCGGGACCAAGAATCATCAAGACTATCTCCACCTCTACGACCTGGAGATGAAGAGGCTGGAGCGGTTCCCCCTGCCGGGCCTCTCGGCCGCGAGCCAGCCCGCGTTCTCCCCGGACGGGGGGAGCGTCGCATTCTCGGGGATGAAGGACGGCATCAGCGACATCTACCTCTACCGCTTGGGCGACCATGCCTTCCGCCAGCTCACCTCGGACCCCCAAGACGACCAGTCGCCGGCCTTCTCGCCGGACGGCAGCGCCCTGGTCTATTCCTCCGAGCTGGAAACGCCGGAGGACCCCATGCCCTACCAGCGCCGCCTCTACCGCTTAGACCTCGCAAGCCTGGGGCTGCGCCGCCTTTCGGACGTGCGCGGAGCCGCGCGCGACCCGGTCGTCTCTGCGGACGGCGGGCGCGTCCTTTTCGCGCTGGAGGCTGACGGCTTCCACGAGATCCACGAGATCGAGCTCTCTTCGGGCCGCCTCCGGCGCCTGACCCGCTCGGTCGGGGCCAGCTACGCGCCGATTTATGTTTCGACCTCTTCCGTCGAGAACATCGCCTTCTCGGCCCAGCGGGGGGGGAACGTGCACATCTACATGGGCCCCCGGGAGCGGTTCCTCTCGGAAGACTCCCCCCGGGGGGAGGGGCTTCTTCAGGCGCCCTTCGCCGCGGCGGTCTCCACGGCGCCCCCGTTGCTCAGCCCCGGGCGGCCCTACAAGCCGTCCTATTCGACGGACATCTTCATCCCGGCCTTCTTCTACTCCTCCAACGGGGGCCTTTTCTGGACCAGCTACTGGCAGGGCTCCGACATGCTCGGCAACCATCAGGCGCAGGGGCTTCTCACCTACGCCTCCGGGATTGGCTACTTGAACTACCAGGCGGCCTACGCTTACAGCCGGTTCCGGCCGAAGCTCATCTTCCAGGCTGTCGGGAACATGTACCGATCGGCCGTGGACGACGCCGGCTACACGGTCGACGAAGCCGCCCATGCCCAGGCTCTGACGGTCTCGTATCCGCTCGACCGGTTCCACCGCTTGGAGCTGAGCGCGGCCGACGTCACCGATTATGTCTACTACCGTGACCTATCGCAGACGTCCAAGCACGACTCCCGCGTCGGCATCGCCTCCTTCGTCCGGGACACGGTCACGGGCCGCTACCTCGTCGCGACCAGGGGCAACCGCCTGAGGCTGAGCTGTTGGGATGCGCAGCGCATCCTGGGAGGCAACTCCCGCTACCATATCGGCTTGCTGGAGGCGCACCAGTACGTCCCGACCGGCGGCTTGAGCGCGCTGGCTTTCAGGGTTTTCGGAGCCGAGAGCTTCGGCCCGGACACGCCGCAGTTCATGCTGGGAGGGATCGGCCGCATGCGGGGCATCCGCACCAGCGACGCGGTCGACGTCGGCCCCCGGATCGCGATGGGCACGGCCGAATGGCGCTTTCCGCTCTGGACGAACCTCGATTACTACATGTGGTACATCTTCCCGGATTTCTACTTCAAGGCGATCTTCGGAGCCGTCTTCACGGACTCGGGC
This sequence comes from Elusimicrobiota bacterium, assembly GCA_016212885.1. Taxonomy (GTDB): domain Bacteria; phylum Elusimicrobiota; class Elusimicrobia; order UBA1565; family UBA1565; genus UBA9639. The sequence continues at coordinate 72,621 of JACRDO010000095.1, read as the reverse complement.
TACGTTTGGGAAGACAACGCCCAGCTTTCGCGTGCGCGCATCAACGAGGTCCGGCATGCGTACGGCGCCGGCCTGCGGATCCACACGTTCATCCTCCAGCTCTTCCCGCTGGTGCTGCACTTCGACTACGCGCGAGCGACGAACCAGAAGGAGAACATCTTCTACGTCTATCTCGGGCCGCTGTTCTGAGTCAAAAGCGATATAATCGCTTAGATGAGATCCACGGACACTGAAGGACGGCAGGCGGTCCAAGCCGAAGCCTATACTTCGAGCTATTTCCTCGAGGAATGCGGCGGGATCGAGTTCTTCAAGGCCTACGGGACCGAGGTGCTCAAGCCGTATCTGATGTTCGAGCTCAAGCGCTTCCCTCCCAAAGCGGGTATGACAGCCGTGGACCTCGGCTGCGGCCGGGGAGAGTTCCTGCCTGCGCTGGCTAGGAGCGGGGCGCGGGTCATCGGCCTGGACTACGCCCCCGAGGCCCTGAGGATCTCGCGGCAGGTCGTCGCGGGCCTGAGCGAGGGCCTTCGCGCGCGCATCAGCGTCTTGGCGAGCGACGCGAAAGGGCTCCCGCTCGAGGACGGCTGCGCCGACGTCGTCTACTTCAACGACGTCTTCGAGCACCTGCATGACTGGGAGCTCCGCGGCAGCCTCTGCGAGATCAAGCGCGTGCTCAAGCCTTCGGGGATGCTGGTCCTCCACACAAGCCCCAACCGCCTCTACTATAAGCTGCTCATCCATCCCGCTTTCGAGCGGCTCGCCGCTCTGGCCAAGTCCTGGGGCCTTCCGGTCAGGCAGCCGGCGCCCGTCAGGTCCGAGTGGGACCGAAAGGTCCATGTCAACGAGCAGGACGTCTTCTCGCTGAGGCGCATCCTGCGCGAAAGCGGCTTCGCCGCCAAAGTCGAGCTCCTGCCGAACATGAAGTTCCTCTGCGAGGAGCTTTACGGACAGGACCTTCCGTGCGGTTTCCCGCTCAAGCAACCCAAAGGCGTCGGCGCGTGGCTCTACATGAACGTTTTCTTCAGGATGCCGCTCAAGATCTTCCTCGCCCGCCATCTCCAGGCCTGGGCCCGTCCTCTCCGGCTTTCCCAGATCGCCTGCGAGGACGGGCGAGCGGAGAACGGCCTGCGCCCGGCCTCTAAAGGGCCGCTGACATGAGCGCGCGAGCGATCGCCTACAGGCGGGGGCGGCTGTTCATCGAGGATGTCCCGGCGGAGCGCATCGCAGAGGCGGTCGGGACCCCGACTTACGTCTATTCGGCGCTCGAGATCCTCTGCCGCTACCGGGCCTTCGAGGAAGCCTTCATTGCGCGGGAGCACCTCCTGTGCTACGCGCTGAAGGCGAATCCCAACCGCGCGATCTGCCGGCTCCTCGCCCGGGAGGGCGCAGGGGCGGACATCGTATCCGTGGGGGAGCTCAAGCGCGCGCTGGGGGCCGGGGTCCCTCCGGACAGGATCGTGTTCTCCGGAGTCGGAAAGACCGACGAAGAGCTCGGGGCCGCGCTGCGCGCCGGGATCCTGGCCGTGAACGTGGAATCCTCGGAAGAGGCGCAGAGGCTCGAATCCATGGCCCGGCGCCTGGGCCGGCGGGCGCCGTTCGCGGTGCGCCTCAACCCGGACGTGGACGGCGGGACCCACGCGCATGTGACGACCGGGAGGGCTGGGACCAAGTTCGGGGTGCCGATGGCGGAGGCGGCCGCCATCTACCGCAGGGCCAGGGGAGGGAGCCGCCTCGACGCGGTCGGCGTGCAGTGCCACATCGGCTCGCAGATCACCAAGACCGGGCCCTACCGCGCGGCGATGAAGACCCTGCTGGCCATCGTGGACGCGGCCGCGGGCATGGGCCTGCGCCTCCAGTACGCGGACATCGGCGGAGGCATGGGCATCGTCTACGACCGAGCGATCCCGCGAGGAAGCGCCGCTTCCGAGGCCATGGTTGCGGCCGACAAGGGAAGAGACCTCGCGCCGAGGCGCCTGGCCGAGGTCCTGCTGCCCGCGCTGAAGTTCCGGCCGGGGCTCAAGCTCCTGCTGGAGCCGGGCCGGTGCCTGGTCGGGCCCGCCGGAGTCCTGCTCACCCGGATGCTGTACCGGAAAGAGGGGGGGAAGAAGCGGTTTGTCGTCGTGGACGCGGCCATGAACGACCTGATCCGCCCGGCGCTCTACGGAGCGCGCCATCCGATCGTGCCTGTGCGGCCGCGTAAAGGAGCCCTGAGGGCCGCCGATGTCGTGGGGCCGGTCTGCGAGAGCGCGGACTTCCTCGCGAAGGGCCGGCGGCTGCCCCCGCTCGAGCCAGGGGACGCCCTGGCGGTCCTTCAAGCCGGGGCTTACGGCTTCAGCATGAGCTCGCAGTATAATTCCAGGCCCAGGGCCGCGGAGGTCCTCGTCGAGGGGAGCTCTTTCAGGGTCGTGAGGAACCGAGAAACCTTCGCGGACATCGTGCGCCATGAGAAAGCATGATATAATTGGCCGATGTCCAAGAAACACAGGAAGAAAGGCATAGTAGAGGCGAAGGATCAGGCGCCTGCGCCGGAGGCAGGGGGGGAGATCCTCTCTACCCGCAGCTGGAAAGTCATCGGCGTCGGGATTTTCACCCTGGCCTTGGGCTTCTACATCCTCACCTTCACGGACCCGCTCGGAGGGAACTGGGCCTCGCGCCTTTCCCCCTTCCTGATCCTGGGAGCTTACGGCATCATTGCCGCAGGAATCCTGCTCCCTAAGGAAGTTCCTCCCTCCGCGGCTCCTATTGCGCAGACGGCCAAAGAGAACCCCCCCGCGCCGAATCCGGGCGGGTAAATCCCACCGTTTCTGTTCCAGGTCGAATCAGGATCTTCCCCGGGTTTGAGCCCTCTTTTTTCAGACCGACAAAGCCCGTTTCGATGTTTCGTTTCATCGTTTTTTATTGGACCTATCCCCCGCTTCTGACCTCCTCGGAGTTCGGCGGCCACATGCGCTGCGTCTCATAGTCTTTTTTTCGAGCTCGAAATTTTGCCAACTTTTTGACCTTTTCCAGCCTCCCTTTCATGGTCTATGCGCGGATCGGCCAAAATCTTGGGCTCCCGCCCATCCTGGTTCCAAGGTCTTTTTCAGGGGGGGCCAAAATCAGCCGTTATCCCGGCATTTTGAGCCCTCAGCCAGGCTCCGGCCTTTCATGTGTTTTCCAGGATCAGGGTTTTGCCGGGGGGCGCCTGGGGAATGGGTTGCCTGGCGTGCCTGGATCCTCGGAACGCCTTTCATGGTTTTTTCAGGACTCCGGCTTCCTCAGAATCTTCCCAAAATGCTGCCAACTTTTCCAGCTCCTCGACCTGGCCCGGATCAGCTGAAATCCTGTTCCAGCAGGATTCTTTGGATTGTCGGCAGCTTTTTGGACTGCTAATTTTGAAAATCTAACAACATGAATCAGGTTGCTGAGAAATCTCACGGTATTTGCTGCCAGATTGCATATTTTCTAATCCGGCTTCTCGGTCGCGTCGCCTAGGCAATCCGGTCATTGAATGTAACATAATATATGTTATCATAAGTTGTATAGTCGGGGATTTCGGCCGTCCCCCTGTTCTCGTCGGAAGCTCGGAAGCGATTCGGCCGCAGGTTCTGGCGCCGTCCGAAGGCTCTTTGAGAGCTGGGCCGAGGTCGGCGAATCTCTGGGGTCTATTCGGGGTTGCTGGAGCCGCAGCCGCGGATCCAGGACGTGAGGCGCGCGGCCACGAGCATGGCCTTGACCTTGCCGGGCCCGCTGAGCTCGTACCTGCGAGCGCGGCGGCTTCCAGAGGCCAGGATCTCGCCCTTGTCCAGGGCTTCCTGAAGCGCGCGGTCAACGCGGGATATCGGGTATCCGGAGGCCCTAAGCCATTTTGCGAGCTGGGATGAGGTCGGCTTCGGGTTTCTGAGCAGTATCTGGGCTGCTGCCAGGAGCGCCAGGCATGCGTCCTTTTCGGTCTTTTCGCCGCGCAGCTTGGCGCGAAGCTGGATCGCATCGCGCTTCGCGTCGATTATCGTGTCCCAGGAGATGACCTCTTCCCTGCCTTGCGGAAGGCCCGCGTCGCCTCTTGGCGCCGCAGGCCCCCCCTCCATGGCCGGCTTGCCAGCCTGAAGGGCCAGGAATTCCCGCCGCTCCTCGCTGACGAACTCCGGGCCGCCCTCAGCCTCGAGCTCGGCGCCGCTCGGCAGTTTGATGCGGAGCTTGTGAGGGATGTCCGCACTCATGGCTTTGATCCGTCAATAAATGGGATTACTGCCGGCCGCGTGTGGATATCTTGTTGATCTGTCATATGCAGCGAATTAAGTCAAAATCAATGGATGCATTATGACATAAAGCTTGGCATAAAACAAGAGTTTAAGATTTTTATGTTATGTTAGAGTCAACAGCCTGTGGATAGAGCTGTTGAAATCCAGCCGGTTAGCGAATGATGCTGCCTTTGGGAAGTTCCTGATGGCGACTTGCGGAAAGAAAAGAGTCGCTTTTTTCAGCACTTTCTCACCTGTTACTTCCAGCGCTGAATGTCCAAACAAATAAAGCCTGAAATTATCGACACTTTTCGCCCAACAGGTCGCCATCATCCAGCAGCGACTCGCACAGAATCCGGAAGCAGTGGCACTCGCCTCAACTGTGCACACAAGTTAGGGCCGACGGTGCAGACCCGTCTTGTGTGCGGGGCATGGGTGCGGGTAAAGAGCGCGCCTAGAAGCGCGCGGAGGCTTCCAGGAGGTAGCGCCGGGCTTTGTTCTGGGTCGGGTTGGATGCCGCGCCGGTGGTGAAGAAGGCGGCGGTGGCCTTCAATGAGAAGCGATCCGCGACGTCGTAGCGGAGCCGGATGTCGGTCTCAGAGCCGAGAGTGCGGGAGGGGCCTTGGTTGCGGTCCGACTGATAGATAAAATGATCAATGTCGAGGACCACGCCTTTGTAGGCCGGAGGGGTAATGCCGAGACCCACGATGATGACGCCGCTCGCACGGCGCTGGAGCCCGTTGGCGGTGGCCGTGGACTGGCCTCCGAACGCGTCGTAAGGCGTGGCGGCGAAGAACTCGCCGAAGCCCACCCGCTCCATGCCGTCGTAGCGGTGCCCCTGGGACGGGAAGAAGGCCTCGTCCGTAGTCTCGGTGGAGGGGTTGTCGCCGGAGCCCCTGGCCGCCACCATGCGGATGATGCCCTGGGTCTGGCCCCAGAGGGGCTGCTTCCATTTGGCCTTGAGGACCTGGGCGTTCCCGTTGTAGGTGATGTGGCTGCCGGGCGGGTGCGGGCCCGTCGGGGTGGCGGCCCCCTTCTCCAGGGCCGCCTCTCCGTCGAAGACCATGGGGCCCAGGTTCAGGCTGTAGCGCACGCTCGAGAACCAGCGGGTGGCGCCGCCGATGAGACATTCCTTGGTCGGGTTGACGGCCGCATCCGCGGTGCAGCCGGTGACAGCTGCGTACTGCGTGGTCCTGTCCTTCTCGATAAGCTCATTGAGCTGCCAGGTGCCTTCGGAGGGCAGGTCCAAGGAGAAGCCGAAGACGCTCAGGTTGTTGGACTCCATCCGGTTGTTGCGGGCCTGGAAGATGAAGACTTGGCCGCTCATCCCCAGCCACGGCAGGGATCCTTTGGAGGAAATCCCGGTCAGGCCCACCCCGTCGTCGTCGAGCAAAAGCCCGCTGCCGAGGCTGAAGGATTGGAGCCCGAAGACCGCGTCCCACGGGAAGCCGGCCAGGTTGCGGGTCTTGATGAAGGCGTTCTCGATGAAAGGGAAGAGCGCGGTGTTCGGGTAGTGCTCGGCGATGCGGTCGAAAGGCCCTTGGGCCGGGGTGGAGGAGCCGGCAATCCCGACGGCGTGCAGGCGGATGGAGACGTCCATGCTCTGCGGCTCGCCTTTGTGCTGGCCCAGACTGATGTCCTTTAAGGTAAAGCCGAGCCGGGCCCGCTGGGAGATGAAGGATTGGTTGTTGGTGATGTCGGAGTTGAGGTTGAGGTTCTTGTAGGAGAGCATGCGCATCCGGTACTCGGTCGCCACGTCGAAGGCGGCGCCGCGGGCGGCGGAAAAAAGCAAAGGCAGGGACGATGCGGCCAGAAGGAAAACTGACCGGGCTTTCATCGTGAAGAATCTAGCAAATTATCAAAGCACTTCAGCCCAGGGAATTTGTTTTGTCAAGAGGTAATGCCGCCTTTTGTCAATTAGGAAAGAGTTTTTCAGCTTTTGAGCCGTTCCTTGGCCCACTGGGCCCAGTAGGAGTCGGGGTACAGGAATACGATGCGCTCGTAGGCGGCCTTGGCCTTCTCCGCGTCTCCTTGGGCGCTCAGGCACCGGGCCAGGGAGGCGTGGACCTGCGCGGCCAGGAAGTGGTCCTGATAGGCGTCCAGGAAGCGCTGGCCCGACTCCGCGGCCGCCTTGTAGTCTCCGGCGGACTCCTGGGAAGCCGCGATATCGGCCAAGACAGCCGGCAGGAGGGCCTTGTCCATGGTGCGCTCGGAAAGGGCCCGATACGCCTCAAGGGCCTCCTTGTACTTCCCCTGCTGGAAGAGCATATCGCCCATCAGCAGGGCGCCGTGGCCTGCCGCAGGGCTCTGGGGGTGCTCCTCTTCGATCTTTTTGAGCATCTGGACCGCCTGGTCCCCTTTCCCGGAATAGGCCAGGCTCTGGGCGATCGCGTACATTCCCCAGGTGTCTTCCAGCGAGGCATAATGGCGGTAGACGAACATCCCCCCCACCGCGAGGGCCCCCAGCAAGCCCAGCCCGCTCCAGATGGCCGCCTGTTCGTGGTAGCGGATCCAGAGCGTCGCCCGTTCGATCGCCTCCGCCAGCTCGTTCTTTTTGGCTTCCTGTCTCGCCCAGCCTTTGCCCATGGTTCCTCTTCTAAAGAAACATCCGTTCGTAGCGAGCCGGCTGCCGGACTTCCAGCCGCTCGCCGAACATCCTGCTGAAATCGCTCAAAAATCGGATATAGGCGTCGATATCGGGGCGGGCATCGGGCTTGCGCAAGGACCACGACTCCTCCCGCATGGAGGCCGAGGCGGCCATCTCCAGCAGATCCTTCTTATCCGCCTCGCTCAGCATGATGTGCGCTCCCTGAGCGAGGCGAGGAGAGGCCGGAAGTTGAAAAGGCCGAAATATTCTTCGAGGCGTTTGAAGTCCAAGCGGCTTCCATAAACCCGCATGAGCGCCTCGATGTCCGCGATTTCTTCGTTGAAGCGCCTGGGGTCGTTGGCCAATGCCTGGACTTTCAGGCCGATGACGTCCTCCGGCTCGAGCACCCTGATGGACATCGCGCCCCTGAAAATCGGCATTTCCTTGGCCCGGCCGATCATGGCCAGCGAGATCGGGCGAAAGGCGCGCAGGATATCGATGCGGCCCCATCCCGCGTCCGGATGCCGATACTGGGAGAAATTCTCCGTGTGGTGGAAGCGGGCGTACCCCGCGCCGGCCAGCGCCTCATCAAGTTTTGCGAGGTCCTCTTGATGGACCAGCAGATCCACGTCCATCGTGGCCCTGGCCGCGCCCAGGGCGCCCAGCGCGAAGCCGCCGATGACGCCGTAGCGGACGGCGTGGCTCGCGCACTCGTCAAGAAGCAGCTTCAGAACGCGTTCGAAGTCCATCAAGATCCTGCCCCTGGAGGGAATCGAACCCCCATCTTCTCCTTAGGACGGAGTGGCACTATCCATTGTGCTACAGGGGCCTCAATCAGTAGCTCAGCACCGCCCGAACGTCCCGCCCAGCCAGCTTCTCGCGGCCTTTCAGGAAGCCGAGCTCGATGAGGAACGAGACTCCGGCGACCTTGGCCCCGACTTTCTCGATGAGCTCGCAGGAGGCCTTCGCCGTGCCGCCCGTCGCCAGGACGTCGTCTACGACCAGCACGACCGCGCTTTTGGCCGCGGCGTCCTCATGGATCTCGAGGGTGTCGATCCCGTACTCGAGGCCGTAAGCCGCGCAGAGGGTCTTGCGCGGCAGCTTGCCCTTCTTGCGGATGGGGATGACGCCGGCCGACAGCCGGCCGGCGATGGACGCGGCGAAGAGGAACCCGCGCGATTCGATGCCTGCGACCAGCTCGATCCCCCGTCCCTTGAACGGCGCGGCCATCGCGGAGATCGCGGCCTGGAAGGCCTTGTGGTCTGCGAGCAGGGGCGTGATGTCCTTGAAGATGATGCCGGCCTTCGGGAAGTCCGGCACGTCCTTGACGAAGGAGCGAAAATCGATTAAAGCGACGGCGCCCATGGGAATCCTCCTGTCCCCCTATCTCCTGCGCAAGGCTCTCCTTTGGGGAGGCTTCGCCTTGGCCCGTGGCTTCGGAGACGGATGGTCCGCGGTCACGCGCCCGGGCGGGATGACCTGCCCCAGGATGTCTGTCCTCGGCTTGGGCAGGTTCCAGCCCGGCTGGAGGTTCGGGCTGCCCATGGGGCGGGGCTCGTTGAGCTCGATGAGGCCCATGCGGTGCGCGACGCGGCGCAGGCGCAGGAGCGCGCGCTCCTCGATCTGCCGGATGCGCTCGCGAGAGAGCCTCAGCCTCCTCCCGACCTCCTCGAGGGTCATGGGCGACTGGGCCGTGAGGCCGTGGCGCAACTCGAGGATGACGCGTTCGCGGTCCCCGATCTCCTGGAGGGCCTGCTGCAGCTCGTCGTGGAGCTTGAGGATCGAGATCAGGTTCTCGGGAGACTGGGAGGCGGACTCCGAGATCATGTCCTCCACGGTCAGGTTGTCGTCCTCGCTCTCGATGGGGTTCTCGATGGAGCCGATGCCCTTGGCCGCCTCCGCGGCATCGAGGACCCCCCGGACCTGGCGGGCGGTCCAGTGCATCTTCTTGGCCATCTCGGCCAGGGTCGGATCGCGGCCCAGGGCCGCGTGCATCTTCTCCCACTCCCGGAGCCACTTGCGCAGAGCCTCCCAGGCGTGCGGCGGGACGCGGATCGTCTTCGATTGCTCCTCCACGGACCGGCGGATCGACTGTTCGATCCAATAGGAGGCGTAGGTCGAGAAGCGGTAGCCCTTGGACGGGTCGAACTTATCGATGGCGTGCATCAGGCCGAGGTTCCCCTCCTCGATGAGGTCGAGGACCTCTGTGCCCTGGCGGTGGTACTTCTTGGCGATGGGGACCACGAGGCGGAGGTTGGACTCCATGATCCGCTTCTTGGCTTCCTTGTCGCCCCGCTTGGCCTTCTTCCAGAGCTTGTGCATCTCCTCGCGGTCGATGGGATGCAGCTTCTGGATCCCCTTGAAATACTGGCTCGTGGCGTCGGTGGTCGGCTGCATGTCAGTGGATCTCGAAATCCTTCTCTCCTTTCGGCGCGATCTCGCTGCGCGCGATTTCGTCGACGCGGGCGAAGGGCAGCCCCGTTTTCAGCTCTCGGACGAAGGACGCGACGGCCGCGGAGCCCGCCTCCGCTTCGATCTCGACTCTGCCGTCCGGAAGGTTGCGCACAAAGCCCGCGACGCCCAGCCCCGCGGCGGCGTCGCGGGCGAACCAGCGGTAGCCGACCCCCTGGACGCGGCCCCGGATCAGCAGATGGACCCGGATTGTCAAGGCCCCCACCCTTGAAAGGGTATCATAAAGTCAAGAGGGTTGTGAAGCAGGCTCTTGCCGTGTCAAGCGTGGGCTGGGGGAACTCCCAAACCCCGCGCATTTTCGCGTTCCCCACAAGCCGTCAAGCAAAAATGCGGAAAAACTTCGGGGTGCTCGGACTTGAACCGAGAACCTTTCGGTCCCGAACCGAACGCTCTAGCCGATTGAGCTACACCCCGGTTCCAGCATCTTAGCATTCCCGGCAACCCTCAGACCAACCGCGGCGTTGAAGCGGCGGGTGGCATCCGGGAAGGCGGACCGCCGCGAGGCGCGCAATTTTCCGTCTGAGCACCGCAGCGGCGGGAGGGGCCCGGATGACAGGCCCTGCCGCCTATGTCGCCGCCAAAGGTCCCATCGGGGAGCTGGGAATCGAACCCAGAACCTCTCGCACCCCAAGCGAGCGCTCTGCCATTGAGCCACTCCCCGATGAGTCACGTCCCGTCCCGAACATCCAAACGACGTAGTTCGGGACGCAATGAACCTACGCCGTGTGGGAGGCTCATTGCAGCTCCGCGATAATCTCGCGGAGGTCCTCCCGAACGTCGCGCAGGAGCTTCAGCGCCTGCGCGTCCAGCCGGAGCGGCTGCCCCGCTGACTTTCTCTCGGACGCGGCCCGCGCAAGGAGCAGCTTGCGCGCGCCGGCCGCGGTCATCTTCCGGCCCTGCAGGAGCTCCTTGATCCGGAGGATGGTCTCGATGTCCCGCCGGGTGTAGCGGCGGTGCCCGCTCTCGCGGCGCACCGGGCGGAGCATGCCAAAGCGCCTCTCCCAGTAGCGCAGGGTGTATTCAGGCACCTGCGCGATCCGGCCGGCCTCGCCGATGTTGAAGAAATCCTTATCAGGCAGAGGCGGCCGCCCCAAGGAGGGCGCCGTCCTCGTAGGGCTGTCGTTCTCCTTTCCCGAAGAGGGCGGCCGCCCCAAGGAGGGCGCCGTCCTCGTAGGGCTGTCGTTCTCCTTTCCCGAAGAGGGCGGCCGCCCCAAGGAGGGCGCCGTCGGCTCCATCAGGACAGAAGGTTCTTCGACGCCTTGAACCGCACCCCTTTCCTGGGCGGCACTTGGACGTTGTCGCCGGTCTTCGGGTTGCGGCCGACGCGCGCCTGGCGGGTCTTCACCCGGAAGGTCCCGAAGTTCGATATGACGACCTTCTCCCCTCCCTTCAGGGCCTGGCGGACCGTGTCGAATGTGGTCTCGACCGCGCGGGCCGCCTCCCCCTTCGTGGAGAGCAACTTAGCGACGGCTTTGATGATATCCAGTCTATTCATTCGCACCTTCCCGGCCGCCGCCCTTCCCTTCCTCGGGATGGGCTTTCGGCGGCTTCTTGACGATGTCTTTGAAGATGTCTTCCGGTTTGAGGTTCTTGAGATCTTCTTTGAATCTGGAGACTTCCTTCTCGCTGATCGGCTTGCTGAGGACCTGGCAGCGCTCGAAGACCCTCGCCTTGACGAACATCGGACAGCCGGCCCGGACCGCGACGGCGATGGCGTCCGAAGGGCGGGAGTCCACGAGGCGCTCCTCGGCGTTCCTGCGCAGGTGGATGTTCGCGTAGAAGGTGTTCTCGCGCAGGTCCGTCACGACGATTTTCTCGACGCTCCAGCCGAGGGTCTTGATCGCCGAGAGCAGCAGGTCGTGGGTCAGGGGCCGGGGAAGCACGATCCCGGAGAAGCGGATCGCGATCGCCTGGCCTTCGGCCAGCCCGATCCAGATCGGAAGCAGGCGGTTGCCTTCCGCTTCTTCGAGGAACACGATGCACTCGTTGACGGTCGTGGCCAGCGAGTAGATACGGACCTCGGTCTCGTCCGCCGCGCCGCTCCCCCCGCCTTCCTTCCTCGTCATGCAGGAATTCTATTGTGTTTTCGAGCAAATTTCAAGGAGCCGTTCCGGGCCGCCCCCTCCCACGGGCCGTGAGCCTCTCTCCTTTAAGAAGGCAGCGCATGTTCGGGATGTGGCGGATGAGCACCAGGATCGAGACGGCCCAGGCAAGGGCCTGCAGGGGCTTGGGCGAGCCGAGGAGCCCGGCGGAGATCGGCAGGGCGAGCGACGCGGCGATGGACCCCACGGCGATGTGGCCGCTCGCGGCCGCGGCGATGATGAAGGCCGCTGCCGCCGGGATGAGCGGCAGGGGCAGAAGGGCGGCGAACACGCCGGCCGAGGTCGCCACCCCCTTGCCGCCGCGGAAGCCCAGGAAGACGGTGAAGATGTGGCCGACGATCGCAAGAGCCCCGCAGAGGACCATCATGGAATAATCCTTCGGGAACACGAGCCTCGCGCAGAGGACCGGGGCGAATCCCTTCAGGGCGTCGATGACCAGCGTGGCGGCCCCGGCCGCGGGCCCCATGACCCGGTACACGTTCGCCGCGCCGGGGTTGCCGGAGCCGTGCTCCCGGATGTCGATGCGCCCGAAGCGCTTCGCGATCAGATATCCGGAGGGGACCCCGCCGGATACGTAGCAGGTCGCCGCGAGGGCGATGATGGAGGCTTTCACGTCGCCGAGACGGACGTTCCAAACATCGGGGATTCGTAGGTTTGGGACGTTCCGTCCAAACCTTCCGAACGTCGTAGGTTTGGACGTATCGAACCTACGCAGTTTGGAAAGTTCGATACGAACCAACGTCGTTTGGATGTTCGGGACGGAGCCCGTCGAGCGCTATTTGCAGACATTCTGTCGTCCAAACTTTCCGAAATAGGAATTCTATCGCGCTTCAGCATCTGCATCGCAGATATACAAACGCCGGATTACATCCGGCGGGACTAGTCTACCATTTTGGTCCGGGCCATGAGGCGGCTCCAGTTCTCCGGCGTCACGCGCAGGCGCAGGATCCAGCGGCCGCGCTCGGACCTTTGGTCCAGGACCTGCGCGCAGCGGTGGATCTCGTCGACCAGGCGGCCGTCGCCCAAGCCCACGGCCAGCTCCCGCTGGAGCCAGCGCCGGTTGAGCACTTCCTGGACATGATCGAGCATCGCGCCCAGGCCCTCGCCGGTCGCAGCTGAGATGAAGAGGCGCCGCGGGTCCGCCGCCAGCGCGGCCTTGCGGCCCGATGCTCCAAGCAGATCCGACTTGTTGAAAGCCGTGACAAGAGGGACCCCTTCCGCGCCGAGGTCTTTGAGGATGGAGAGCACGGTGGAGGCCTGGGCCTCCTGGTCCGCGGAGGCGGCGTCTACGATGTGCACGAGGCAATCGGCTTCCAGGACCTCCTCCAGGGTGGAGCGGAAGGCCGCGACCAGGGTCGTGGGCAGGTTCGAGATGAAGCCGACTGTGTCGGTGAAAACGGCGAAGCCGCCCTTCGGCAGGCGGACGCGGCGCGTGGTCGGGTCTAAGGTCGCGAAGAGCTTGTCGTCGGCGTAGGCGGTCCCGGCGCGGGTCAAAGCGTTGAGCAGGCTGGATTTCCCGACGTTCGTGTAGCCAATGATGGCCACCGCGGGCACCGGGACAGAGAGACGCCTGCGGCGCTGCACTGCGCGCTGGCGCTTGATGCGCTCGATGTCGCCCTTGAGATGCTGGATGCGGCGCTGGATGTGGCGCCGCTCGTATTCCAGCTTGCGCTCGCCGGGCCCCCGCGTGCCGATGCCGCCGACCTGCTGGGAGAAGCCGCGCCAGGCGCCGGTCAGCCGCGGCAGCATATAGGAGAGCTGGGCGAGCTCGACTTGCAGCTCCCCCTCCTTGGTGCGCGCGCGCTTTGCGAAGATGTCGAGGATGAGGCGCGTGCGGTCGATGATCTTCGCGCCCAGCTCCTCCTCCAGGCATTTCTGCTGGGCCGGGCTGAGGTCCAGGTCGAAGATGACGGTCCGCGCGCGCTGCCTCCGGGCCGCATCAGCGACCTCCTGGATTTTTCCCCGGCCGAGGAGCGAGCCTGCATGGAAGCGCGCCACCCGCTGGGTCATCGTCTGCGCGACGACCGCCCCGGCCGTCTCGCTCAGGCGCTTGAGCTCCTCGATGCCGGCCGAAGAGCGCCGGGGGTCCGCCCCCTTGAGGTAGGCGCCCACGAGGACCGCGCGCTCCCGGATCCTCGTCTCCGCGGTCAAAGGAGCTCCTCTGCGATGCGCTCGGGGCCGGCCGCGGGATCGAGCCAGCGCACCTGGACCTGGCCGCGGAACCAGGTGCGCTGGCGCCTCGCGTAGGCTGTCGTGGCCCGGACCATCGATGAAAGGCTTTCCTCGAAGGAGAGCTCGCCGCGGCGGCAGGCGAGGGCCTCTGGATACCCGAGGCAGCGGAACCCGGGCTCGGCTCCGGTGTATTCCGCGGGGACGAGGCGCGCGACCTCCTGGATCATTCTGGGGAACATCGATTCGGCCCGAGCGCGGATGCGGACGCGGAGATCCTCGGAGGAATACTCCAAGCCGAAGTAGACCACTTCTCCGGCCGGGGAGGAAGACGCCCGCGGAGCGCTCAGAAGCTTCGACATGTGCGTCCCCGAAGCCAAAACGACCTCCAAAGCGCGGATGACCCGCTGAATGTTGCCCGGAGGAATCCTCCGGGCGGATTCAGGGTCCAGGCGCTGGAGCTCCTCGTGAAGGAAGGCGCGGCCTTTCTCCAGGGCCACGCGGGCGAGCCGCTCGCGGAGCTCCGCGTTGCGCGCGGGGAGCGGGTGGAGGCCTTCGAGCAGAGCGCGCAGGTAGAGGCCCGTGCCCCCGACGATGATCGGCATCTTCCCCCGGCCGCGGACCGCCTCTAGGACCGGGCGGGCCAGCGCGGCGTAGCGGCCCGCGTCTGTCCGTTCGGAGGGGTCGAGCAGGTCCACCAGATGATAAGGGACCCCGCCCACGCGGTAGACCCCGTCCTCCCATCGTCCCTCGGGCTTGGCGGTCCCGGCGTCCAGCCGGCGATAGAGCTGTCCCATGTCCGCCGAGAGTATCTCGCCGCCCAGCCTGCGGGCGAGGGAAAGCGCAATCTCGGTTTTTCCGGATGCGGTTGGGCCTACGACGGCGGCGATGGGCTTCAGAGTGGCTTTAAGTCTTGGAACGTCCAAACTTTCCGGAGGTCGTAGGTTTGTGCCAAGGATTCGATCTCTGCGTCTTGGAGCACAGCCCATGGAAGGCGCACTCCGGCGCGCAGACATCGGGAAGGCCGAGCGAGATGCGCGTCTTGCAGTCGGCGTCGTCTTCCGCCATCCGGTTGATCATCTTCCGGTACTTCTTGGCGATCTTGACGAACTGGATGCCGACGGTGAAGATTTCCCCCTTCTTCATGACGCGGACGACCTTGCCCTCGATGGGCAGGTTGTCCAAGCCCGGGATCGTCAGGGTCATCTTGAAGACCTTTGCGTGCGGCGGGGCGAGGAAGGTGACGAGCGACATCCCTCCCGCAGAGAGGTTCGTCAGGATGGCCGGCTGGGTGCGCAGGTGCCTCGGGATGTCCTCGCCCTTGGCGCCTTTCCGGTCCGCATAGCGCAGGACGATCGGCTCGACCAGGTCTTGGACCACGCTGAAGCGGCGGTGCTTGCGGCGCTCGTTGGCGTGCTTGCCGTTGCGGTGTATCACGCAATCAGTGTACTACGAACGCCGCCGGCATTTCAAGCCGAAGTCCGTGCGGCCGTGGACCGCCGCTTCGACGATCTCCCCAGCGGCGTGGGGCTCCTCCAGCCTCGCGCTGAGGTTGTGCTCCGTGCGGCCGACGCTCGGCGTCTCCAGAAGGATCCGGACCCTGGCTCCCAGGAAGCTGTCAAGATAGGCTTGCTGGCGCTTCGAAACCGCGGCGAGCAGGCGCTCGAGCCTCTCCTCCTTGACCTCCTCGCTGACCGCGCTTGGCATGGCCGCGGCCGGGGTCCCTTCTCTCGGCGAGAACTTCGTGCAGTAGGCCATGGTCGCGCCGATCTCGCCCAGGAGCTCCAGCGTGCCCTGAAAATCCTCCGCGCTCTCGCCCGGGAAACCGACGATGAAGTCCGTGGTCAGATTCAAGCCCTTGACCAGCTTCCTCAGCCGACGCACCTTCTCCAGGAACTGCGCGCGGGTGTATCCGCGGCGCATGGCTTTGAGGATGCGGTCAGCGCCCGACTGCGCCGGCAGATGCAGATGGGGGCAGACGGCCGGGGCCTCGGCCATGGCCGCGGCCATCCGGTCGTCCAAGAAACAAGGGTGGGGGCTCATGAATCTCACGCGCGCGACCCCGGGGATATCGGAAGCGGCGCGCAGGATGTCCGCGAAGTCCCGCCCCGCGGAGGGATCGCGCCAGCCGTTGACGGTCTGCCCGAGCAGGACGAGCTCGCGGGCGCCACCTTGGGCGAGCCGCCGCGCCCGGCCCATGACCCGCTCGAAGGGGAGGCGGCTCTCGCGGCCGCGCACCTGGGGCACGATGCAGTAGGCGCAGGCGCAGCTGCAGCCCCGCGTGATCGTGACGTAGGCCGAGACTTGGGGCGGTTCCAGGGCGCCGGCGGGCTCAAGGGGCTTGGGGCCCAGCGCCGCGTCGAGTATCTCGGGGTAGCGCTCGATGGAGCGGGCTCCGACCACGAGGTCCACGAATGGGAAGCGCCTGCGAACAGCGTCGCCTAGGCGCTGGGCAGCGCAGCCCGCGACGATGAGCAGGCGGCCGGGGCGGGCCGCCTTCCAGGCCTTCAGCCGGCCGATCCTGGAGACGGCGCGGTGCTCGGCGTGCTGGCGGACCGTGCAGGTGTTGACGATGACCGCGTCGGCTTCGGCGAGGCTCTGCGTCATCTGGAAGCCGCGCAGGAGCAGGGGGAGGGCCATCTCCTCGCTGTCCGCCTCGTTCATCTGGCAGCCGAAGGTGATGGTGTGGAGCCTCACCGGGTTATTCTAGCAACTTCGATGCGCAGGCCGTCGAGGAGGGCATCTTTTTGGCGAACTTGATTTCGTAACACGGGTCTGTTATCGTTATAATTGTGAAGCGACCACTTCTTTTCTGGGCAGCCGCTCTCTTCCTGCCGGCTTGGCTCTTCGCCCAGGCTGGGGAGGAGAAATCCGAGCCCCTCCAGCCGCCTGCCGGCGAGGAAGCCTCGCAAGGGAGCGAATCCCCCCCGGCCGAGTCTGCGCCGGAGAGCGCCCCCTCTTCCGAAAGCTCCGGTGAATCCGCCCAGCCCGAAAGGCAGGGCTCAGAGCAGCAGGGAGAGTCCGCGGCTCAGCCCGAGGACAAAGCGTCAAGCGAGGCTTCTGGGGAGAGCCGGCAGCCGCCTGCCGCCGCCAACGAGGCCACTTTCATCCAAGGCAAGGAATCGGAAGAGGAGCCTCCCCAGCCCGAGGCCGAGCCGCCGGCCAAAGAGAAGAAGCCGGCCAAGGAGGCCAAGCCGGCCAAGGTGAAGAAGCCCAAGGCCCCGCCCTCGGCCAAGGCCGAGGAGCCGGCCTACGCCCACGAAGAAGACAAGCCCAAGCCCCCTGCCAAGAAGACGAAGAAGCCGGCTTCGACGGACAAATCCTCCGAGAAGAAGAAGCAGGAAAGGGTCGAGGTGAAGTTCCCGGTCCTCCCCCTCACCCCCATCACTCCTAAGGCTCCGTAGACTCCCAGGAATCGGGATCGAGGTCTTTCTCGCTGCGTTTGGGCCCGCGGGGTTCTCAGCGGCCTTGGGGGTTGCTTCTCCGGCTCAAATCCTCTCCACCTGCTCAGCGGAGATCCACCCCTTCAGCCCTTCCTTCAGCACCCCGATCTCGACCCACCCTTCCTTCTCATCCAGTATCGACACCCGCCGCCCCTCGGGCGACTTGAAGTTCACCGGGAAGTTCAGCCCCGGCCCGCTGCGCACCTCCGCGTCCAGTGTCAGGACCACCCCGGGGTTCTGCACGTCGCTGAGGGCGAGCAGGCCCCACCAGCCGCCGGCAGCTGCCCAGAAGAGGCCGCTCCAGAGCACCCAGGGCTTGAGCGCCTCGCGCCATTTCTCCCGCCAGAGCGCCGCCGCCGCGAGGAGCAGGAAGGCCCAGAAGCCCAGCCAATGCAGGGCCGAGAGCTCGGTGCGGCTGAGGATGTGGAAGAGGATGAAGGCGGCCGAGGGCATGCCCGTGGGCACCAGGGTCTCCCCGGCACGCTTGAGCGCGAAGTCGAAGTTGTGGCGGACGTCGCCGTCGCGGGGGCTCAAGTTGAAGGCGCGCTCGTAGGAGGCGATGGCCCGGGCCAAATCCCCGGGCCCGGCGAGCCTGAAATAGGCGTTGCCGAGGTTGTAGTGCGCCGCGGGGTCTAGGGGGTCCCTCGCGGCCAGCTCCTTGTACGCCGCGGCGGCTTCTGCGAACTTCGACTGTCCGTAGAGCTTGTTCGCCTCGACGAGGTCTCCCCCCCACCCGGGCTGGGCCGCGAACAGGAGCGCGAGGAGCGGGAGCCTCACCGCGCCATCTCCTCGTCGAGCGCCTTGATCATCTGGAGCACGCCGTCAACGAACTGGGACGCGTCCCCGGTTCCGCCGGGCGCCGAGGGCGCGTAGCGGTAGAGGTCGATCTCCTCCCAGAGGAGCTTGAGCTGGCGCAGGTGCCCCTCCGGCATCTTCGGGAAGCGCTTCTTGATCAGCGCTTGCGCCTGCTTGATCGTCAAGCCGGAGCGGGGGCAGTTGAGCTTGTCGCCCAGGAACCCCGTGAGCGCCTCCTCCAGCAGGCCTGCTGCTTTCTGCGGGTCGCAGGGGAGTATCTCCCGCGCCTCGGAGATCGCGCGCTCGGCAAGGTCTAAGGCCCGCCTGAATCGGGCTCCAGCTGGGTCCTGCAGGAGGCTCTCGCGGTGGAGGAACGAGAGGAGGCCCGCGAGGAAGACCGCGGCCGGGAAGAGATGGATCCACAGAGTCCTGCTGAGCGCCGCCGCGAGCCGGCCGGGGCCGAACCCGCGGGGCTCCTTGATGTGGCGGATGTCCTGGATCAGCGGGGTGATGGTCCCGCCTTGGCCGGGGGACGCCACGTAGGCCGGGGCCGGGGCCTGCGCGGCCCCGGGCGCCGCGTCGATCTCGATGGGCCGGGTCTCCGCGGTCGCGTAGTCCCTCTTGACCGGGTCGAAGTAGGAAACCGGGATCGCCGGGATCTTAAGCTGGCCGGAGACCTTCGGCACGAGCACGGTCTTGAAGACCTTGGAGCCGCGCACGCCGTTGGCGTCCTTTTCGATGTTGGCCGAGCTTACCGTGTCGTAGGTCCTGAACTGGGGCATGTCCGGGAGCTTGGGGTCCAGGAGAGCCTTCAGGTTGCCCGAGCCTTCGACCGTGACCACGAGGTTGAGCGCGTCCCCGGCGCTGAGGCTCTTCTTGTCCGTCTCGGCCTTGACGCGCAGCTGCCCGACCACGCCCGTAAACGACGCGGGCCTGCCCGCTTCAGGCAAGGGTTGGACCTTGAGGGTGATGGACCGGGTCCTGAGCTCCCTGGTCTGAGCCTGCATCAGGCCCTGCGAGAAGAACCGCTGGAAAAAATCCTGCGAGAACGGATCCACCTCCATCTCCTGCTGGGCCTGGCAGACGATGACGCTCGGCCCGATGGTCAGCTCTCCGCTCTGCATGGGGAAGAGGACCAGCTTGATCTCCGAGAGGTTGTAGCGCCGGCCGTCCTGGAACACCTGCCGGGGCTGGGCCGGCGGGATGTCCTCGCTCAGGAACCCCTGCGTCGCGGGCGGATGCCATTCCGCGTTGCCCAGCAGGGGGACCCCGGTGTAGAAGCGCACGGTGAGGATGACCTGTTCGTTGACGTAAGGGGATTCCTTGTCCACCTCAGCGCTCACGAAGAGGTCGGGCGCGCCTCCCGGGCCGCGCGGCTGGGCCTGGGGCCGGGCCCCGTGGGCCTGCGGCGGGGGCTGGGGCGAAGGCTGAGGGGCGGCCGCCGGGGAGTGCTTGAGCACGGCGATCTCGATGGCCGCGGTCTTGCGCGTCACC
This sequence comes from Elusimicrobiota bacterium, assembly GCA_016212885.1. Taxonomy (GTDB): domain Bacteria; phylum Elusimicrobiota; class Elusimicrobia; order UBA1565; family UBA1565; genus UBA9639. Next base: position 53,342 of record JACRDO010000095.1, on the reverse strand, counting down.
CCTCCGCTCTCCGCGGAGATGGGCCCGATGAGGGCCCTGCCTGAGAAGCGCGGAACCAGCACGTAGCGGTATTCCGCGGAGTTCGTCATGACGCCGTTTGCGAAGGTGAAGTTGCGGTTCTGCCCCGCTCCGTGCACGTTGAAGTTGGGCATCGCCGGGAGCTTGGGCTCCGGGAGGCCCGAGCCGGCGCCGCTCACCGACACGCTCAGGACCACCTGCTCCTCCAGGGTGATCTGCGTTTGGTTGACGCTGGCGGTGATGTTGAAGTCCTGGGCGCGAGCCGCGGCGCCAAAGACGAGCAGAAGAATGCCGGGCAGGGCCCTCACCAGTCCTCCCCCGGCTTCTCATAGGAAGGCTTGCCCTTCTGCTGGGGCTGGGGCGGCTTCGCCTGGCGCTCGCGCTCTTGGACAGCCTGCAGGATGCGCTGGGCGTCGTCCTTGCTCATGCCGCCTTTCTGCTCCTGCTGCTTCTGCTGGGAGGAGGACTTCTGCTTCGGGGGCGGCTGCTTCTGGTCCTGGCCTCCGCCTTTGTTCTGCTGCTCCTGCTTGGGATCCTTCCGCTGAGGGGGCCGCTGCAGGGCGAGCGCGAGGTTGTGCCGGCAGTCCTCGTCGGAGGGGTCCAGCACGAGGCAGCGGCGGAACGCCTCGGCCGCTTCCGGGATCTGGCTCTTTTTGAAGAGCGAGTTCCCGAGGTTGTAGTAGGAGGCAGCTGCGGTCTTCTTCGGGCTCTTCTTGGGGTCCGCGAGCTTCTTGAAGGATTCCTCCGCGCGGTCGTAGTCGCCCATCTTGAAGAGCGCGTCGCCGGCGTTGAAGAGGGGCTTGGGGTCCTTGGAGCCTTTCTTCAGAGCGCGGGCGTATTGCTCGAAGGCGTCCTCGTAGCGGCCCTGGTCGTAGGCCTTGTTCCCCTTCCAGAGCTTGACGTCGCTGGAGGGGCTGCAGCCGCAGAAGACGAGCAGCGCGGTCAGCGCCAAGGGCCTGGCGGAGATCCGCTTGAGCGCCGCGGGCTTGAGCTTCACGATAATTAGTTCTACCAAAAGCAGGAGCACGGCGGCCAGCAGGGGCAGGCGGTAGCGATTGCGCAGGCGGGTCGTGACCCCCGAGCCTGCGGAGCTCTTGTCCGAGGACTCAATCTGCTTGAGGATCTCCCCCACCTCGTTCTCGGACTGGGTGGCGCGGTAGTAGGCGCCGCCGCTTGCCGCGGCCACCTCCATCATCCCGGCCTCGTTGAGCTTGCTCAGGACCGTCTGCCCGCGGGGGTCCTTCTTGTAGCCGAGCAGGCGGCCGCTCTCGTCCCGGATCGGGATGGGCTCCCCCTCGGGGGTCCCGGTGCCGATGAGGTAGATACGCACCCCCGCCTGGGCCGCCTGCAGGGCCGCGTCCTTGGGGCTGCCCTCCAGGTTCTCTCCGTCGCTGAGCAGGATGACGGATTTCTGGCCCGGGTAGCGCGAGAGCATCGCCGCGGCCAGGAGGATGCCCCGGCCCAGGCTGGTCCCGGCCTGCGGGATCATCCCGATCTTTACGCGCTTGAGGAAGCTCTTGGCCGCGTCGAGGTCCGTCGTGAGCGGGCACTGTATCTGCGCCTCGGCCTCGAAGGCCGCGATCCCCACCCGGGCGCCCTTGAGCCCGTCGATGAGGTGGGAGAGGGCGCTCTTCGCCTTGTCCATGCGGTTGGGCTTGATGTCTTCGGCCGCCATCGAGAGCGAGGTGTCCACGGCGATCACGGCCTGGGACCCCGGGTTGCGGGTCTCGACGAGCTCCACCCCCCACTGCGGCCCCGCGAGGGCGGCCAGGACGAGGCAGAGGGCCGCGGCTTCGAGCCAGTACTTCAGCCGGCGCGCCGAGGCTTCCTCCTCGGAGTAGAGGCGCTTGAGGGTCTCGGGGCTCGCGAAAGCCTCGAGGAGCCTGCGCCGGCGCTTCTCGGACCATATCCCGAGGGCAACGATGCCGGCGGCCGCGAAAAGTATCCAGTAGAGATAGGCGGTCTGCTGGAAGAGGCCGGTCACGGGAGCCTCAGGAGCACGGTCCTCGGCAGCAGCATGGCCGCGGCCAGCAGGAGGGCAGCCGGCACGAGCAGCCAGGAATAGTAGTCCGTGTAGGAGATGATCGGGGGAAGCCTGAGCTCCGAGCGCTCCAGGCGGTCGATTTCGCCGTAGATCGACTGCAGCTCCATCAGGTTGTGGGCCCGGAAGTAACGGCCTGCGGTGTCGGCCGCGACGCGGGTCAGCATGTCCTCGTCGAGCTCGTCCGGGATCTGCATGAGCCTGCGCCCGAAGTGGGGGTCGTTGACCGGAACCACGGCGGGGCCTTTGCGGCCCGTGCCGATCGTGTAGATCTTCAGGCCGAAGGTCTGGGCCGTCTTGGCGGCCGTCAACGGGTCCACGAGGCCCGTGTTGTTCGCCCCGTCGGTGAGCAGGATGAGGATCTTGCTCTTGGCCTGGGAGTCCTTGATGTGGGAGACCGCGGCCGCGATCCCGTCGCCGATCGCGGTGCCGTCCGTCTGGGTCATGCCGGCGTCGATATCGTCCAGGAAGTCCAGCAGGGCCCCGTAGTCGAGCGTGAGCGGGCAGGTCAGCAGCGGGACCCCCGCGAAGACGAGGATGCCGATGCGGTCGCTGACGCGGCGCTGGATGAAGCTGCGCGCTGCGTTCTTCGCAGCAGACATCCGGTCGAGCGGGTCGAAGTCCAGCGCGCGCATGCTGGTGGAGACGTCAAGGACCAGCAGGATGTCGACCCCTGAGCTGAGGGAGGCGGCTTGGCGGATGACCTTCTGCGGCCGTGCGAGTGCGAAGACCGCCAGGAGCAGGGCGAGGGCTTTAAGCGCGTAAGGAAGGACGCGGACCAGGCTCGCGTGCCCGGCCCGGAAGCCCTGGAAGACCTGTCCGCCCGGATAGGTCAGCGCGGGGCGGCGCCCTTCGCCGCTGAGCCAGGCGTAGAAGACCGCCGCGAGAGCGGGCAGGGCCAGGAGCAGCAGGAATGGCGACTCGAATCTCATCAGCCGCCGAGCGCCCCGAAGGGGCGCGAGTGCTCTTTTGGAAACATTCCGTCGAGTTTCTGAATTCCGCTGTGATCCAGCTTCCGTTTCTGTGTCATGAATTAGTTTTCGCCGCCTCCGGCTTCGCGCTGCTGCGCACGATGTGCTTGGCGGCCTCGACGTCGCGCAGCCGCTCCGGATCGGCGGGAGCGAAGCGCGCGAACTTGGCCAGGTCGCAGCGGCCGAGAAGGGCCTTCGTCATCTGGCGGGTCGAGGCCGTGTCCGCTTGACCTCCGCGCAGGGCCCGAAGGAGGTCGTGGGTCGTCATCTGCAGGGCGTCGAGGCCGTAGCGCCGCGAGAGGTAGAGCCGCAGGATGTCGGAGAGCCTATCGTAGAACTCCTTGACCGGAAGGCCCAGGGCGAAGAGCGCGCCCAAATCGTCCAAGGCTTTCTGCTCCGGGGTCAGCGTGTCCGGCGCTTGCGCGGCCCAGCCGCCCTTCAGGGACCTGGCGCGCAGCCGGCGATGGAGCGGGTAGAGAGCCGCGCAGAGGAGCGCCAGGGCCGCCAGGATCCAGGGCCAGGCCGAGGGAGAGAGCGGGCCCTTGATGTCGCGGATGTCTACGCCCTTCTTGGCGGACTCCGGCGGGACCACGACGAGGGGGATGGGCGGGCTTAGAACGATTTCCGCTTCACCGCCCGGAGGCTTGAGGCTCCACGGGAGCTGGGGGAAGAGGACCGGGCCGAGCTCGAAGGCCGCGGCCGTCATCTTGATCGAGTAGGCCCGCCCCCCGTTCGGCCCCGAGCCTTCGGAACCAGGGCTGATTTGGACGTCGAGCAGCTCGAAAGCTCCGGTGGAGCGCCCGGAGAGCGCGAGCGTCAGCAGGCGCCCGGCGGGAACCTGGGCCGTGCCGGAGATCTCGACCGGGGCCCCGAGCAGGACCGTGGAGGTCGCGGGGGAGAGCTCGAAGCCGACCGCGGCCGCGGCCGCCTGCGCGCAGAGGAGCAGGCAGGGGGCCAAGACCCTCCTCACCGGAACCTCCGCGCCCGCTCCTGGAAGTAGCGGACGATCGGATCCACGTAGGGCTCGTCGGTCCGGACCCGGATGGGTTCGACGTGCGCTGAGCGGAAGGCCTCCGAGATCCGGCCCTCCGCCTCAGCGCGGCGGCGGCGGAGCTGCTCCCTCAGCAGAGCGGTCGGGCGCACCAGGGCCCGCTCGCCGGTCTCGGGGTCCGCCAGGTCGAGCCAGGCCGGCGGGGCGGGCAGGTCGCTCTCCCGCGGGTCCTCGACCACGACCGGGATGAGGTCGTGCTTGGCCGCGGTGCGGCGCATGACCCGCTCGAAGCCCTGGTCCTGGAAGTCCGAGACCAGCATGAGGATGCTGCGCCGGCGCAGCATGCGGTTGAGCGTGTCGAGGCTGGCGGCGATGTCGGTCCTGCGGCGCTGGGGGGCGAAGACGAGCACGTCGCGGATGATCTTCAGCACGTGCAGGCGGCCCTTGCGCGGAGGGATAAACAGCTCGCGGCCGTCGGTGAACAGGAAGAGCCCGACCTTGTCGTTGTTTTTTAAGGCCGAGAAGGCCAGGACAGCTGAGAGCTCGGCGGCCACCTCGCGCTTGAGGCGGCGCCCGCTCCCGAAGAACTGGGAGCCGGAGAGGTCGCAGGCGACCATGAGGGTCAGCTCCCGCTCCTCCTGGTACTGCCGCACGAAGGGCCGCGAGAAGCGCGCGCTCACGTTCCAGTCGATCGAGCGGATGTCGTCGCCGGGGGCGTACTCGCGGACCTGGGAGAACTCCATCCCGCGGCCCTTGAAGACGCTCAGGTATTTCCCGGCGAAGACGTCTTGGACCAAACGCCCGGTCCGGATCTCGATTCGGCGCACCTGCGCCAGGATCTCTTTGGGGAGCATGCGCTCTCCGGCGCCCCGGGGGTCTCCTTACGGGACCTCGATCGTCTCGAAGATCGTGCGGATGATGTCCTCCGAGGTCACGTTCTCGGCCTCGGCCTCGTAGCTGACGATGATGCGGTGGCGCAGGACGTCGGCGCCGATGGACTTGATGTCCTCCGGGGTCACGAAGCCGCGGCCGTTGAGGAAGGCGAAGGCCTTGGCCGCGAGGACCAGCATGATGGTGGCCCGGGGGCTCGCGCCGTACTGGATGAGGGGCTTGAGCTTCTCCAGCCGGTGCTCCTCGGGACGGCGCGTGGCGAAGACGATGTCCAGGACGTAGCTCTTCACCTTCTCGTCCACGTAGATCGAATCCACGACCTGCTGGGCCGCCAGGATGTGCTTCTGGGAGATCACGGCCCGCGCCTGCGGGATGCGGCCTGTAGTCATGCGCTCGAGGATCACACGCTCTTCGTCCTTGCGCGGGTAGTCGACGATGACCTTCAGCATGAAGCGGTCCACCTGCGCTTCGGGAAGAGGGTAGGTCCCTTCCTGTTCGATCGGGTTCTGGGTGGCGAGCACCAGGAAGGGGTCCGGCAGGGCGTAGGAGGCGTCGCCGATCGTCACCTGCCGCTCCTGCATGGCCTCCAGGAGCGCGCTCTGGACCTTGGCCGGGGCGCGGTTGATCTCGTCGGCGAGGATGAGGTTCGCGAAGACCGGGCCGCGGCGCGCGGTGAACTTGCCCGTCTGAGGGCTGTAAATGAGCGTGCCGGTCAGGTCAGCTGGGAGCAGGTCCGGCGTGAACTGGATGCGGCTGAACTGGGCCTCGACGGCGGAGGCGATCGTCTTGATGGTGAGGGTCTTGGCGAGGCCGGGGACCCCCTGCAGGAGGATGTGGCCCCTGGCGAGCAGGCCCACGAGGAGGCGGTCGACCATCTCCTCCTGGCCGACGATGACCTGGCCGAGCTCCTTCTTCAGCTCGGCGACGAAGACGCTTTCGCTCTGGACCTTCTGGGTGATCTCGCGGATGTCGAGCGGCATGGCGGTTGTGTCCTCCCTTATTTGCTGCCGACGTCCCAGACGTTCGACGGGCCGCCTGTCGTCGTCTTCCCTTTCGCCCTCTGCTTGGCGAGTTCGAGGGCTTCCTGGTAGTTCCGGCGGAGCTCGTCCTGAAGGGCGCGGTATTCTTCCGCGCGCTTGCTCTGCAGGCGCGAGAGCGCCTGCAGAGCCTTGACGCGGACATCAGGCTCCGAATCCGAGAGCATCTTCACGATCTCCGGGGCGATCTCCTTGTCTCCCCGCTCGCCCAGGGCCGTCAAGGCCGCGGAGCGCGTCTGGATGTCCGTGTCGCCCAGGGCCGGCAGGATCTGCCGGGAGGCATCCTTGTGAGGCGCGCTCTTGAGGAAGTTGATCGCTTGGTGGCGGATCTCGGCGTTGGTCTCCATGGCGATGGTGTTCTCGATGAGCTTCATCGCTTCCGGATGTCCCATGCGGTAGAGGAGCTCGATCGCGGCCCAGCGCACGTGCGGGTCGGAGTCCTTCGTCGTGCGCAGAATCTGGGCGACCTCCGCCTCGTGGAGGAAAAGGGGCTCGGGAATCTCGATGACGGGCGGCGGCGGAGGCGGAGCTTCCTCCTTCTTGCCGAGGTGCTTCACGTAGAAATAGATCCCGCCGCCCAATATGACGAGGATCAGGAAAACGCGGGCCATGCCTATTTCTTCTTCCCGCCCTGCTGCTGGCGCAGCATCTCCTCGTGCTGGCGCAGGGCCTCCTCCTGCTGGCGGCGCTTCTCCTCGATGTCGCGGTTGCGGGCCTCCTGCATGTTCTTGAGGATGGTCAGGGCCGTGAGCCGAACGCGCTCGTCGGTGTCGCGCATCGCCTCGGTGATGGCCGGCGCCGTGGAGGGGTCCCCGATCCTGCCGAGCGCGTCGAGCGCGGCGTGGCGCACCTCCGAATCCATGTCCTTGAGCATCGCGATCAGGTTCTCGGTGATCTTCGGGCCCTTGCGGTTGGCCAGGATGCCGATGATGTTCTTTCGGATCTGCGCGTCCGCGTCATGGTGCAGCATGTGGACCATGATGTCCTCGGCGCGGGTGTCCTGCGAGGTGACGAGCAGCTGCAGGGCCTCCCAGCGCACCTGCGGGTCCGAGTCGATCGTGGCGGACTTGACGCGCTCGAGCTCCTCTTCGGAGAGGACCTGGGGAGGAGGAAGCTCGATGACCGGCGGGGGAGGCGGCGGCTCCTCGGGGGGCTTCTTGCTCTGCGTGAACCGGATGTAGGCGTATAAGCCGACCGCCAGGATCGCGACGACGAGTATGATCTGCTTCATCCGCCCTCCATCGCGTCAGGGAGGAGTGCGTGGGAGCCAATTTCCATTGGATTGAATTAAACAAAATGCGCATGGGCAAATCCACGCAATTATTTTCGGTCAAGCTTGATGATTCGGCAGCAATCCGGGGCCTAGGGCCCACCGCGCAGGGGGCCGTATTTCAGAGCGTTCCGACCCGAAAGGCCCTCGGACGCATGGCCGGTCAGCGCCTATAATATCAGCGCCATGAAGGTCCTTACGGCGTCCCGAACATCCAAACGACGTTGGTTCGTATCGAACTTTCCAAACTGCGTAGGTTCGATACGTCCAAACCTACGACGTTCGGAAGGTTTGGACGGGACGTACCGAACCTACATATTTTGGATGTTTGGTACGGCCAAGCGCGCGCTTTGCCTCGCTCTGGCGCTCGCGCTCCTCCTCACGGCCCCAGGCATCGGCCCCACCCAGGCCGCGGCGCAGACCGCTCCGACCCCGATCAAGGTCAACACCCCGGTCGGCGGCCTGAACCTCGGCGCGGCTGGAGTTGGAGCGCTCAGCCTGCAGAACATCCGCATCCAGACCAGCCTTCCGGGCTTCATGGGGAATATCTCGAACGGGCTCGTCTCCCCCCTCTCCGTGCCGACCCCGGTCGTGGAGCCCTCCGTCACCGCTTCGCCCTCCGCCGCGTCGCTCGTGCTGCCCGCCTCCGTCATCGCCGCCCCTGGGGCAGCGCCCCAGCGGGTCCCGCTTCTGCGGCCCTCCGGCGGCGGGATGCAGCCCGTCCCTTTCCAGGCCCCCGCGGTCTTGCGCGAACGCGCCATGGACGCTTCGGTGTCGGCGCCTGCCGCGTCCTTGGTCGGTCCGCGCGGGGTCCCTGCGGCCGCGCAGTCGGGCGATGTCCGCACAACGGATGTCGGAGAGGTCCCCGTCGTCGAGCAAGGCGCCTCTTCCCTTCAGCAGCTGCGCGGCCGACCGAACACCCTGGGCCGGCGCTTCGAAGAGCTGAAGAGGCTCTTCTCCGGACGGCAGGATTCCGAGGATCTCCGGTCCGACGCGCGCGCCCTGGGCGAGCTGAGCGGCGCAGAAGCGCAAGGCGAGACAGCTTCCCCCTCCCAGGCTCCGGTGAAGGCCGGAGGCTGGCTCTCGAAGATCCCGTTCCTGGGCCGGCGCGTCATCAGCCTTCCGGATGAGAACGCGGGCTTGGCTTTCAAGGTCCAAGCCGGCAAGGCCGCCGGGACCCCGGCTCAGCTGGCGCTCGAGAGCGTCGAAGCTGCGGAGGCTCAGCTCTCCCCGGTTTCCGAGGCGGTCGGCGCGGAGGCTCAGCTCTCCCTCCCCCCGTCAGCCATCCCGAACGCGGCCAACATCCAAGAGGCTCCGAAGACGGACCCGGCGCCCGCGCAGGAGAAGAAGGAGCGCTCCGCTCTGGGCAAGGTGGCCTGGTGGTTCATCTCCTCCCTGCTGGTGGCCCAGGTGGGCATCGAGGCCCTCGGCGCGGCGATGCCCACCCTGGTGCAGAAGGCCTTCGGCGATTTCACCGTCGTGGCCCAGCTCGCGGTGTTCTCCTCCATCGCGGGCATCATCGGGCGGCAGATCGGGCCCGTCCTAGTCGAGAAGTTCGGGATCAGGAAGACGTACCTCGGCTCCATGCTCCTCAGGCTGGCTTCCATCTCGGCGCTCATCGGCCTGCTCGCCACAGGGCACATCACCCTTCCTCTGATGATCGGCTTCTACTCCGTCAACGCGCTGATTTTCGGGGTGACGATCACGGCGCTCAACAGCATCCCGCCGCTTTTGGTGGGCCAGAAGAACTCGGCGCTCGAGAGGTTCTGGTCCATCGAGCACACCCTCGTCGAGATCATCGGGATCGCCGGGCCGATCGTGACCGGGATCGTGGTGTCAAGCTTCGGCTTCATGCCCGCGCTGATCGCATTCCCGGTCGCGGCTCTCGCTTCCGCGATGATCGTATGGAAGACCCTGCGCCTGCCTCCTAAATCCGAGTTGAAGAGCGAGCGGCCGCAGAGCCGCCCGGGCGGCGTAGGGGCCGTCTTCAAGGGCTTCTTCCAAAAGATCGGCCGCGGCGCGAAGCTCGTCTGGAGGGCTCCGGCCCTGCGCCTGAGCTTCATCGCCTACTCCCTGGTCATGATGCTCAACCCTTTCCTTTATCAGATGATGGCGCCCGGCTACGCGCTGGCGCTGGTGGGCGCCGCCAACTCGGAGCTGGCCACCTCGGTGAGCGGCTGGCTGACCGGCCTCTACAGCGCGGGCGGCCTGCTGGGCGGGCTGCTGATGACGATGGAGGGCAACCGGATCGCCAAGGGCAAGGAGTCCGGGCAGATCGACGATGCGCAGGAAGCGCAAATCCTCAGGAAGTCGCTCCTGCGCTGGCTCCTCCTCGGGACCGGGGGCCTCTCCCTGCTCGCCACGCTGGCCCTGCCGCTGCCGACCTTGGGCGCCATGGCGGCGCTCCCGGCCTTCCTCTCATGGGCCTCGAGCCTGACTCTCCCCGCCCTTGCCCTGATCCCGTTCGGGATCGCGCAGGTCATCTCGACGCTCAAGCTGCAGAGCTTCTTCCAGGCCCGGGTCCCGCGCAAGGAAGACATGGCGGACGCGATGGGATTCTTGGGCTCGGCCTCTCTGGCCATCACCACCCTCGGCCTCGTGGGGATGAAGTACCTCTTCAAGGCCGCGGCCGGGCTGACGCCGTTCACCTACCTCTCCTTCATGCTGATCCCGATCGGGATCGCCTACCTGTACCTGCGCTGGCGCCTCGGGAAACTCGGCTAGGCGGAGCAAGCCTGCTGGTCTTGAACACAATTGCCTCGGGTGCTCCGACAGCCTTTTGGTCGGATTACTGTCAGGGGCCTGAATGCCCTGCGATTGGACGCGCTTCGCAGCGTGGACATTCGGTGAGCCAGCTCCCGCATGACTGAGCAAGATTCTTTTCCACTGAGCACATGCGTCCTTGTCGCCGCCGTCACCCCGCAGACAAATAATGCTGAAATTATCGACTTTTTCTGCATGCCTACCTGGATTTTCCGGGTAGGCGTGCAGAAAGTATCGCTATTTCCATCATAATTTGCACTCAAGGTGACGCCCGACGAAGAAAGTTTTTGAGTGAACCAAAGATTATCCGACGATGGGCTCACATCATTGACGAGCATGACGCCGACCCTCTCGTCGAGGCAGGATGGGTTTACATTCCGGGTAGACTGGGCAGACTGAGGTTGGGGAAGAGCGCCCGAGCGAGCCTGCAGAAGGGGCCGCCCTCGTCGGCCGGCTCGACGCACGCTCTTTCATAAGGGAACTTTTGGCCGACTCAGTCGTATTCCTAAGTATGGAGTCCTTGAAAAGTGCGGAGCCCTCGATGGACATGGTCGAAGGATTGCTGGCCTTCTGTTCAAAGCTTTCCACGGATGACCTCTTCGCAGGGCTCCGGCGGCTCAAGCCGAAGGGGTGAGAGGTTGCGTTCCCAACGGCCTTGGTAGTACGATAGGCGCATGGACGAGCCCCAGTCCCCGGCCGCGCCGTCCTCTTCAAGCGCGCCGCCCTCTCCTGAAGGGGAGAACGGCGGTCCTGCGAGGACGGCGCTTCCCAGCGCGCCGCCGCTGGCGAAGATCACCGACAGGTTCCTCGCCTTCCTGCTCGACCTCCTCCCCTTCCTGGCCGGCTACTATGGGACACTCTATTGCCGCATCGTTCTCAAACACGACCCGACCCTCGTAACCGGGGGCTGGAAGAGGATCTTCCTCGGCTGGGCCGCGGCCTACCTCCTATATCAGATGCTGGGCAACTTCTTCGGCGCGACGCTCGGCAAGCGCTTGCTGGGCCTGCGCGTGGTCCGGCCGGACGCAAGCCGCCCCGGCTTCGCCCGCAGCGTTGTGCGGGCCTTGGGCTACGCGGCAAGCATGCCGGTCTTCAACCTCGGATTCATCTGGGCCCTCTTCCAGGCCGAGTCCCGCGCCTGGCACGACCTTCTCGCCCGCACTATCGTCATCGAGGTCCAAGCCAAGACGCAGGGGCAGGCGGGGCGCAACGCGCTCTTCGCTTTCGCTTCGCTCGCGGGCTTTCTGGCCCTGAACTGGTGGTTCTTCATCTTCTCCCCCACCCCGGCGGACCGCGAGGCGATCCGCAAGGCCCGCGAGGGGCTCAAGGTCCTCGCGGCCGTCGAAGAGGCCGTCAAGGCGGAGCGGGGAGCCTATGCCGATCAGCTCGCGGATCTCGCCAAGGCGAGCGGCGACGTGAGGCAATTCAAGGAAGCGATGGAAGGAATCTTCGATCCGGACGGGTTCCGGCTGGCCGCGGACAAGGATTCCTTCGAGATACGGGCCCGCGCGCTCGACCGCCGCCGCAGCGAGGTCTCGCTGGCCGGACCCCTCAAAGGCGGCTGATCACGTCTTCTTGGCGTAGTCTTTGTTGATGCTCAGCAACGCGTAGCCCATCAGGCCGAACACCCCCGAGAAGCCCAGGGCGAGGAGGATCCCCTTGCCCAGGTCCGTCTCAAAGAACGAGACCTCTTCCTCCTGCGAGCTCTCGAAGCTGTAGAGGCCGCCCTGGATCTCCTGGCCGGGGGCGATCGAAGTCTTGGAGACCGGCCCGTACTTCTTGCGCTTCGCGACCTGGACCCCGTGCTCCTTGTACTGATAGCCGGCGCCGGCCATGGGGCTGTGGCCGAGGGCCAGGCGCTGGCGGTCTTTCGGGTCCCGGCGTCCCTTGACCAGGGCCTCCGGGGTCACGTCGTCCCCATCGGAGGCGAGCCGCGGGGAGGCGTCCGGAGCCTCGAGCGTGGAGGCGGGAGGGTTCGTCGGAAGGTTGTCGTCCGACGGCGGCTGATTCGGGAGCGCGTCGCGGCCGATCTCCTTGGCGACCTTGTAAGCCTCCTTGGCCTGCTCTCCGAAGGTCTGGGCGGCCTTCTCCTTGAGCGATTTCGCGCGGCTGGCGAGCTTCGGCAGGAAGGTCGCCCGGAACTTCCGCTCCAGGCTCACGCGGCTCCTGTAGATGAACGGCATGGCCAGGACGAACACGAAAAGGCACCAGAAGCCGCCCCTCTTCCAGAAGGGCTTGCGAAGCCGGATCTGCGGCAGCAGCAATTCGGGCTGAGATGACGATGGGAGCATACCGTTAGTTTAGCTCACAATTCGACAAGAATCCAGTTTCCGAAAGAGGACACGCGCCGGAAGTCCTTTTTCGGGCGGAGGGTTCGGAAGTGCCTGAGGAGCTTGTTCTCCAGCGTGACGAAGGTGCGGGGGCTTCCGGGGCCCGTCTTGAGGCGGCGGATCGTGTCGTCGTCGCCGAAACGGCTCGGATCGGCCCCCCTCTGCTTCGCGTAACTCAGCTCGCCGAGCCAATTGACGACGTCGACGGGCCGGCGGACGTAGAAGGCAACGCCGTGCAGGTATTTGTCGTAGGCGATGATGCGGTCCCCGGGCGAGAACCTGGCCGAAATCTCCAAGGATAGAGCTTTCGCGCTCAGCACGGAAACGCCAAGGTGGGCGGCGAGAAGCAGGGAAGCGTTGGCCGCCGAAGCCCAAGCCGCGGGCCGCAAGGGGCCGCCGCGGCCCAGGGCGAGCGTCCCGAGGGCGAAGGCCTGCGCCAGCGCGAAAGCGGAGGCGGCCCAGATCGCGGTCTGCGGCAGGGGGAGCCAGGCCGCCCGCTGCGCGAGGACACAAGCCGTCAGGGCCGCGCCGAGGGAGATCCCCGCCAGCAGGAAGGCGCCGCGGCGCACCCACCTGGCCGCTTTCCCGTCGAGCCGGCCCAGCAGCTCGGCCGCTAGCAGAGCCTGATGCGTGAAGATCGGCATGATGTAGGTCGGCAGCTTCGAGCTCGAGGCAGAGAAGAAGGCGAAGGTCGCCGCGACCCAGAGGGCCAGCTGCCTGCGTCCGGGGTCCTCCCTGCGCCAGCGCAGCAGCGGAAGCATCGTTGCGGCCCACGCAAGCGGGGTCCAGGGGAGCAGCCCGCCCGCGTCCACTCCGAAGAAGTAGTACCACGGCCCGGGCCTGGCGTACCTGGGGGTCAAGTAGCGCTGGAACTGCTCCCGGATGAAGTAGAAGCGGCAGAAGCCGGGATGCCGGCTCTCCATCGCCAGGACCCAGGAGCCGATGATGAGGACGAAGATCAGGACGCCCCAGTTGAAGAGCAGGCCCTTGGCGCCCCGGCGCAGTTCCGGGAAGAATCCCAGGAGCAGGACGGTCCACAGGCACGGCAGAAGCAGGCTGATGAGGCCTTTGGACAGGAAGCCCAGGGCCATCGCGAACCAGGCCAAAGGGCCGGCCCAGCGGGTGTCCTCCGGCTTCCTGAGACAGCGGAGGATCGCCGCGGTAGCCCAAAGCAGGAAGACGCTCACGGCCGTATCAGGCGTCAGGAAATGACCCAGGACGAAATACTGCGCGCAGGTGCCCAGGATGAGGGCCGCCCAGAGGCCCGTCTGCGCGCAGAAGAGCCAGGAGCCCAGCCACCAGACCCCGAGCATCCCGAGGAGCGTGAGCAGGGCGTTCGGCAGACGCGCGGCCGCCTCGCTGACCCCGAAGATCTTGTAGGAGAGCGCCGGAAGCCAGTAGATCAGAGGCGGCTTCTCGACGTAGTCGAAGTAGTTCAGGCTCGGGGTCAGCCAGTCTCCGCGTTCGATCATCTCGCGGGGGACTTCCGCGTACCGGGCGTCGTCCACCTCCCAGAGCGGGTGGCCGAGGTTCCAGAACGGGGACGAGAGGACTATCGCGAGGAGGAGCTTCGCGCACATGGAGCCGCTATTCTACCATTCTGATATAATTGGCACCGGATGAAGATCGGGCTCTTCCAGTACGACATGGCGTGGGAGGACAAGGAATCCAATAAGAGGAAGATCCTTTCTCTTATGGAAGCGTGTCCCCGGAGAAGGCAGGCCGGCTGGGTCGTCTTCCCCGAGATGACCTTGAGCGGATTCTCGATGGACCAGGTCAAGACCACCCTCGCTGCGGACGATAAATCCTTCTTCGCGGACCTGGCTAGGGACCACTCCGTATGCGTCTCCTACGGCGGAGTCGAGGAGGGCTTCAACAAGCTCATCACCCTCGACGCGTCGGGCCGGCAGGTCTCGGAGTACTCCAAGATCCACCTCTTTTCATTCAACGGCGAGGACAAGGACTACAAAGCCGGCGCGAGGCAGGAGACCTTCGAGTTGGGCGGCATGTCCGTCTCCCCCGCGGTCTGCTTCGATCTGCGCTTCCCCTATCTGTTCTGGCGCCTCGCCGAGAAGACCGACGTCTTCGTCCTCATCGCGTGCTGGCCCCTGCGGCGCGCGGAGCACTGGATGACGCTCCTGCGCGCCCGAGCCATCGAGAACCAGGCCTACGTGGTCGGAGTGAACCGGATCGGCAGGGAGCCCGGCGGGCTGGAATACGGCGGCAATTCCATGGTCTTCGACCCGATGGGCATGGTCGTGCTGGACTGCGGGAGCCTGGAGGGACTGCACGTCTGCGAGGCGGACATTGGGAAGGATGAGGTGCGCGCGGCCCGCGCGAGGCTCCCCTTCTTCAAAGATAGAAAAGAGTAGCCGGGTCCAAGGACCCATTGCGGGCTGGGCCCTCGGCCACGGGTGCTCTCAAGCCCATGGGCCTACACTGAGGGTGTATGAAGGGCCCAGCCTGCAGGATCTCCGCCGCAGCCTCCCTCGGACTGCTCTTCCTCTCCTTCTCCGCGAGCGCCGATGTCCGCGTGGTCCTGCGCATGCCTGAGGGCGTGAGTGTCGAGGCGCAGGAGAAGCTGAACGCCACCGAGCCCCGGATCCTCGGCTTGGTGGGCCTAGGCGCCGGCAAGAGCCTCGTAGAGGACACGGAGAACGGCATGGCGGAGCTGCGGTTCACCGCTTCCACGTGGACGCTCCAGCAGGCGGAGGAGGCCGCGGAGTCGATCGAGCTCCTCAAGGCCGTCTGGGGCAAGGACAACATCCGCTTCGAGGAGCGGCCGGAGGGCTTCGAGCCCCGGGCTCAGCAGGAGAAGTCTCCGGAGCTTTCCCGGCGCGCGGAGCTCGCGGCCGCGAAGAAGACTTTGGACATGAGCGCGGCCGCGGGGGCGAAGGATCCTGCCGCCTTTTATGACAACAGCGCGGTGCGCGATGCACTCGCGTCGTCCCAAACATCCGAAATGCGTAGGTTTGGGACGTCCCGAACCAACGCCGTTCGGATGTTCGGGACGCCGCTCATGCCTTGGACCCGCGTTGCGGCGAAAGCATCGCCCGCGGGTTCTCTGGGATTCCCCAGGGCCATCGAGACCGTGGGCGCCAACCTCAGCAAGGACGTGCCCCTGCCGGACGTATTGAACCTTCCACACGCCGTAGGTTCAATACGTCCCGAACTACTGCGTTCGGATGTTCGGGACGCGGTCCCCTTGGGCCCTTACGAAGCCGTCATCCAAAGCGAGGCGAAGGCCGCGGGGATCAGTCCGGACGTTCTGCGCGCCCTCGTGGCCGCCAAAGGCGGCTTCGAAGCCAAGCCCGGCCGAGCGAGCGGGGGCTCCTACGGGCTCCTGCTCATCACCCCGGGCGCCGCGAAGGCCGTGGGCATGAAGGCCGCGGACCTCAAGAACCCGGAGACGAACATCCGGGTCGGAGCGAAGCTGCTGTCCAAGCTCTTGGATTTTTTCCACGGGGACGTGCACCGCGCCCTGGCCGCCTATCAGGTCGGCACCGGGAAGGTCGTGCGCAGCGGAGGCATCCCGAACGATCCGGAGGTCAAGTACCTCCTGGCCGCCTACGAGCGGGCCTACCGGCAGGGGCCTTCCAAGCCCAAGGTGGAAGCCGTACGGCCGGTGAAGAGCCCGACTCTGAAAGCTGTCCGGGACCAGGTCAAGCAGGCGATTACCCCCCTCCCCGCGGCTTCCATCCCGACTAAGGATCCCGTGGCGCGCTACCGGAAGACCATCGAGATCATCGCGGGCAAGCGCGGCTTAGACCCAAAGCTCGTGGAAGCCGTCATGCGGGCCGAGAATCCTTGGGGAAATCCCATGGTGGTGTCGGACGCGGGCGCCGTCGGCTTGATGCAGCTCATGCCAGGCACCGCCCGCCGCCTGGGCGTCAATCCCCGCAACCCGGAGCAGAACATCGACGGAGGCGTTCGCCACCTGACGCGGCTGCTGGAACTCTACGACGGCGACAAGGTCCTGGCCGTCGCGGCCTACAACGCCGGGGAGGGGCGGGTGAAGACGCGGATCCCGAACTTCCCTGAAACCAAGAATTACGTGCGGAAGGTCCTCGGGTATTACGCGGATCTAGGCGGCGAATCCCTCGACTGCTCGGACTATATGCCCCCCTCCAGAAGGGACAGCCGGACGTATTGAACCTAAGTCGTTTGGAAAGTTCGATACGCCGTTCGGATGTTCGGGACGAAAGGGACATAACCTCACGAGATGACCGCGCGCTCCGAAGTGCTTTGGCAGCCGATGCAGTAGCGCGCGAAAGGCATCGCCTTCAGCCGCTGCTTCATGATGGGCTTCTGGCAGGACTCGCAGAGGCCGTAGGCGCCCTTCTCGATCTTGCGCAGAGCCCCCTCGATCTGGTCTAAGGCGTTGCGCTCGTTGTCGGAAAGCTCGAAGATCATCTCCTTCTCGAGTGACTGCCCCGCCTGGTCGGCTTCGTCTCCCACCTCCGAGGTGATCGGCTCCATGTCCTGGTTCTTGCGCATGATGTCCAGGATCTCTTTGCGCTTGGCGAGAAGGAATCTCTGGATGACCGCCAACTCCGGCTTCGAGATCGCCGCGCCCGGCGCGGCCGCGGCGCGCTTTTTGTGGGCCTTCTTCGCGGGCCGCCGGGTTTTCGCTGGTTTCGTCTTCTTCGTGGCCATAAGGCGCTCCTTATCCGCGCGGGCCCAGCCCTCAAAAACCCGGCTGGGAACCGGCAAGAGGATATAGTTTACCCGATTAGATTTTTCTGTCAAGGACTTTAGGGACGGGGGGCTATTCAGCGGGCTTCTTGAGCAGGTTGCGGAAGGTGGCTGAGAGCATGGCGATCATCTCGTCCTTCTTCTGGAGCTCTTGGGCGAGCTCCTCTTGCTCCTTCTGCCATTGCCCGTAGCGGCTCTCGACAGCCTCCTTCTCGCGGACCAGCCGGCTGAGGTGGTCGCCGAGGGTCTGGACCTGGCAGCGCAGGTCCGTGGAGGCCTGCTCGGCCCGGCTGGTCTTCTCCCTCGCGTCGTTGGCGAGCTTCTGGTACTCGACGATCTTCTCCTCCCAGGCGCCATCCGAGAGGGCCCGTTCCTCGATGAGCCGGCGGACCCTTTCCGCCTCCTCCGCCAGGGCTTTGACCAGGGCGTCGCGCTCGCCGGCGAGCTGGGCGAACCGCTCGTCCTTGGCCGCCAGCTCCTTGCGCCTCAGATCGGCCTCGGCCTTGAGCGCGTCGATCGTCCTCTCGAGGCCGGCGATCTGGGCCTTGGTCCCCAGGTGGGCCGCAACCTCCTTCTCGAGCTCTCGCCGGAGCTCCATGAGGCTCTCCCCGAGGCTCCGTTCGATCTCCCGGCGCTCGATGGCCTGGGCGCGCATCTGCTCGGTCCGCTCCCTCAGCGCCTTCATCAGATCGCGCTTCTCCTGCTCCATTTCCTGGAGGATCTGGTCTTTGGCCTTCTCGGGCCTCTGGAGGATCGCATGGACCGCCTCGGAGAGCTTGCGGACGTCCTCCAGGACATGGGAAGCCGCGCCCTGGCGCCCGGAGAGCTCTCCGAGCGCGCTCCGGACCCCCTTCATCTGCTCGTCGAGCTGCTGCTGCATGGCGGCCTGCTCCCGAAGGGTCTCCTCGCGGGCCTCATGGCGCTGCTCCTCGATGGCGCGCGCGAGCGCCGCGCGCTCGCGGGAAAGCTGCTCCAAGCGCTCGTTCTGCCGGCCGCTCTCCTCGCCGAGGCGGCTTCCCATCTCCTTGAGCCGGGAAACGATCACGTCCCCGAGGCCCCCGATCAGCTCGCAGAGCCGCGCGCGCAGAAGGCCTTCCTCTTCCGCGCGCGCTTTCTCGAGCGCCGGCAGGAGTTCGCGCATTTCGCGGATCTCGGGCGGGAGCTTCGCGGCCGCCGCGGCCGATTCCTTGAGGACCGACAGCTCCCCCTTGAGCTCGGATAGGGCCTGGGCGAGCTTCTCGATCCCGCTGGAGGCCTCCGCCAGGCCGAACTCGCGCCGCCCGATGGCGTCCTTGAGCAGGGAGGCCCAGGTCTTGTGCATCTCGTCTAGGCGCTGTTCGAGCGCCGAGATGCGGCCGTGCGAGGCCTGCCGGTCCTCCTCGGACATCTGCAGGGCCTTCTGCTGGCGCATCTGCTCGGCGATGGCCTTGAGCTGGGTCTCGACCTCTGTGCGCAGGGCTTCCTGCTGCTTGATGAGGCTCTCGGCCGCGCGGGCGCGCTCGCGCTCGAGGGCCAGCTCCTGCTCCATGGCCTCGGTCCGCTTGCGGAGGTACTCCATCAAGGGCGTTTCCTCGGGCCGCAGGAGGCCGGAGGCCGGAGGCGCCGGCGGAGGCGGCGCCGGACGCCTGAAGGGCGGGAGGTCGGGCCGCTGCGGGGGCTGTTCGCTCATGTCAGCGCTGGCGGAACCTGCGGGAGTGCTTCGCCGGCAGGTTCCAGGAGAGGGCGAACCTGTGCGCGTCGCCGAGCATGCCGAAGGGGACGAAGGAATAATCGATCGTGAAGTCCTTCAGCTTCAAGCCGAAGCCGAAGGCGGCTCCGCGGAATCCCTCCAGCCCGCTGAACTGGTTGATGGAGTTGTAGCCGCCTCGGAGGAAGGCCTTGACGTCGTTGGGGGCTTCGAGAGACATCTCGATGCCGAGTGCGCCGTAAGGTTCGTTGGAGACCGGCATGACGGCTTCCATGCACAGGAGCATGAAGGCGGTCGCCTGAAGGGAGGCGCCGAACCTCGCGCGGAAGGGCAGGGTGTCGCGGGTGTAGTCGAACTTCTGGCCCTGGCCCAGGTTCTGAGCCACGAAGCTGAACACGTAGGGCATGGCGGCCTCGGTGTAGCGCGCCTGGAGGCCGACGTCTCCCGAGTAGCCGTCCGCGCTGGCCACCATGTCCGAATAGAAATGGCGGCCGGTCACGCCGAGAGCGATGTCCCGCTCGGCGTCGGAGAGGTCAGCGATCGACTTGCCCCAGCCCGCTTCGACGACGTAGTTGCGGGGATGGAAGTAGCCGGCGCTGTTGCCGTTGATATCCGTCTCATCGATCGAGCCGGCGTCCATGAAGCGCAAGCCGCCCGCGAGGACGGTGTTCTCGTTGCACCTCTGCGCGTAGGCGAGGTACTCCATGCGGATGCCGGCCAGGTACTCGTTGTGCATGGCGGTGGCCGATATCTGCGGGATCTGGGTCAGGCCCGCGGGGTTCCAGTAGAGGGAATACGCGTCGTTGACAGCGGCCGAGTAAGCGCCGCCCATGGCGATGCCGCGCGGGCCCACGTCCATGTTCAGGAACTCGGAGCCGGCTGTGCCGATCGCGGACGAGGAGAAATCGCTGGCCTGCGCCGGCGTGGCAGCTGCGAGGGACAGGCAGAGGAGAGCGGCGAGGAGCCTCATCGGAGGACCACCACTTTCATGATCTTCTTGGCCCCTTCAGACTGGATCACGGCCAGATAGATGCCGCTCCCGACGGGGCGGCCGGCCTTGTTGCGCGCGTCCCAGGTCAGCATGCCGGAGGCGTTGGCGGCGCCGTCGAAGACCAGTTCGCCGTGCAAGGTGTAGATGCGCACGCGGGTCCCGGCCGGCATGCCTGTCGGGAGCCCGTTGGAGAGGCCCCCGTCGAATGTGAAGTGGCCCTGGCTGTGGGTGAAGAACGGGTTCGGGTACACGCGGACGGAATCGATCGACGCCGCCGGCGGGATTGACATGAGCTTGAAGATCGAAAGGTGGTTGACCTCGGCGATGACGAGCTTCCGGCTTGTGTCCACCCTGCTCTTGAGCGGCACGCAGGCGCGGCTCGTCGGGTCATAGCGCACGATGCCGAGCGTGGACAAGTTGCCGAGATTGGCCTCCCCGGCGACGTAGGAGATGCCGATCTCGAAGGAGCGGCGCGGATCGGCGTAGGGATAGGGAATGACGTTGATTGCCGCGTTGATATTGCCGCATTCCGCGAGGGTCTCCGAGGCGATGAAGAGGGTGACGCTGTCGTCGAAGGTGCCCGCCGGGATGTTCACCGTGACCGTCCTCCCGGAGCCGATGTTTCCCGTCTTCGATGTCGTTTGGCCCGCCTGGGCCACGATCCTCAGGGAGCCTTCGGGGCCGCCTCCGTTGTCGGTATAGACGGAGGTCGATACGGTCGCCATCTGGTAGCCGTAGTGGTTGATGGCCGAGACGCAGATGGTATAGTTCTTTCCGGTCAGGAGGTTCGGGATCTGCGTGCTGAGGCCTGTGAATCGGGCCTCCGGCGAGATATGCGTCGTGGATACCGCGACATCGCATTTCTGTCCGAAGTCTATGCGAGTGTCGCTGGAGTAGACCACCTTGTAGGTGGTCGAGGAGGGGTTTCCGTTGGCGCTCCAGGAGACGGTGATGTTCGAGGGGTCCGAGTAGGGGACGCTCAGGGGTTCCGGCTTCGTCACGTAGGTGAAGGTGGAGCCCATGGGTATCCCTAAGGTGATCATGTTGTCCCCGTTGACCGCGAAGACCCACATGAAGTACCGCGTGTTCGGCTTGATGAAGTCTTCCTTGGTGACCCCGTACTGGGTGGCCTGAATGCCGTCGTAGGTATCGGCTTGCCCGTCCTCCCTTACGACCAGGAGGTCATAGTTCGTCCAGCTTGGGTTCGTCTGCTGGAACCATTGCGCCAGTATGGATCCTGTGGAAGGGTCGGTCATCGGGGGCACCCCTGCCGCGGGCGCGTCGGCCAGGGTATAGGCCGTGGCATAGGCGGTCATGGGGCCGCTGCCCGCATCCATGACGGCCTGGACCGCCACCGCGTAGGCCGTATTCGTCGAGAGGCCTGTGAGGATGAACGCGTTGCCGTTGGCCTTCGCGATCGGGGCCAGGCTGGTCGACGAGTAGACCCAATAGTAGGTGGCCGCGTTCGTGTCCCATTGCCATTTGAGCGACACCTGTGTCCGCCCGGACTGCGGCGCGGAGAGGCCGGAAGTCACTCCGGAGACGTTGCGGATGCCCGTCGTGGAGATGTTGACCTGCCCATCGCCCGACAAGTTATAAGGAGCGACTCGGATGCGGGCCAGCGCGTCCGGGCCGAGGCTCCGCTGGACCCAGTGGATGCATTTCTCCCCGGCCGTGCTGCAGTTGCTCGTGGTCGTGCTCGCCGAGACCGTCGCGATGAAGACGCCGTTGGTGTCCGAGTAGACGTGGTAGCCGTCGAAATCGACGAAGGGACGGCTGCCGGGCACGTCTGGGGCCGCGGCCCATGTCCATGTGACCGAGGACACCCCGCTCTGCTGGGCCCACGGGACCCCCGGACGGCCTGCGGGCCGCATCGGGCCCACTTGGATCGCTTTCGCGGTCGAGAACTGGGCGTTGGCCGCGGTGCGGAGCTGGTACCAGCCGACGGGGAGGAGCCCGGTGCTCTCCGGCACAGTGAAGGTGATCGAGGAGTCCACGTTGGCCCAAAGGTTCGAGCCGGAATAGTAGTAGCGGGTGGAAGCGTCGAGCGAGAATCCGCTGGAAGCCTGGGTGTTGTTGCCTGAGGCGTCCATCCGGTAGAAGTAGAGCCTCGGATGATGGAACCCGGAGTTCGCGCTGCCCCTTCCGCCGGAAGCTTCGCTCACGCCCTTAAGCCGGGCGCCCCGCACGCTCAGGCTCCCGCCCCGAGTCAGGGTCCCCGTATCTACGTCCACGCCTTGGGGCTGGCGCTGGGTGCCGCCCGGAGTGAGCGAGTCTATGTCCTCGCCGAAATAGCGCGTTTCGATGGAAGTGATTCGATCAAGGCCGTTGAAGCCGCCGATCGAGGCGAGAGTTCCGTCGTGCATGAGAACCGTGGAATGGTAGCCTCGCTTGTTCGTCATCTGCCCCTGGGCCTGCCACGAGGAGAACATGAGGTCGAAGCCCTCGGCCCAGTCGATCGCTTCGCCCAGGGCGCTCACGCCGCCGGAGATGATGACCTTGCCGTCCGGCAGAAGCGTCGCGTTGTGGCGCAGGCGGGGGATGAGCATGTCGTTGCCGTTCTCCCGGGTCCTGGTCCACGTGTTGGTCTTGGGGTCGTAGATCTCGGCGTTGCCGATCTCGCCTGTGCCGTTGTCGCCGCCGGCGACGAGCACGCGGCCGTTCGGCAGAAGGGTCGCGCTGTGTCCGTAGCGGCCGGTGCAGTCGGGCCTGGCGGGAGTGCACGTGGACATGGGAGTCTTCGATGTCCAGACCCCTGTGCGGTAGTTGTAGGTTTCGACGCTGCTGAGGACGCCGCTGGTGTTGACTCCGCCCGCGACCAGCACGTCGCCGTTCTGGAGGAGCGTCATGGTGTGCTGGGCCCTCGCGCTGGGGATGACGCCGCAGTCTATCCCCGGCCTGCAGAGCAGGCGCCAGGCGGCCGCCGTCGCGATGAAGATCTCGGCGGAGGACAGCATGTTCCCGAGGGCATCATAGCCGCCGTAGACGAGGACGTTGCCGTTGGGCAGCAGGGCCGCGGTATGGTAGCTGCGTGAGGAGGACATCGGGGAGGTCGGCACCCAGGCGCCGGGCTCCGGATAGAAAATCTCAGCCGAGCTCGTTGCCCCCGTGGAGCTCAGCGTCGAGAATCCCCCCGCGGCAAGCACGGTCCCGTCGCTCAGGAGCGTCGCGGTGTGGAGGTTCCTGGGGAGGATCATGGGGCCTGAGGCTTCGATGGCCTGCGTGCCGGGGTCGTAGATCTCGGTGGTGTTGAGTACCGCCGTGCCGTCGGTGCCGCCGAAGGTCGCGACCCTCCCGCTGGGCAGGACCACGCTCGCGTGGTGGGAGCGGGCGGTGTTGAGGTCAGCTGCCGCGTCCCATCCGCCGATGGCGACGTATGGGATGAACGCGGAGGGATAGGCGCTCTGGAGGGCCAGGAAGCGGCAAAGGTCCCCGGCTTTCGTGCAGGTGACCCCGCCGAAGAGGAGCTCGTCCCGGTTTGGTGCGAGCACGAAACTCTTGCCGAAGGCCGGCATCGTCGTTACGTTGACGAAGGCCCACGCGTTCCTGGACGGGTCGTAGAGCTCCACGTCGTTGAAGACCATGCGGCGGATGGTGACCGTGGCGATGTCGAAGTTGAAGGCCGCGTTCTGCAGGTTGACGGGGCTGACCGCGTACCTCATGTTCAGGGTCAGGCCGTAGAGGATGATGTTGGCCATGTCCAGCCCGGTGCACACCGGCGGAGGACCCGGGGGGGGGTTGCAGGGGGCCGGGGTATTGTAAGCAATGGCGGTGGAGCTGCTGTTCGTGATGGCGCCCGTGATGCCGGTGACCCTCAGGTAGCAGTTCAGGTGCGCCTCGCCGCGGCCGTCGGAGGTGATGCGCGGGTCCGGGACGTACGGAGGGGCGGATGTGGGGTAGCATTCAGTGAGGGTCGCCGCGCCGCCGTTGAGGCTGGCCACGAAGCCGGGGACAGTGTCGTTGTTCGCGCGGAGGATCGAGCCGCTGACGACAGTGGCGCTTCCATTGATGATCAGCCCGTTCATGTCGCTGGTCGGAAACGAGATGTTGATCTTCCCAAAGAGCGTGCCGTTGTCGAGAGACCTGGTCTGTCCGGGCGGAAGCGCGACCCCCCCGTTGTACGTCAGGGAGGAGGCGGCCACCATAATGATGTCCTCCGAGGTCGCCTCGCGGGGGTTGAAGAGGATCATCCCGGTCGGGTTGACCAAGGCGAGGTTCGCGCGGGAGGGGTTCACCAGGCCGCCTACGACGGAGACGCCGTTGAGGGGCGCCCTCGTCTGCTTGGGCGGGCTGTGCGTGAAGAAGACCTTGGCGTCCTCCAGTTGGGCGGTGGGGCTGGAGAAGAAGATGTCGCCGTCGACGATGGTCCCGTTGGCCGCGACGGTGAGGTTGGGCTGGACCGGCACGGCCAGGGTGGTCAAGGCGCTGTTGATGATGCCGGTTCCGAGCACGACTCCGGCAGCGAAGTTGTCGGGGAAGGAGACGAGGCTGCTGCCCGAGCCGAAGATGGGGACCGTGTTGAAGTAGGAGGTCGTGACGTTGCCGAGGCCCCCTATGACCCGGATGCCGCCGTCTGAAATCAGGGCGGAGGCGTGCAGCATCTTGCGCTCCTGCATCGGCGCGCCCGGCGAGATGCTGTCGGAGGAAGGGTTGTAGATTTCCGTCGTTTCGAGGAACCCAAGGCTTTCCTTTGGAGCGGAAAGGGCGTCGTTGGTGGCCAAGCCGCCGGAGATGAAGACGTTGCGGTTGCCCATGGCGGTGGCCGTGTGGAAAGCGCGCTTCCAGATAAGGGTCGGGCCCGGGGACCAGGCCCCGTTGGAGTAGAGCTCGGTAGTCACTGCGAAGTCGATCGGGGGCGGGCCGGCCTGGAAGAAAAAGCCGCCTGCGACGAAGACCTTGCCGTTGTAGAGCAGGGTGGCCGAGTGGGCGGTCCGGGCCTGATTGAGATTCCCGGTCGCGGTGAAAGTGTTGTCCGCCGGATTGAAGATGTAGCACTTGGCCGAGACCGTGTTCGCGGAATCCTGGCCTCCGGCGATGAGGACCGTGCCGTTTGGCAGGAGCGTCGCCGTGTGGCTCTGGTGGCCCTCGGGCATCTGGTTCGCGGCGGCCGTCCACGCGTTGGCCACCGGGTTGTAGAGCTCGGCGTCGGCTCGGATGGCGCCGCAGTTAAGGCCGGTGCAGCCGCCCACGACCAGGATCCGGCCGTCGGGCAGGAGTGTGGCCGTGTGGGATGCCCGCGCCACGGCCATGTTCGCCCCGGTGGTCGGCGGGTCCCCCCATCCGGAGAATATCTCGACCGTCGACATTGCCAGAGTAAAGCCCGCATCATCCGAAGACAAAGAGGAGCCTCCGATGGTGACGATGTTGCCGTTGGGCAGCAGGACCGAGGCGTGGTTGAAGCGGGTCGTCTGCGCCCAGGACAGGCCTTCAGCGGCCGTCAGGGCGGCGCAAGCGAGAAGGAAAGCAAGGGATTTCCGCATGACCACAATAGCGCCCGCGGCCGGAGCCCCGAGCGGCATCCCTCCGAGTTTAGCCCGTGAATGTTACAAAATCAATACAGAACAGGGGGCGCTCAGGGACTGACGAAGACGGACTGCTTGGGGGAGACGCGGCGTTTGCCCTGGCCGTCCACGGTCTCGATGCGGTAGGAGTAGGTCGTGCCGGTCACGAGAGTGAGCGTCAGGCGCCATTCGCCGCTGGAGAACTTGGCCATCTCCGCGCGTCCCTTGCTCCTGACGAGGAACGCGCCCAGGAGGAGGGCCTCCTTCGCCGAAGGGTCGGAGTGGGAGAACTCGATCTTTTTCGTCGTGGAAGCCTTGGCTGGGGCGGGCGCGGCAGCCGGCGCGGCTGGGGCCGCTTTGGCCTGCGGCGGCGCGGGCGCCTTGGGGGCCTCCTTGGCCGGAGCGGGAGCGGCTGGGACCGCTTTGGCCTGCGGCGGCGCGTGGGCTTTCGCCGCGGGCTCAGGCGGCTTGGCGGGCGATTCGGCCGCGCGGCTAAGGAGCACGGCGCTACCGCGCGGTCCCTGGCTTTCAGCAGCGCCAGGGGCCGCGGGCTGGGGCTGCGCCTTCTGCGTCGGGGCCTGCTTCGCGGCGGCGGCCGCGCCATGGGAAGCGCCGTCCTCGGAGGGTCGCCGTTCTCCTTTCCCGGAGAGGGCGGCCGCGGGCTTGGACTCAAGCACGAGACGGCGCACGCGCGCGGCCAGGCCTCCGGCGCACACGAGGGTAAGCGCGGCGCTGAGCGCCAGCATGGCGCCCAGGAAGAGCTTGGCGGTTTTCAGGCCCGGTTCGCCGCCCGGCGCCGGCTCTTGCGCGGATTCTTTCTTCAGGCCGAAGGGGTCGAACAAAGGCACAGCGCGATTTTAGTCAATCACTTCGATGGTGTCAACGTGGAGGGGCCCGTTGCGAGGGCCGCCTTGTCCGCCCGCAGGCGCCACCAGGGGCGCTCGATCAGACGGAAGGAGCCTTCCCGGCCGATCCACAGCTTGCGGCCGCGCCAAGCGAAGCAGGAGAGCAAGGGGGCGTCGTCCAGGATCTCCGGGAGGCGGTAGGCCCCGGCGAAGGAAAGGTTGGCGTCCCGCAGGCGGCGCAGGAACAGCCGGTTGGCCCCGTCCGCGGACCAGAAATCGCCTTTCGCGTCCGAACCCAGCCCCACCGGATCGTCTCCGGCCGAATACGATTCAGCCACCGTGAGGTCCTCATCAAGAAGGTGCCGGTATATCTTCCGGGCCCCTGAATCAGCTGTCCAGAGGCTCTTGCCGTCGTAGTGGACAGCTGAGGGCTTCTCCCCGGGGCTCGGCCAGGAGCGGTCGAGGACCAGCGCGTCGCCGGAGGGGACCCAGCGCTCGATGAGCCGGGCCCAGGAATCGACGATGTAGAACGCCCCGTTGACGCGCGTCATGCCCAGGATGTGGGCCGGCACCGGGAAGCGGCGCACCGCGGTCAACCCGCTTGGGCCGAGGCGGAGCTGGTGGATGGACTGGTCGTACCAATCCGAAGCCCAGAGAATGTCCCCCTCCCAGACGAGTCCCGTCGGATGGGAGAACGGCACGGCGTAATCGCGGCCGGAGAAAACGAAAACCCAGGCGAACGCCGCGGCGGCCGATGCGGCTGCCGCCAAGGCCCCCCAGCCGAGCGCTTTCAGGCGCCTGCGCTTGGGGGCTTGAGCTGAAGTCTGGGCGCCGCCCTTTCCGGCGAGAGGAGAAACAGCCGCGCCTTCAAGGACGGCGCTCTCAGAAGCGCCGGGGGCCGGCGCTTCGGGCCGACGGGTGAGCTCGGCCCGGAGCTCGGAGACCGCTTTGCTCAGCCGCTCGGACTCGGCCAGGGATTCCTCCTTCTGGGAAGCCAGCATCTTGGAATAGCTCCGGCGCATCTGGTCCAGCTGCTCCATGTATTTCTGGGCTTCCTGCTGGATGACCGCCGCCTGCTGTTCGAGCAGGGCCGCGCGCTGGGCGTCGGACTCCGTTCTCTGCTTCTCCATCTGCGCGCGCAGAGCCTGCACCTCGGCCACCGCGGTCTGGATGCGGCGCACGGCCTCCTGGTGGAGGGTTTGGAAGCGGGTTTCGTTGACGCGGCTGAACTCGGCCTCCCGCGTCTTATAGGAAGCTTCCAGAGCCTGGAGGGCTTCGGCGTGCTTGGCCGCGTCGGCTTGGCGGATCTGCTGGGCTTCAGCGAGCAGGGCCTCGCGCTCGGCCTTGAAAGCCTCCGCTTGGGCCTGCATCCGCCCCGCGAGGCGCTCGATCTCCTCGCGGGTCTTCGCCTGCAGGGCCTCGAAGTCCGCGGCGGTCCGCCGGCCGCGCTCCTCCTCCGCGGCGCGCAGAGGCTCCAAGATGCTGTGGGACTCCTGATGGGCGGAGGCGAGATCGGCTTCATGGCGCTGCTTGAGGCGCGCGATCTCGGATTCCAGCCGCTGGGCCTGCTCGGCGTATCGGGCGCTCCAGGACTCTGAAAGGCGCCGGGACTCGGCTTCATGGCGTTGCCGGAGGCCGTCGATCTCCGCCGCGGACTTCGCGGCGATCTCGGCGCGCGCGGCCTCCAGATCGTGCGCGTGCTTCTGACGCGCCTCCCCCAGCTCGCCCAGCATGGCCGTCTGCTCCGCCTGGAATCGCTCCTGCTGGCGCGAGAGCTCCTGCGAGAGGCGCTCGAGCTCCCGCGCATGGCGGGCCTGCAAAGCCTCGAACTCCGCGGAGGTCCTCTCGTCGCGCTTGGAGTCATCGACGCGCATCAGCTCCGAAAGCCGCCGGACCTCGTCGTCGCGGATCCTGAGCTCGGCCTCATGCCGCTCGCGCAGGCTGGAGATCTCCGCCTCCAGGCGCCTGAGCTCCTCGGCGTGAGCGGCGCGGACCGTCTCCAGGTCGCGGGCAAGGCTTTCCCGGAGCTCCGCTTCCCGCGCCGCGTGCCGGCGCTCGGCCGTTTCCAAGGCGCCGAGCTGCTCCGCGTCGCGCCGGCGCTGGCGCTCGAGGAACTCGCGGTGCTCCGCCTCGAGCTGCTCGCGGTGCATGTCCGCGTCTTTGCGGCGCAGGTCCTGCTGAGCGCGGAGCAGGGCCTCGCGCTCGGAGTTGAAGCGGGACTCTTGCTGCGCGAGCTCGGCCTTGAGGGCCTCGATCTGGTTCGAGGCTTCAGCGACCCTCTCGTCCGTCTCGCGGCGCAGGGCCTCGATGCGGTCCCGGAACGAGCGGCGCTCCTCCTCGAAGCGCTCGAAGGCCTTGCGGACCGCCTCCTCCTCGCGGCGCTCGATGGACGCCTCGAGCTCGACGAGGGCCTGGCGCATCTCCGCGACGCGCGCGTCGCGCAGGGCCAGCTCCTGCTCCAGCTGCCGCTTTTCCGCCTCGATGCGCTCCCGGAGGGCTTCGTGGAGATGGCTCTGGCGCTGTTCGGCCTGGAGGTGCTCTTCGGCCAGCTTCTGCTGAAGCTTCTCAAGGTCTTTTTCGAGCTCCTTGCGCCGGCCTGAGAATTCCGCCTCCATGAGGAGGGCTTTCTGGTGGAACTGCTCGCCCTGATGGCTGGTCTCCTGGAGGACGTCTTCGTACGCGCGGGAGACCTTCGCCTGCTCCGCGGCGATCTCCGCCCGGTGGCGCTTTTCGAGCCCGGCGACAGCCTCATGGAAGCGGCGCTGGGCCTCGGCGAGGGCCCCGGTGTAGGCCGCCTCCATCTCCGTGAGGAGGCGCGCATGGCCCTCCAGCTCGCGCTTGCGGAGCTCCTCGGCCTCGGCGAGCTGCTTGCGGACCTTCGCCTCGATGAGCTCCTGGGCCTTATCGAGCTCCTGGCGCTTCTTGACGAAGCCGGCGACGTCGAGCTCGCCCTTGAAGAGGCTGTTGAGGATGCCCTGCATCTCCTGGACGAAGCGCTCCTTCTCGCTCAGGCGCTTGAGGCGCTCCTCGGCCGAGAGCCGGAAGCGCTCGAGCTCCTTGACCGCCTCCTCGCGCCCGGACGCCGCGGCTTTGAGCAGCTCGCGCATCTCCGCGTTGCCGGCTTCCAGGGACCGCATGCGGTCTAAGGCCCAGCGCAGGGTCATGCGCGCCGTTTCAAGATTGGCGACGCTTTCGAGCATCTCGTCGGGCTTTTCAGACTCGCTCATGTCGAATCCGCACGCGCTGGAATGCCTCCCGCGCGGCTTGGACCATTAAGATTAACAGGCCGCCGGCAAAATTTCAAGGCTTTGTTTGTTAAGCCTTCTTCGCGTAATCCGAGTACTTATAATGATAGTGATACCGGTAATAGTAATAGTATCCGCCGTAGTGCCCGCCCCGCGCGGTGACCTGGTTGATGACGGCGCCGGCGATCTTGAGCCCCCCCTCTTCGAGCTTCTGACGGGCCCGGAGGGCCAGGGCAGAGTGCGGGCCGCCGAATTTGACGACGAACACGGCCGTGCCCGCGTGCCGGCCCCAAAGCAAAGCGTCGGTGATGGGGAAGACCGGCGTGCCGTCGATGATGATCCGCTCGTAGCGCCGGCGCGCCCAATCGATCAAGGCCGGCAGGCGCGGAGTGCTCAGGAGCTCCGAGGGGTTGGGCGGGATCGTGCCGCAGGGCAGGACGTCGAGGTTGGGGATGCCCGTGGGCTGGAGGAGGGCTTCGAGCTCCGAGGCGTCCTTGCCGTAGGCGAGGAAATGGCTGATCCCGGACTCGTTGGGCACGGCGAAGCGCTTGTGGAGGTTCGGGCGCCGGAGGTCCCCTTCGATGAGCAGGACGCGCTCGCCGAGCTGGGCGAACACGACGGCGAGGCTGATGGCCATGAAGGTCTTGCCCTCGCCCTGGTGCGTGCTCGTCATGAGCAGCGACTTCGTGTCGTGCCCCGCCATCGCGAAGCCGATCATGGTCCGGATGTTCTTCAAGGACTCGCCGGTGAAGGATTCGGGCCCGCCGATGAGGTCCGTGTAGGCTTTGACCGAGTCCCCCTGGAAGACCGCGTGCGGGACCGAGCCCAGGAACGCCAGGGCGAGCTTGCGCTCGACGTCCTCCTGGGTGCGGATGGTCTGGTCGAGCGCCTCCACGCCGAGGGCCAGGAAGAAGCCGCCCAGAAGGCCGAAGAGGGCGGCGAGCATGAGCATGCGCGTCTTGCGAGGCTTGTAGGGAGACTTCGGCGTCTCCGCGGGGTCCACGATCCGGACGTTGTTGCCCCGCAGCTGGCCGGAGAGCTCCGTCTTCATGCTCTGCACGATCCTGGCGGTCTGCTCCTTGATGTTCGCGCGCACGACTTCCATCTGGGACTTGAGGCGGATGAGCTCGGGATGCTCCCCAGTGTAGCGGCGCGAGAGGTCCCCCCACCGGGCTTCCAGGTCCGCGTAGGTGGTCTTGAGGTTCTGGAGCATCGAGTTGTTCATGACCGCAGGCAGGGAGTCGTAGGAGATCTCCTGGACCTGGCCTTCCTTCGGGTAGAGCGTTTGCATTATCTCCTTCGAGATGAAGATCTTGTTCTCGAGGTTCTGGGCCACGTAGGCCTCGGAGACCGCGTTGGCGATGCGGGCGGCCAGCTCCGGAGAAAAGGACTCCGCCACGACCCGCACGAGCCGGCTCTGGCGGACCGGCTCGACGGAGACGGCGCCGCCGAGGGCGTCCACCCCTCCGGCGAAGTCCTCCGTCTTGGACAGGGCGAGCTGCTCGTGGACCTTGCGCAGGAGGCTGCGGCTCCTGAGCAGCTGGTACTGCGTCTGGTAGTAATCCTGGTCCGAGGCCTCGACGATCGCCCCTTCGGCGTAGACCTGCTGGCGGCGTTCCTTCTCGATGAGGACCAAGGCAGCGGCCGAGTAGACGGGCCGGGCGGTGAACGCGTAGAGCGCGGCGCTGAGGACGGAGATCAGGAACACCGAGATGACGACCCAGCGCCTGCGGAGGATGACCTGCAGGTAGCGGGCCAGCTCGATCTCCTGCGATTCCTCCGCCCGGTCTTCCCGGCCTTCCTCTTTCGGGGCCATTAGAAGAAGCTCTCCGGGACGTAGATGACGTCGTTGGGCGCCAAGCGCAGATCCTTGCTCTTGTCGCCGCGCTTGGTGATGGCGGTGATCTCGATGGTGTAGCTTTCGCTCTTGCCGTTCACGTTGCGGATGACCCGGGTGCGGTCCACCGCGGCGTACTGGGAGAAGCCTCCGGCCAGGGTGAGGGCCTCCAGCACCGTCAGCGGCGCCTCCGTCGGCAGGGCGTAGGAGCCCGGGTTCTTGACCTCGCCGAGCACATAGACCTGCTTGTTGCCGTACTCCTGGATGAAGATGGTGACCTGGGGGCTGACGTAGAAGCGCTTGAGCTTGTTGATGACCGCATCCTCGGCCTCCGGCACCGACAGCCCGGCCACCTGGACCTGGCCGATGAGCGGGAAGCTGATGACTCCTTCCGGGCTCACGCGCACCTTGCGCTCGAGGTCCTTCTCCTGGTAGACGGTGATCTCGAGCAGGTCCGCGGGGCTGATCTTGTAGGAGGTCTGCTGCTTCTGGACCAGCTGCAGGGCGCGCTGGATGGCGGCCTCCTCGGCCTGCTCGCCCTTGGCCTTCCGCGCTTCGGGAGCCTTGGCCTCTCCTTCGGCTTGCGCGGACGGGATCGCTTCCGCCGCTTCCTTCGGGATCTTGAAGCCCACGCAGCCCGCCAGCGGGAGGACGGCCCCTAGAAGGACCACGGCCGAGAATCTTTTGAGGACCGCCTGCCAGGTGCCCTGGGAGCGCATGAGGAGCTCCACGACCTCCCGGACCGCGCCCTTGCCCCCTTGGTTCTGGGTGACCAGGTGCGCGAAGGGCAGGAGCTCGGGCCGTGCGTTCGCCACGGCCGCGGCCAGGCCCGCATGGCGCATCGCCGGCAGGTCCGTGAAGTCGTCGCCGATGAAGGCCGCCTGCTCGGGGCGGAGTCCGGCCTTTGCGAGGATTTCCTTGAACGCGGGCAGCTTGTCGGTGGTCCCTTGGACCACGTGGGTCATCTTGAGCATGCGCGCGCGTCCCTCCACTCCCTCGGAGGCCCGGCCGGTGATGACTCCCGTCAAGACTCCGCTCTCCGCGAGCCAGACCAGGGCCACGCCGTCCTGGCTGTTGAAGCCCTTCATCTCCACGAGCCGCCCGTCGTCGTCGACGAAATGGTAGAGCAGGCCGTCGGTCAGAACGCCGTCGACGTCCATCATCAGCAGGCGGATGCGGCGGGCGCGCTGGAGGAGGGTCATCCCTTGCCCATGAACCTCTTCTCGATCGCGAGGACCTTGTCCAGGCGGCGCTGGTGGCGTTCGGCCTTCGAGAAGCGGGCCGCCGCCCACGCCTCGACGATGTCCATGGCCAGCCGGCTGCCGATGACGCGGGAGCCGAGGCAGAGCACGTTCGCGTCGTCGTCCTCGACGCACTGGCGCGCCGAATAGGCGTCGTGGCAGGTGCCGGCGCGGATTCCGGGGTGCTTGTTCGCCGCGATGCACGCTCCGACCCCGCTGCCGCAGACGATGACGCCGCGCTCCGCGTCGCCACGCCGGATCGCCTCGGCGACCTTGCCCGCGTAGTCGGGGTAGTCCACCGCCGGCTCGGCGGCGTCGACGCCGAAGTTGAGGACCGCATGCCCGAGCTGCTCGAGCTGAAGGTGCACGATCCTCTTCAGCTCGTAGCCGGCATGGTCGCAGCCGATGGCGATGCGCATTTGTAAGGAAGCCTTATCCCCCGGGATCGAATTCTAGCAAACTTGCCGTCCTGAACAACCATACGGCTTAGGTTCAGGACGTACCAAACCTACGTCGTTTGGAAAGTTCGATACGCATTCCCGATGTTTGGTGCGCCGCTTATGGCTGCTGCATCTTCCGGCCTGCGCTCCATGGGCCGCGGAGAGAACTTCCTCCGCGGCAGCCTCCGCAGGAACTCGGCCCGGAACAGCGCGCTGCGGAAGAGTCCGCCGGACCACGAAAGGGGAGCGGGCCCCTTGAAGGTCAGCTGCGAGGCGGCGCGCGAGGCCAGCGTTGCCAGCCCTTGGCATGCCTCCCGAACGATGGCCCGGGCGCGCCGGTCATTGGCCGCGCGAGCGAGCACCACCCGCGCGAGCGCCGCCACGGCCCGCACCGCGTCGGGCCGCTTGGCGAAGCGGCGGATCTCCTCGTCGGGGAGCGCGCAGAGCCAGCGCCGGCCGATCCAGAAGGATGACCCCTCGTCCCCCAGCAGAGGGCCCAGGCCTCCGGCTCTGGCGCTCCTGCCGCGAATGTCCCGCGCGTAGGCCGCTGAGCCTGTTCCGGCTGCGACGAGCACCCCCGGCCCTCCGGAGAAGGCCGCCAGGTGGGCCAGCTCCAGGTCCGAGATCACGAGGATTTCGTCGGCGAGGCCGGCGAGCCGGCGGCGCAGGGCCGCCTTCTCGGACCCAAGCCAGGCGCCCCTTGCGCCGATGACGAGTCTGCGAACGCGCCGCAGGCCGAGGGACCGCAGGGCCTGCGCGAGCGCGCGCTCAGGCGCCTCGCCGGCCGCGATCCTCCTGCGCGCCCTTTGAAAGCCGCGGCCTTTGCAGACCGCCGCGCGAAGCCAGGAGCCGCCGAGGTCGGCTCCCACCCTCATGGGAAAGGCTTGAAGGCTGGAGGGCGCTCTTCCTCTCCCTGGATCTTCACCAGCGCCTGCTCAAGGGCCCGTGTCCAGGTGATCGCCTTGTTGCGGATGCGCAAGGGAGTCTTGATGTCCATCAGCTTGGCGATGACGTCTTCGACGAGTGACCTTCGCGCCGCGATGCCGCGGTCAAAGCGCAGCACCACCTTGGGCCGCTCCCCCCGCTCGGCCGCGATGAGCCGGATCTCCAGCACGCCCAGAGGGATGATCTTGTCCGACTTGATCTGGATGGCTTCCATCCGCATGACGTCCCGCGGGAAATCCACGAGATAACTCCGGCCCTGGATGCGGACGCGGACCCGGGGCTGGGGTGAACCGAAGAAGCTGCGGGTCGCAACGAGACGGTATATGCCGGGCTCCACGCGGAAGAGCGAGGTCTGGCCCGGCTGCAGGTTGAGCCGGTAGCGCTCGTCGCCGTCCTCCGACTCGAGGTTGAGCGCGGCCGCGCCGTCGTTCGTCTCCCCGGTCGGCGCCAGGATGCGCGAGCGGACGAGGACCGCGGAGAAGCCGCGGGTGGCTTCGCCGTAGTAGCGCGGGGCGGTTCCGCGGCAGCCGGAACAGGTGAGCGCCGCAAGGCAGATGAGCGCGATGCGCGCCCTGAGGGAAGAAAAATGCATCACCCGCCCCAACCGCTTCCCGTTATCGATGCCTGAACAACCGGCATCGATAGCGGTTGGGGCCGTGCGAGAGGAAAAAGACATCGCACGGAGTGTAGCTTTTCATTGTTACAGAAACAATAATGCAGGGGTCAGGTCTGGACAATAGACATTGACATGACCGATTCCTAATTGCTCACAATGTCTATTGTCCAGACCTGACCCCATGAAACCGATGGACCGGCTGATCCGGGTCATCGAACGTCTGCGGGGCCCAGGCGGCTGCCCGTGGGACCGCAAGCAGACCCATCGCTCCCTGATCCGGTTCCTGCGCGAAGAGACCCGGGAGCTCGAGCGCGCGCTCAGGCGCGGCCGATGGCGCGAGATACAGGACGAGCTGGGAGACGTTCTCCTGCAGATCCTCCTGCACGCGCAGATCGAGAGCGAAAAGGGCCGCTTCAGCATCCAGGACGTGGCCCGCTGCCAGCATCTCAAGCTCATCCGGCGCCACCCGCACGTGTTCGGGAAGAAGCGGCTGAAGACCGCGCGGGCCGTGGTGCGGCACTGGGACGAAATCAAGCGCCTGGAGGTTGAGATGCGCAGGCGCGACCTCCGCAAGAAATGGAAATCGGTCGTATAGGACCTTAGGCCTATCCAGGGCCTAGGACCGTTGACTCAGGTTTATTGGGCATAAACGCCTATCCTTAGATTAGCCCAGCGGCTTGAATCCGATGCGAACCTTCAAGACTCTGATCCTGGCAGCGCTCGCGGCCTGCATTTCGTCCTCTGCGCGTTCGATGCCCGTCTACAACGACGACGACCGCCAGGACGTGTATGAGGTCCAGGACCCGCGGGCGCTCGCCTTGGCCGACTCCGCCGTGGCGCTCTTCCCGTCGGAGAAGGTGATCCGCCGCGGCAACCGGGCCATGCTGGCGACCGAGTCCTATCAGGAGAAGTACAACCTCTGCGAGGGCGAGCGGTTCAGCGGCCAGATAAGCGGCCCCGAGTGCTCTGGCGTGCTGGTGGGGCCGGACATGGTTCTTACCGCCGGGCACTGCGTCGAGAACAATGCGATCTGCGTAGCGACCTCCTTCGTGTTCGGCTTCGCCCTGAGCAAGGAGACCTCCGCGCTCCGCAGCGTCCCCTCCTCCGAGGTCTACTCCTGCTCCTACCTGGTCGGGCACAAGGCGGATGAAGCCGGCGCCGACTGGGCCCTGGTCCGCCTCGACCGCGCCGTGAAGGGCCACCGGCCCCTGAAGATCGAGCGCGAGGAAGCCGCCAAAGGGACCCCGCTCATGGTCATCGGCTACCCCAACGGCCTGCCGGCCAAGATCGCGGACGGGGCTTGGGTGATCAGCGACAGCACGGCCGGATACTTCACGGCGAACCTGGACACCTTCCACGGCAATTCCGGGGCCCCGGTCTTCAACGCCAAGACCGAGGGGATCGTCGGCGTGCTGGTCCGGGGCGAGGAAGATTTCGAGACCGTCAAGCTGCCCGGCGGCAAGAAGTGCATGAAGACCAAGCGCTGCTACGGCGATGATTGCCGCGGCGAGGACGTCACGAAAGCCTCCGAGTTCTCGGACTTGATCCCCGACAGCGTGCGGCGCCCCCTCTTCGGCGTCGCCGAGGGCTCGGCGTTCTCTTCCCTGCAGGATCTGGCCGGCGGCTCGAAGTAATCCCCTTACTCGCTCGACCCCTTCCGCTTTCATATTATCTATGATAACCGGCAAGACTGGTGAGCGGCGGTGCAGACACCCATTTCGCAGAGGCTCAGCCGCGCTTTCGTCTGGTTCGCCGCGGTTGCGCCGTTTTCCGGCGTTCCCCTGGATTTCGCCCTTTCCCTAGCCGGCCTCTCGACCTGGATCAGCGTCGTGGTCCTCCTTGCCGTGAGCTGGCGCCTCCTCCTGGCTGATGAAAGGATGCTGAGGATCAAGGGTTGCGGCACCGCGCCGCTGGGCCCGACGTGGTTCATCCCGGGGTATCTGCTCCGCCGGGAGAAGCTCACCGGCGAGAAGGGATGCTTCGCCCTTTGGGCCGCGGGTTTCCTCATCGCGGTGTCGCTCAATCCCTTGGTGTTCGATCGCGTCAAAGTGAGATGGGCTTTGGAAACCCGCGATTGGCGGGCCGCGGCGGCTGGGTGCTTGAGGGTCATCCAGAAATCCGCGGGCGGCGAGGAGGCTTTGGCGGACGTGCTGGGCGCCGCGAATCTGCACCTGAAGGACTATGACGGAGCCCTGCGGTGGCTGAAGATTGCCCTGGAAAGGCAGCCGGAGAGGGAGCAGGAACTCTCCTTCCAGACCGCGGCCGTCTATCATGAGATGCAGGCCCATCAGGAGGCGGTAAGGACGGCCCTCCATGCGATGGAGAAATATCCGTACGGCCCCTACACCGGAGTCTTGTCGCAGATAGCGGCGCATGCCTATTGCTCCCTGGGAGACATCTCCTCCGCCGCGCGCTACGCCGCGCAAGCCGCTCAAGGGCCATACGCTGACGCCGCGGCGCATTGGCTCTACGGCTTCGTCCTTTCGATGAAGGGCGAAATCGAGCCGGCGCTCCGCGAGCTCGCCGCCGCGTCCGCCTCGGCGAAGACGCCGGCCGGCCGGGCTCAGGCCGAATACCTGCTGGGCTGGACCAAGGCCTTCCAGCATTGCGGGGACCCTGCGCCCCACTTCGAGAAGGCGGCCCGCGATGGGGACGCCGCGGTGTCGGCTCTGGCCGGAGGGTATCTTGCTGTCCAGGATGGCGATCTGGATGAAGCGGAGCGCCGGCTGCTCCGCCTGAAGGGGCAGGCCCTTTGGGACGCGAGCTTCCTGAAAGGCTTCGTCCTGGAGTACCGCGGGGAATGGCAGAGCGCGATGCGCAGTTATGAGAAGGCCTTTTCCCTCTGCCCCTGCTGCGCCGAGGCCTATGTCGGCGCAGCGCACGACGCCAAGGAGCTGGGGCTGAGCTACCAGGCTCAGCGGTACTTGGACGCGGCTTTGAGCATCAATCCGCGCCATCCCCTCGCCCTTCGGGAGAAGGCCGCGCTGGAGGTTTCACCCTGATGGCGGAAGGTTTGGAGGAGATGATCTCCTATTACGACGAGAACGGCCGGCGGGTCCTTGTCCCGCGCAGCGATTGGGCGGAAAAAGTTCTTCCGGAGAACTTCCAGAAGACCTGGGACGATCCGGACGCGCTCTACCAGGTGATCGTGGGCGCCTTGGGCGACGGGTTCCTGGACTGCGCCCTTCCGGCGATCGCGAGGCTCATCGAGATCGACCCGAATCCGGAGAGGTCTTCGACCATCCTGGCGGCCGCGCAGATCAAGGGCGGCCTGCTGGACGCGGCGGAACGTACCCTCCAGGCGTTCATAGCCAAGCATGGCGAGACCGGCGCGGCGCTTGCGACTCTCGCGAAGGTCCGCTCCGCGCAGGGCGACGCCGCATCCGCTGAGGACCTGCTGCGCCGCGCCCTTTCCCTCGACCCCAACCAGGACGGCGCGCTCAGCGCTTACGCCGCGATCCACAAGGACCGCGGCGGAGCCGAAGCCTCCCGCGCCGCTCTGGAGGACGTGGCCAAAGAGTCGGGGGCCTGGAGGCCCTGGCTGCGCTTGGGGCAGCTCTGCCTCGGAGAGGGCGACGCCTCTAAAGCCTTTGAGCTTTTCCGCCGCGCGCTTGGCGCGGCCCCTGGCGCTGCTGGAAGCCAGGGACCGCGCGGTAGTGCCGTGCTCCAGAGCCGCGCGGCCCCTGGCGCTGCTGGAAGCCAGGGACCGCGCGGTAGTGCCGTGCTCCATAGCCGCGCGGCCCCTGGCGAGAGCGACGCCTTGGCCGCTGTCGCCGGCGCCTTGGAGCGCGCGGGGTTCCATTCCGAGATGCTCGAGTTGGCCTGGCCGCTCTACGATCCGCAGAAGAGTTCGCCTTACGCCGCTCTGAGCTTGGCCAGGGGGTTCTTCGAGACCGGGCGCGAGAAGGAAGGCCGCGAGCTGGTCAATCGCCTCAAGGGCCTGAGCCTTGCGCACCTGGCCGAGCCCTTGAGCCGGCTTGAGCGCGATTTCCCGGAAGACCGCCTCCCGCGGCCTGCGCAGATGTCTCCGCCGATCTCCCTGGTGCGGATTCCGGGCCCGGTGTGGACGCGCGGACTGTGCGAGCCTCTCTGGCTCCTGCCACTGCGGCCGGCCTCTTCGCCCGAGATCGGCTTCTTGTGCTTCGCCGATGGGATGCGCAAAGGCGACCGAGCGATAACGCGAGGAAGTGCCGCGTCCGAGGTCTTGGGGGCGGCCGAGCGGGCCGGGGCCAAGCCCGGTTATTATGAGGAAGCGGAAGACGACCGGGGCCGCCTCTCTCGCGCCCTGCCGCTCTACCTGGCCGAAGCGCTGACGTATAAAACGAGCCTGCGGGCGCTATGCATGGTCCCGCTCGTTCCTGAGAAGGGGCCGGTCGTGAGCGGGGCCTGGGACGTCCCGGCGCTCATCGAGGTTGGACTCTGGCCGGACCCGCCGGGCTTGATCGTCAGCGGCGTATTCGCGCCTTCGCCATCCGGCGCCTGCGTCGAACTCGACGTGTGGGACACGGCGAAGCGGGCCGTTGTGGACCATCTGTCGCTCGCGGCGCCGGAAGGCCTCGGGGCCTGCGCCCTGCGGCTGGAGGCGGAGCTGAGGGAAAGGCTGTTTCGGAGGGGATTGGCTGCTCCGGCCGAGGACCCGGGGTTCTATCTTTCCCCTTCGCCGCAGGCGCAGCAGGCCTACCTGATGGTCCTGGCCCAGCTCTTGATGCATGCCCTTGCGGCCGACAAGATGGCGGGGTCCGGCGCGCTGTGGAACGAGGTTGGGATGATCGAGTCCTACTATTACTACTGCGAGCAGAATCCCCAGGCCGTGGTCCCCAAGCTCATCGCGATCTGCGGCGCCCTCTGCAGCGCGAAGGCCGGCTTGCCGGTCGCCGAACAGCACAAGCAGTACCTGCTCAAGCTGATTGCGGCCGAGAAGGAGGCGGGTCCGGTGAGCCTGCTCTCCCCCCTGGTGTTCCTGCGCCTGGGAGAGGAGCGCGCCTTCGAGATCGCGCGCGAGCGGCTGAGCCGCCAGCCGGACCCCGCGTACCACGCCTGGCTCTGCGCCCTTTCCCGCTAATAGCGTAGATTCCCCAGTTCGACCCCGGGGTAGTAGGCCGCGAGGATGTCGTGGTACGACTGGCCTTCCAGGGCCCTCCCCATGGCCCCGCATTGGCACATGCCGACGCCGTGCCCCCAGCCTCCGCCGTAGAAGGTGAAGAGCCTGGGCCGGCCTTTCTTGTCGGCCTCCGTCTCGACCGTGAAGAGGGCCGAGCGCTGGGAACCGTCGCCCAGAAAGCCGCGGATGGCGATCTCTTTGGCGACGACGGGGCTGGCCTTGCTTCCCTTGAGCAGCACGGAGTTCAGGTGCCCCGATAGGGAGCGCTGCATGGTCAAGACTCCGAGCAGACGCCCGATCTTCATCGAGCGGTTGATGCGCTCCTCGAGATCCTCCGCGGCGATGACGCGGGTCCACCTGAAGTGGGAGGGATGGACGTACAGGGAAGGCCGGCAAAAGGCCGGCGGGGGACGGCGCAGCCAGAGGCGCAGCTCCCACGGAGAGGCCGGGGACCGGATGGAGGGGGCCGCATCGGTGACGCCCTTCCAGTAAGGGACGTCCCCCCAGCCTTTCAGGTCCCGGCCGCTCTGGGTGCGTCCCCCGCAGTTCGACGAATAGAGCACGTGGGCGATGCGGCCTTGATAGGCTACGACGCGGCCCCGGGTCGCGTCCACGACTTGGCGCGAGCGCGCGGTCTCGTTGCGGATGCCCCAGTAGACCTGGCAGTGCTGGCCGTCGCAGACGTCGTATCCGTCTTTGGTGTGGCGCCGGGTCACGGTCTTGATGTACAGGGCGTGGCTGCGCGCGACCACGGCCTGGGCCTTGAGCGCCTCCATCGGCGAATCGATCGGCATCTCGGAGGCGAGCACCCCGTGGGTGTAGCTTTCAAGGTCCACGATATTGACGAGCCGGAGCCCGCCGCGGCCGCCGAGCAGGGATACTTCCAGCTCGCCGCGCAGCGGGCGTTCGCCTCCGCCGCGCAAGGCGCCGCCGCTGTCGGCCG
This sequence comes from Elusimicrobiota bacterium, assembly GCA_016212885.1. Taxonomy (GTDB): domain Bacteria; phylum Elusimicrobiota; class Elusimicrobia; order UBA1565; family UBA1565; genus UBA9639. Next base: position 12,943 of record JACRDO010000095.1, on the reverse strand, counting down.
GCACATCTTTGAGGACCACGGCCCCGCCGCTATCCGGCTCCGGGCGGATGATCACGCCGGCGCGGGTGAGGACGCGCCGCCGGCCGTCTTCGTCGAGGAGCTCGATCCGCGCTTTCTTGCCCGGGGCCTGCCGCGCGCGCCAAGCCTCCTTTGCGCGGCCGCTGGAAAGAACCCGCCCGGACTTCGGGTCCAGGACAGTGAAATCCCTCGTGCAGTAGAAGGCCAGGTCTCGCCGGCGCAGAGGCTTGCCGAGGGAGTTGGTCCCCAAACCGACCCGCATGACCGGGACCCGGCCCTTGGGCGGAAAAGGGGGCCCCAGGGGTTCCCGGTGGGTCGAATTCAGAGGCTTCTCGCGAGGCTCCGGGCCGGGCTTGGTCCTATCGATGGAGCGCTGGCTGATCCCCGAGAGCAGGGCTCGGAACTTGCTGCTCCTGGGGTCCGCGTTGAGCAGCTGGGCGGACTGCTTGGCGGCCTCATAGAAGCGCTTCAAGCGCAGGTAGGAGCGGCCGAGCTGGTAGCGGGCGCTCGTGAAGTAGGAATCCCCCAAGACCGCGCGGCGGTAGGCCTCAAGGGCGCCCGCGGAATCCCCAGCTGCCTCCCGCGCTTTGCCGAGCCAGTAATAGGCCAGGGTCAGCTCAGGCGCGCTCGCCGCCGCGGCCTCCAGGGCCTCAGCGGCCTCCTGCGCTTGCCCCGCGTTGAGATGCAGGCGGCCTTTCACGATCAGGGCGAAAGGGTCCTTCGGATGGGAGCGCAGGACCTGCTCGGCGTCCTGAAGGGCGGCCTCGCGGCTGCCCACGCGGAATTCGGCTTCCGCGAGCGCGATGCGAATCTCGGGGTCCTCGGCAGAGAGCGCCGCGGCGCGGCGGAGCCATTCGACCGCGCGCGCGCCTTCCCCCAGCTCGGAGTGGACGACGGCTCCGTTGAGCCACGCGTCCACGCTGCGGGGATCCTCCCTGAGCGCCTGGGAGTAGAGCTCGGCCGCTTTGCGGTGCCGGCCTTCGAAATAGAGGCGATGACCCTCGAGGATCTGGGACTGGAGCGGAGGGCCCGTAGATTGCGCGGGCGAGAGCAGGGCCGGCAAGCACGCGACCCAGGCGGTTGCGCTCAGGGAAAGAAGGAACCCTCGCATGATGCGATGGATTGTACCAGCGCGATGTTAAATAAACAAGTCGGCCGGAGTCTTATCACACTGAAATTCAGCCATAAGGCTGGGGCAGCGGCGCGGCCTGGGCCCGGTGGAACCGCGCCGGGCAAGCTCGGAGCTCCGGGCGCCGGGTAATGGGAATCGTCTGCTTCGGAGGGACAAGCCTCAGGCCCATGCCCGGTCATAGGTCCTTCGGCCCAGACATGCGGGGCGAAGGGCCTGTATAATAGCGTTTATGGCCGTCGCGCTGCTTCGCAGGTTGCCGCTTGCCCTGTCGATTCTTTTTTGTATTTGGGCTTTCGGAGGATCCGATTCCCTATTCCCGGCGGAACGAACTGCATCCGCTGATTCGCTTGAACAAGCCGCCTCGGCGATCAACGGCACCGGAAGCGCAAAGAAGAGCCCCAAGCATCTTGTTCTGAGTTCTCTGCTCCCCGTCATCGCCGACGGCCAGGCTTTGATTATCAAGGTCGCCGAAGCGCGCCGCATCATCCCGCAATTGGACAAAGAGACGCTGGCCGGGAAGTTGAAGCTTCCGACACTCACCGGGGTCTTTGAGCCCATCCATCTGGGACTGGCGAAGCCGGCCAAGCCGGGCGAGTACGGCGGGGGGATGTCGCCTCGCCTGGAATTCATCGAGAAGAATCTAGCCAAGAGCTTTCAGGACATCGCGAAGCTGCCTTCGGCTTGCGACGCCGCGCATCAGGCCCAATGGAAGGCTGCTATTGAAGGCTGATATAGCGGTGGCTGAGAGCGGCGTGAAGAGCCTCATATGGAACAAGGACGTGCGTCTGACGCAGCACCAGTATGAGGCCCTTGTTGTATTTCTGTTCAATATGGGAAACACTTCGGATGTGAGGAAAAGCAAGATGTTCGTGAAGCTAAACACCCTGGACTATGACGGCGTGCTGAAGGAGTGGATGGAATTCAACGGCGTGCTCGTTACCGATCCTGGAACAGGTAAGCGGGAAAAAGTAGTCCTGCACGGCTTGGAAAGGCGTCGAAGAGCGGAGCAGGCTCTATGGGACAGGAGATAGACCGCATGAGGCTGTCAGCCGAAGGCGTCTTTCGCTTGACTACGCTAGCGGCTCTGGCTGCGAGCTTTTCAGCCTGCGATTTCGTTATTGAGATCGTGGACACTTTCCGGGAAAAGCCAAAGGTCGCGGCGCCGGCTGTCCCGATCACGACTTCTGCCGAGGTCGAGGAGAAATGGGACAGTGAGGATTTTGATGCGAATTTCAAAGAACTCGAGGGAAAATGGAAGGTAGCTAGATACGGCTTCAGCCGCGGCGTCATCGCAGCGGGCCCGGAGGATGCAGAGCCCGCGCTAGGGAAAATACTCAATATTCGCCCCGGTCGGCCGATTATATATACACACATCGTGCCAGGTTATGATATGGAGCCTTGCGACCTGAAAATAATCCGCTCCAAGACAGTCAACGCGAAAAATTATCTTTTCCCGACAAGGCCGGAGGACATTGGGGTCAAAGAAACGGAAATCAAGGCTTTTGAAACCAACTGCGAAGGGACACCTTTCGTTACCTATTTCAAGCCAAATTTGCAGAATCTCATAACAAGTTGGGATGGTGCATATTATATTTTGGAGCGCATCAAGTAGCCGCCTTGGGCTATCGTCGTCGAGAGGTCATAAACCAAAGAACGGCTTGCGCAAAGTAAAATATGCCGCAGCGTCAAAACGCTCGCTTCGCTCATTTCTTGAGGGGGCCGGAGAGCGGAGCAGTCGCTATGGAACAGGAGATAGGCCAGTGAGGCTTTTTGCCGAAGCAACTTCTCGAGAACATGGCTGGAGGATATCGGCGTCCAGGAGAAAGAAGTCAAGGCTTTTGAAACCAATTGCAGGTACACACCGTTTAGCCAGCCTTTCAAGCCAAATGGCGACACTCTAGTAATAAACGGGAGGGGCACGTACTATTTTCTTGAGCGCATCAGATAGCCGGCCTTTGGCTTCGCCGTTCCCCGCGTTTCATTGCAGGGACTAGGCTCCACATAGGTTTTGTTAGGCGCTCTGCGTCAGATCCGTGATCCGAACCTTGGCCGATGGGCCCTGGGGCGAAGCCGCTTCCCGCAAGGGCGCGCCGGAAGCAGGGGGCGCCTGCGGCGCGGCGGTGATGGGATTCTCCGTCGTGAAGTGAGCGACGACGTCGTAGATCTCGCGCTCCTTGAGGCGCTTCTTCTCGCCCCACGCCTCGACGCTGCGCTCGACCGCGGCGACGGCCTTCTTGTTCTTCTCGATCTCGCAGGCGAGCTTGCGGTTCTCCTCCTCCTTCTGCCGGGCGAACTGCCGGAGGCGCTCGCGCTGGACGTTCTCGAATACGTCCAGGGCGCGGTCCTTCTTGGCCGCCTCTTCGATGACGCTCTGGATGGTGACGCCTTGGGACTCGAGCGCCACGAGGGCCGCGGCGGCCTTCCCAGCCTGGTCCAGGGAGGCAAGCTTGGGGTGAGCGAGCATCTCTGCGATCTTCTCGACCGTGAACTTATGCGCGGGGACCGGGATCTTGGCCGCGGCGAAGATCTTGTCGAAGGGCACGTCCTCGGCCGCCTGGGCGGCCGGCAGAGCCTTCAGCGCGGATTCGTCCATGTCCACGGAGATCCTGCCGACCTTGGCGGTCGCCTGCATGGGGACCCTGCCCGGCTCGATCTCGGTCTCGGGCGCCGCGGCGCGGGAAGCCGGCACGCTGATGACGTAGCGGTCGACCCAGTCCTTGAATCCCATCAGCGCACCTCCAGCAGGGCCCGCAGGCGGTTGAATTCCTTCAGGATCTCCGTCCGGTCCGCCTTGCGGTAGTTCTCCGGCAAAAACGAGAGGTCCGTGCACTCGATGACCGCCGCGAGCTCCTGGTATTGAACCTGCGCGGCGCTGGCCGCGGGGATGAAGCTTTCCGCGGCCTGGCGGAGGTACTCCTTCCCGGGCTTGGATTCGCCGTCGAGAAGGCTCTTGCGTTTGGCGCCGACGAGGACCGCTTCGATGTCCGCTCCGGAGAGCTTCTTGCCTTCCACCCATCGGACATCCACGTCCGCCGGCTCTACGGGCCACTTGGCTTTTTTCGACATGGCTACGAAAAGCTGGACCTTCTCCTCCGCGGTCTGGGGGTAGAAGAGCGGGATGTGGACCTCCACGCGGCCCTGGCGCTTGATGTCCACGGGCAGGAGGTCCGGCCGGCAGGTGAGCAGGAACCAGAGGATCTTGCCGCGGTACTTGGTGTCGCCCATTTGGCTCGCGAACTGCGCGAAGATCCGGCCGGAGGTGCCGGAGTCCCCCTCCTGCTCCCGGCTGCCCATGAAGGCGTCGGCTTCGTCGATGATCACGCCCACGGGCCCGAGGGCGCGCAGGGTCATGAGGATCTTCTCGAGGTTCCCCTCCGTGGCGCCGACCCACTTCGAGCGGAAGTTGAGCATCTGCACGCACGGGATGCCGAGCTCGCCGATGGCGCAGGTGCTCAAAAATGTCTTGCCGGTGCCGACCGGCCCGCAGAGCAGATAGCCCATCGGCAGGGCGTCCCAGCAGCCTTTCTTGATGAGCTGGATGTCCTCGCGCAGGCGGCTCTTGGCCGCGCAGAGGCCCTCGACCGCGTCGAGGGTGTAGCGGGGCTCCAGGAACTCGAGCAGCCCGAAGCAGGACTTCTCGATGAGCTCTTTCTTCTTGGCGCTCACGAAATTCAGGTCGAGCCTATCGGCCCGCTGGGCGCCCCTCAGCATCACCTCGATGTCCGCGCGGGAGAGGGCGTTGGTCTGCCGCGCGAAGGTCTCCGGGGTCAGGCCTTCGTATTTGACCGGGATCTGGGAGGCCCGGATGAACTCGGCGCGCTCCTCTTCGTCCGGGAGCGGGACGTGGATCTTGGAGGTGAAGGGGTTGTTGACTAAGGCCTCGTTGAGCTCCTGCAGGCTTGCGGTCGCCAGCACGATGGTCACGTCCGAGCGCGCGAAGAGCGGGTCGCTGGCCCACTTCTGCAGGGTGATGAGGGTGCGGCAGTCCTCCTGGTTCATGAAGGATATCTCCCCGCGCGGGGCGACCATGTGCGCGAAGGAGATGATGACCGCGATGCCGGCCTTCTTGCGGCCCTCGCCCGCGGTCTTCGAGCGGATGAACCGGTCGATGACGAGGAGCGCGTCGGCCGGGTTCTTCGGGAGGCGCTTTGAGAAGGTCGTGCCGGAGACGGTGTCCATCGCCTCCACGGTCCGGTAGAAGTCCTGGGCCGCCTCCGAGCCGATCGTGATGCCGCCGCCCTGGTCGTACTGGATGACCGCGTCCCGTGTGCCGAACACGGCCTGCTTGAGGAACTCCGGGAGGGACACGTAGCGCAGGCTCCGCGCGTCCAAACCTTCCGAACGTTGTAGGTTTGGACGTATCGAACCTACGCTGTTTGGAAGGTTCGATACGTCCTTCATGGGGACCCAATCGTCGACGTTGCCGTAGAGCACGAACAAAGACGAGGCCCCGCTCACGTACTTGTCCGCGAGCTCCTGGGCCCACTTGGGGAATTGTTCCAGGTTCATCCCGGGCGCTCCCCCTCCGCCTGGCGCTGCTCCGCGCGGATCTCGCCGATGCGCTTCTCGTCGGTCTCCTGCTGGGTTCCCAGGAACGACTCGACGTCCTGGATGGATTTCTCGGTCGCCCCCACCTCCGAGGCGACGCGGTCGATCTCGTTGGTGATCTGCTGGGGGTCGCTCAGGGAGACCGTCTGGTCGTTGACGAAGCGGATCGCGTTCTCGAGCGTGTCGAGCTGGGTGCGCACCACGGCGATGTCCTCCTGCAGTTTCTTGAGGCGCGCGATGCGCTGCTTGAGGATCTCCAGGTTCTTGGACTTCACCTCCGTGAGCTTGTCCGGCAGGCGGCGCTGAGCGATCTCGGTTTCGAGCATCTTGGCCTGCTTCTCGAGGTCCCCAAAGTCGCTGCCTGAGAGATGCTCGCGCATGCGCTGGAGGGTCAGCTGGGCGCGCAGGAAGGTGTCGAGGAGGTAGTCGAGCTTGTCCACGCTGGGCTGGAGCAGGCTCTGCGTGACGGAGTCGCGCGACTGCCAGGAGTCGTAGACCCGCTGACGGATGTCCGCCAGGGCAAGGTATCTCTCGCGCTCGGCTTCCGGCAGCGTGGAGAGCATGCGCACCCGCTCGTTCTGGCCCAGGAGCAGGCTGCTTCGGTTCTTCTCCGAGTCCACGACGCGCTTGAACCTCGGATTGCCCGCGACCATCCAGAGGTAGACGACCTCGATGGCCCCTCCAAGGAACAGGAAGCCGGGGTTGAACAAGGCGCCGGCGGCGGCGAAGCCGGCCAGGGCGATCAGGTTTTCCTGGCGCTTGAAGGCTTCTTTGACGTAGCTGGTCTTCTCAGCCATTATTGGCGGATGGCCTCGACCTTGCGGCTGATCTCGTTGACGATCTCCGCGAACTTCGCCGTCCTCTGCATGTGCGCGGCCTTCTCGGTCGGCCTCGGCAGCTTGATGATCTCGAGGAGGCGTCCCGGGTTCGGGCTCATCAGGAAGACCCGGTCGCCCAGGAAGACGGCCTCCGGGATGTCGTGGGTGACCAGGAAGACCGTGGCCTCGATCTCCCTCCAGAGCTCGACGAGCAAATCCTGCATGTCCCAGCGGGTGATCCGGTCGAGCGCCCCGAAGGGCTCGTCCATCAGGATGATGCGAGGCTTGACGGCCAAGGTCCGAGCGAGGGCCACGCGCTGGCGCATGCCTCCGGAGAGCTCCTTGGGGTACTTCTTCTCGAACCCGGAGAGCTCGACCTTCTTGATCCACTCAGCTGCGATGCCCTCCCGCTCTTTTTCGGGAACGCCCTTGAGCTTCAGGCCGAAGGCCACGTTCTCGAGGATCGTGTAGCAGGGGAAGGAGGAGTAGCTCTGGAACACCATGCCGCGCTCCGAGCCCGGCCCGGCGATGGGCCGGCCTTTCATGAGTATCTCGCCCTTAGTGGGCGGGTAATGGGGACCCAAACCCGCGATGATGTTGAGGAGCGTGCTCTTGCCGCAGCCGGAGGGCCCGAGGATGGTGATGAGCTCCCCGGTGTCCGGGATGTCGTCGATGACGAAGGAGACGTCTTCGAGGGCGATGAAGTCCTTGCCCGTGCGGGGGTCTTTGAAGATCTTGGTGACGCCGCGGCAGTCGATGACGGGGCGCGAGTCGTTCTCCTCTCGCCCCGCGCCTGCCGCGTCGGCGCTTCCGGAGGAAGCGGCTAGCTTGGGCGCGGCAGGCGCGGGCTGGGGCTTCTCGGATTTTTCGTCCATGCTCTCGCCGCCGGGGCCGCTCATCGCCCGCTCCCCGTTTCCCGATAAGGGAAGAGCCAGCCGCCCACCGCATTCAATGTCCAGTTGATCAGGACGCTGATGAGCACGATGACGATGAGGACCGCGTAGACGTGCTCGTAGGGCCCGCGCCTCTGCGAGCTGATGATGAGGCTGCCCAGGCCGTACTTCGCGTCGATGACCTCCGCCATGATGATGTAGCCCCAGCCGACCCCGTAGGTCAGGCAGAGGCCGTCGTAGATGTCGACGAGCGCGATGGGCAAGAGCACTTCCAGGATGGCCTGCCTCCGCGTCGCGCCGAGGGTATAGGCGGTCTGCAGGTAGACCTCATCCACCCGGTCCATGGCGCTGACGACGAGCGGCAGCAGCAGCACGAAGGTGGCCATGGCGAGAAAGATGTACTTCTGCTTCTCGCCCAGGCCGAACCAGGACAGCGTGAGTGGGACCAGCACCGCGATCGGGACGTAGCCCCCGATCGTGGACAACGGCCGGAAGAACTCCCTCACCGGCGTAAATGACGCCATCAGGATGCCCAGCGGGACGGCCACGGCGACCGCGATCATGAAGCCCACGGTCGTGCGGAAGAAGCTGTAGCCGATGCCCATGAGCAGGCCCCGTTCCGCGATGAGCGCCTTAAACGAGCTCAGGACCTCGAGCGGGTTGGGCAGGATCTGGGGGCTGAGGATGCGGGTCTCGACCTGGGAGCCGGTTGTGAGCAGCCACCAGATGAACAGCGCCGAGAAGACGCTCGCGAACCCCAGCAGGAACCTGCGCCGGCGCAGGCTCTCCGCCCGGATCTTGAAGGTTTCCTTGAGGGTCAAGCTTCGCCCCTATTCGGCCTCGGGCGGATAGACCTTGATCTCCACCCGCCGGTTCTTCGCGTGGTCGTTCAGGGAGGCGGGGTTCTCCCAGCCGTTGCCGATGACCGTGAGCTTGTTCGGGTTGAACTTGTACCTCACCACGATCGCCTGCCGGACGGATTCCGCGCGCCGCTCGCTGAGCTCCTGCACCGCGAGCGACATCTCCTTGAAGACCCGCGGGCCCTCGCGCTGGAACTCGATCTTGCGGCTCGTGTCCACGTTGCCCTCGATCATGACGCGGGCCGCGGCGAACTTGCCGGCGAGCTTGGCGACCTCCTCCAGCGTGTTGTCGATGGTGCGGTCGTAGCTCCGGTCTAGGTCCCAGCGGTTGGGCGGGAACTGGATCATGACGGCCTTGGTGAGGATGGGCGTGCTCTCGAGCTTCATGCGGGAGATGTTGACCTTGTTGAAGGTCGGGATATATTCGTCCTTGTGGCCGGGGAACTGGCCTTCGAGCTCGTCTAAAACCGAGGTGTCCACGATCTCCTCGGCGTGAGCGGGGGTGCCGATGGCCCCGTAGGCCTTGTAGACGTAGCTCGCAGCTGCCCAGGTGCGGGCGAAGTTCGCGGGGTTGTCCTTGACGAGGAAGAACTTCTTGTTCTCGGCGAAGTTGGTCTGGTGGGCGTCTCCCATCATGCCCTTCGCCTCCTCCGCCGAGACGCCGTAGCCCTTGGCCATGAGGGCCGCGACCTTGTCCGGGTTGGCCTTGGCGATGTCGTAGCCCTTGAAGATGCCGGCCACCAGGCCCTTGATGATCTCGCGGTGGTCGCGGGCGAAGTCCGCGCGCGCGGCCCAGACGTCGGCGATGAGCTCGGAGGCGTCCCGCGTGGTCGTGAGCAGCCGCGCCCCGGCCACGCCGCCCTTCTTGCCGCCGTACTTCTCGTCGACGATGTTGTAGATGTCGGGCGCCCAGGAGACGCAGGCGTCGATGTCCTGGTTGTCCACGAAGGCCTTGGCCGCCTCGAAGGCCGTGGCGGTGAACCTGAAGTTGACCTCGGAGGGCTGGATGCCGGCGTCGGTGAGGACGCTTAGGATGTAGTAGTGCGAGGGCGAGTTCTGCGCGAGCACGATGGTCCTGCCGCGCAGGTCCTTCGCCTCGTTGATGTGCGCGCGGACCGCGATGCCGTCCCCGCCGTTCGACCAGTCGATCTGCTGGAAGACGATGGGCATGGTCCTGGAGTCCCTGGAGAGCCCCGGGGCGAAGAGGGCGATCATGTCGAGGGTCCCCCAGAGGACGTGGGACTGGCCGGAGGCGAAGGCGTCGCGCGCGGCCACCGGGTCGTCGATGAGCTTGAGGTCCACCAGGAAGCCGTAGTTCTTGAAGAAGACGGAGTCCTTGTTCGGGCCGAAGCCGTTGTTGGCGGCGATGATGGGCGCCCAGCCGCCCCAGATGTTGATCGGGAAGACCACGGTGTTGTTCTCGAACTTATAGCTGCTCGTGCCCTTGACCTCGGTGATGGACTGCTTGGCCACGAAGGAGTAGTTCTTGGCCGTGGTGGGGGTCTCCTCGCCCTTGCGGATCTTGTCGAGGGTGTCCTTGTTGATGGACGCCCCCATGGGGAGCATGCCCTTCTTGATGAGCCCGAACTTGTAGAGGGCGCCCAGGCCCAAGGCCAGGACCACCAAAAGCAGAGCGATCTTTCCGCCGAGTTTCAATTCCATGTCTTTTGCCTCCTGCTAAACAACGCCTCCATTACCCCCGAAAACCCCCTCGCCGCTAAGTGGAAAACGGATGCGCGGCTGTCGTGAGGGGGTCTCCTGAATCAAGCTTGGTCCTTCTGGGCTTCTTTTGCGCCGATGGTCTTTTTGGCTTCTTCCTTCTTATCCTCCGCGGCGCCGGAGCCGGCGTCCGTGATGCCCATCTCCATCTGGAAATTCTTGAACAGCTCCTGCCCTTCCAGGGCCTCCGCCTGCTCGTCGATCGCGATGGCCTTCTGGTCCACGCTCTCAGCTGCCATGGCGAGGCGGCCCTCCGCCTCTGCCAATTTCTGGCGCAGCTTTCCGACCATCTCGTCGTAGGTGGCGTCGGTGCCGGCCACCTCGAACTGCTCGAAGGTGTCGGCGAGCTCCGATTTCCACTTGGAAGCCTCCGCGTCGCGGATGGCGGCCATGGCCTCGTCGGTCTTGGCCTTCATCTCGCGCATGAACTTCTCCTTCATCTTGAGCAGGGACTCGTAGCCGGCCTTGGCCGCGGCGAGCTGCTCCTTGTCGCGGGCCAGGGCTTCCTGGGTCTTCTTGAGGCGGATGGCGTACTGCCCGCCGAGGCTGGCGTCCTTGCCGATGACGCAGGCCTTGACCTTGGCGGTCAGCAGGCTGATCTCCCGCTCGTACTGCTTGATCTCGCCCTCGATCATGATGATGCCGCCCCGGGCCTTGGCCAGGCCCTGGTTCATGACCGGAATCTTGTCCTGCATGTCCCGCACCGTCTGCTCAAGGATCAGCTTGGGATCCTCCATCGTGCTGATGAAGAAGCCGACGAAGGAACGCACCACCCGCATGAATCTCTGCCACATAAGCCCTCCTGATACTTATTCAATCACCACGTCGTCGGCGAATACGAAGCCTTCCGCCCCGCTGAACTGGAAATTGAGCTTCTCCTCCAGCCTCACCCTCAGCACCTCGGCTTTCTCCGCTTTGAAGTCGGCCTCGTTGAACTTCACGTCGTAGCCGTGCTCGAGCACCTTGAAGCGGTCATTCTCGTCGAAACGGCGCTCGAAGGAAGAGCTGAGCTGGAGGCTGGTGAACAGCCTGCCCGCCCTCTCCCCGCCGGAGGGCTTGAAACGGCCCATCCTGCCGACGAAGGAAACCGGCGGCTTCTCGGCCTGCGCCGACTGGGATTCGTCGAACTTCCCGGTCTCGCGCTCGAGCGTCTTGCGGATGTCCGTGAACACGGAGGCGAGCTGCTTCTCGTCGTTGGCGTCCTTGTAGATGCCGATGCGGCGGAAGTTGAGGCTGGGCTCCTTGCCGAAGGCGAAGCCGATCGCGTAGACCTTGACGCCCTGGCGCCACGCCGCGTCCGAGGCCGCGGCGAGCTGGGGCCCGGAGCAGGTCTCGTCGCCGTCCGTCATCGCGACGATGCGCTTCTTGTTCTTGGAGGCGGCCAGGAGCTGCGCGGCCCGGTCCAAGGCCCCGCCGATGGGGGTGCTGCCGTTGGCCTGGAGGCCCGCCATGGCCTTCTTGAGCTCCTGCCTGGCGGCCGGGGCGGATTTCTTGACCGGCAGAAGGGTGGTCACGCTGCAGTAGCCCCCCAAGGCCACGAGCCCGATGTTGACGTTCTTGGGAAGCGAGTCCACGAACTTCCACATCGCGTCCTTCGCCACGTCGAGCTTGCGCCCGCCCTGGACGCTCTCGTTCATGGAGCCGCTCGCGTCGAAGATGAGAACGAGGTCCGTGTCCTTGGGCTCGGCCTGGGCCGCCCAAGCCTGAGCGGACGGCAGGAAGCAGAGGCCTGCTAAAAGGGTAAGAATCAACATTCGGGCGATTCTAGCAGGATTATCTTGATGGGTCAAACGAGCCTATGGATTTTCGGCGGTCGAGATCTCGAACACCGTGATCTCCGGCCTGCAGAGGAAGCGCGCCCTGGGCGCTAGCCCGCCTTCCATGCCCAGCCCCCGGTTGACGTACAATGCGGTCCGGCCGACCTGATACAGGCCGTTCTCGAAACGCTTCCCAAAGGTCGCCAAGGTCACCAGCGCGCCGTAGAGCGGGAGCCGGATCTGCCCCCCGTGGGTGTGGCCGGAGAGGTAGAGGTCTATGCCGGCCTCATCGGCCTCGTAGACGAGGTCCGAGAAGTGATGGAGGAGGATGTCATAGCCTGGAGAGGGCCCTGAGCTCGCCATCAGGCGCTTGAAATACGGGCTTGACTCGAGATCGAGCCCGAGGACGCGGACCTTCGTGCCGCGCACATCCGTGAGCGCGGCGCGCCTGTCGAGATGCTGGAGAGGCAGGCCGTCGAAGAGCCCGGGGGCTGGGACCATCAGGTCGTAGTTCCCTCTCACGCAGAACACGCCGTAGGGGGCGTGAAGGGATGAGAGCAGGCGCCGGGCCGCGGGGAGGCCTTCCGGGGTGTTGAGATAATCCCCGGTGACCGCGATGATGTCCGGCTTGAGGCTGTCGACGATCCCGGCTGCGCGCGGTTCATTGCGCGGCTTCGCCTCGGAATGGAAGTCCGAAATCTGCACGATCCGGATCGTTCCGGAAGCCCGGGCGATCTTGGGCGATGAGAGCCGGACAGTCTTGACCTCGATCCAAGAGGGCTCTAGGAGGAACCCGTAGAGGACGCACCCCGCCCCGAGTGCCGCGGCCGCGTGGAAGAAGAGGCACAGCCGCCGGCTCGCCGCCTCGCTCAAAGACGTCCAGAAGCGCGGCCGGGGCTTCTCTCGCCTGTGCAACCAGGCGTGCAGCAGCAGCCGGGCCTCGATGTAGAAGACCGCGGCGACCGCGGCGAGGAACGCCTGCGCGGCGACCAGTTCGGACATCGGGTGGATGATACCATAGGCCCGGCCGGCTGTAGTACTAAGCCGTCGTTTCTTTGCGCGCCGCGAAGATTTGTATCGGAAGACACTGGATACGGCGCGCATATTTCTTGAAGCTCTGAGCGGTGAGCCATGAGCCACGACCTCATGAGGAACGTTGACGACAAGCTCACGGCTCATGGCTCATAGCTCTTGGGCT
>JACRDO010000091.1 GCA_016212885.1 Elusimicrobiota bacterium | reverse complement strand
GCCCGGCGGCCAAGTTCTTCGATCCCAAAGCGGTTTTCATCCGGTCGAATGCGCCACGGGGCCGGGTCAATGGCAGTTCGGCTCCCCGCCGACCGGAGCCCGGGTGGTGCAATCGCCCTTGGCGTAGTAGCTCCCCGGCGGAGTGCGATCCGTGAAAGCCGTTATCCTGGAGTAGGGAAAAAGGGTCGCGTCGTAGATCGCGATGAGATGGGGCTTGACTGTGGTGCCATGCACGGCATGGCAGGAGTCGCAGCCGTATTGCTCCTTGATGTTCGTGAAATGGACGTTGGTCGTTGAATTGCTCTTGAAGTTCGAGGCCGTGCTGGTGCCTCCCACATAGGCTGCGTAGTCATGGCAGGTGAAGCATAGGTCCGTGGAGGGCTGGGCCGCGTCGGTGTGGGCATAGGGCTTGTTCAGTATCTTGGCGTTGATGCTGCCGTGGGCGCCGTCTGGAACGCTGGCTGAAACCGTTTCATTGGTGCTGTGGCAGTCCGAACAGTACATCTTGCTGGTCGAGGTCCATGGGCTCAACAGGGAGGAGGGCATGCTGGCGTTCTTCCCGGCCGCGAAGACTGGGTGATAGGCGGGGTTGTTGGGATTGAAATAGGCCGTGGCGTCGGTCTGGCCGGCAGGGGGCGAGGCCCCGTAGGCGAAATAAGAATGGCATTTGAGGCAGAGATGCCCCTCGTATTCAGTGGAGGACGCCGAGGTGTCCGTGAGCTCGAAAGCTGTGTAGAGGGTCGCCGCGGTCCCTGGGGTGGCCGGCCAAGGGTTGGGTTTCACTCCCCAGGCACCCAGCAACGCGTTCGAGATCACATTGCCGGGCGGATTGGTCGAGCCGGGCGTATGCGTACCGAGCTTGGATAGATGGGGATTGTGGCAGTCCACGCATTCCGCGTGCCTGTTCGCGCCGGAGAAGGCCCCGGAGTTGACTGATTGGGATTCCACCGAGGAATGTATCTTGGTGGCCAGGGCGGGATCATGCTTGTAGGTCTTGGTAACCTGGGTATAGACGTCCTTGGCGTTCGTGGGACGGTTGCCTGCGTTGTTGCCGTGGCAGCCGGCATTGGCGGTCGAGTTGTTCGAGTAACAGCCGTTTTGCTCCAGGTAGTTGGTGTTCCTGGGATAGACCCCGTTGGTCGAGTCGCTGGCTCCGTGCGGGTCGTGGCACTGTAGGCAAAGCTTGGTCTGCCTCCCGCCCGTGATCGGGTAGTAATAAAGCGCAGTGGAGGAACCGTGACCGGAGAGATCATAAGTGGTCTGTCCCGGCCATATCCTGTTCAAGGCGCTCCCATGGAAATTGGCCACCCCGTGGCAGGTGGAGTTGTAGCAGATGGCGTTGTTGTTGGCCGCGAAAAGGGTTTCGTTGTAGGGGCCTCCGGTGGAAGAGCCGCTATAGGAAGCGTGTTTGTAGTGGCACTGGGCGCAGGCGATCGTGGGCTCGGTGGCGATGCGGTTGACGCCGGTATAGGCGTTGGCGTTTACGTTATTCCCGCCGTGCTCGGTGCTGGAATAGGCCCCTCCCGTGGCGTAGAGCCTCGCGACGCCCAGCCCGGCCAGGAGCAGGCTGATGAAGCCGGCTGCTCCCACGAACCATTTCCAAGACAGGTTCCTGTTCATTGGTAATGGCACTGCTGGCAGGTCTGGAGCTGGGAGGTCCCGTCCTCCAGCGCGGCCGTGGCCGGGTCGTCCCAAACGGTCGCGAACTGGTGGGTCGAGCCGTGGGCCTTATGGCAGGAGCCGCAAAAGACCTCGTTGTCCGAGGCGGCTTTAGTCCCCGGGATGGTGCCGCCGTTTGAAATCACGGGGACCCTGGAGTTCAGGCTGCTGAACCAGTACCCCGTGCCCGCGGAGTAGGTATCATCCACATGCTTGTTCGTCACGCCCTCGGCCATGGTCACGTCCCGTGTCGGATGGCGCAGCCAGTGGTTGGCGCCGGTGTTGGTGTCACCCGAGAGGCTTCCGCCCATGTTGGCGTCCCCGCCCGCACCGTGGAAATTCGCATGGCAGCCCTTGCACCATTCAGAAAGGCCGTTGTCGGATTTCCTGTAATCTGCGTTGGAGACCGCAAAATGCGTGGCCAGGGCCGTGCGAGGCAAGGTTACGAAGACCTTCTGGAAGACGGCGCTCACGGCGTCGTAGGTGTTGCTCACGTAGGTCACGGTCTTGCCGGCCGTTCCTCCGGGATCCGTGCGCAGGTTCCTGTAGTAGGCGTTCCCGTGCGGATTGTGGCAGTCCGCGCAATTGAGGCCGTCGGCGTTGGACCACGTGCCGCCGGGGGCGACGGCCGCGGAGCCCAGGGAGTGCCGGTTGGCCTCGGTGGGAACGCCTCCGGGCGCGAACTTTCCGGCGGAAGGCACATAGGCCGCCGCGTCGTTTACGTCGGGCGCCGAGGCGTCCCACCCGTCATGGCACATGAGGCACAAGGCGTTGACGCTGTTTCCGCGCAGGAGCTTGCCCTTGGGCCCGGCGTAGGCCTCGCCCTTCTTGGTGAGCGCGGCCGCGCCTGCCTGGCTGTAATGGATGGAATGGCAGTCGGAGCAGTAGAGTTCGCTTGCGGCGCTGGTGTGGTAGTCTCCTGCGTCCACGCGAGTTGCCAGGGCCAAGAGCAAGGCCAGCGCAAACCCTGTGGCGCGGCCATTGCGACTCACTTCTTTTCCACGGAAAAGACCTTGAGGCGGTTGGCGCCCTTTTCCAGGACGAGCACGCGGTTGTCCTCGTCGAAGTCCAAGTCCACCGGGAACAGAAGGGTGGCCTCGTCTTGCCCTACGCCGTCGTGGCTGGCCAGGAAGGCTCCGGAGACGTCGAAGACCTTGAGGTCGTGGCGGAAGGAGTCCGCAACCCAGACCCGGTTTTTCCTATCAAGCGCAATCCCGGAGGGAAACGAGAATTCCGTCTTGCCTTGCCCGTGCTTTCCGAATCCCCGCACGTATTTCCCCGAGCGGTCAAAGACCTGGACCGGCACGGATATGGAATCGGACACATAAACCATGCCGGCCGGATCCACCGCAATATCGGCGGGCATCCAGAGTTCTCCGTCTTTCCTGCCTTTGTCGCCAAAGCTGAGCTTATATTTCCCCTCGGCGTCGAAGACATGCACCCTGGCGTTGGCCCGGTCGAGCAGGTAGAGGTTGTCCTCGGCATCGAGGGCGAATCTTCCTGGCGCGACCGGCTCGGAACTCGCGACGACGTCCTTGAGCGATAGGTCCTTGAGGTATTTTCCCTTGAAATCGAATACCTTGACCCGGCTGGAGTTCATTTCGCTCACGATGAGTTCGCCCCGGCTGTTGGTCATGGCGCAGACGGGATATTGGACCTCGGCCCTTCTCGCGAAGAACTGGATGAGCGGCGTGCCGTTTCGGGAGAAGACGTCTACCCTGTGGTTGCCCGTGTCCGAGACGAATATTTCCTGCCTGCGGGGATTGAAGTGAACCGACAAAGGCTCGTTGAAGCGATCGTCGGTCTGGTAGCCTTCGATTGCGAACTGGAACTTGAGGAACTCTCCGCAGCGACCGCTGGGAACGGCCGCCAGAAGGAGGCAAAGAGGAAGAGTGAATTTCACAAGAATACAATACAAAAATTCCGTGAAAGATGCTGTCACTCGCACTCGGCGCGAGGAGTCCATGCCGCGTCTGCTACCCCGGCCCGGATTCGCCCGGGGAAACGGCCCGTGGAGCCGAGTATGGCGCAGGTGCGGAAATGGGGCAGGTGGGATCTTAGGGGCGGATGCACGACAGTGATCCGCGCCCAGCAGTCGAGGGCCTGCGCCTCCACGATCCTGCAGGCCTGCGCCAAGTCTTCTTGGCGGCAGGCGAGGCTATCGGCGACCACGCGGCGCAGGTGATCCATGTCGTAGACGTACACACCGGGGGCCGAGGCGGCCTCCGGCTCCACGTTCCGGGGCATGCCGATATCGATAATAAACAACGGCATGCAAGCTCGGCGGCGGGAAACGGCCCGCGCCGTTTCGGCGCTCAGGACCCAATAGTCGGCCGCCAGGGAAAATACCGCGATATCGGTCTCGACGATCCTCTCGAACCCCTCGCGCAAAGTCATCGCCTGGCCCCCGAGATCAT
This sequence comes from Elusimicrobiota bacterium, assembly GCA_016212885.1. Lineage (GTDB taxonomy): Bacteria > Elusimicrobiota > Elusimicrobia > UBA1565 > UBA1565 > UBA9639. The sequence goes on along the minus strand of JACRDO010000091.1, from coordinate 6,575 downwards.
CGGCCAAGACCCGCGCTTTCGAAAGGGTACGGTTCGCGACCCATAAGGCGCGCAATCCCTTCGAGCGCAGATGCCGCACGGTCGTGGCTGCCATGGTCCCGGCACCGAAGACCAGGATCGTCTTTTCGCGAAGGTCGGAGAATATCCGCCGGGCCAAGAGGGCTGCTGCCCCGCCGATCGAGTTGATCCCGCCCATGATGGCGGTCTCGCTGCGGACCTTCTTGCCGGCGCAAAGTGATCTCTGAAACGCAAGGTTCAGGGTCCGGCCGATGATCTTGGACTGCAAGGCTTGCTGGTAGGCCGACCTCACCTGCCCGAGAATCTCCGTCTCACCGAGAACCCAGGAATCGAGGCCGCCGGCCACGCGCATGAGATGCCGGACGGCGGACTCCCCTTCGTGACAGTAGAGGGCGGACTTGAGGTTCCGACCGGCCTTCCGGCGGAGCCAGTCGGCAACGCGCGCTTGGCCCCCCGAATCGGCACGGGCGTAGACCTCGAAGCGGCTGCAGGTGGAGAGAACTAGCGCCTCATCGAGGCGGCATTCCCTGGCGACGGCTCTGGCGAGTATCCCGGCCTCATCGGCCTTGCAGGCGACCGTCTCGCGCTCTTGGATCGAAGCGGTCGCGTGGTTGAGCCCCAGTACGAAGAACTCGCCATTCATGTAAAGCTCGAACAGTTCTCGCCATCAAGGTTACTTGTTATGACATCTTCCGCAGCCGCTCACCGAGGCCGAGTTGCCCTGCCCGGTCGTCTCGTACGCCCATCTCAAAGAGTCCTTGTTGGCGCTGGCGTGCGGCTTGTGGCAGGAGATGCAGAAGACGCCGTCGTTGGCTTCGTTGCCGGCCGATTTGTTGTTGGCGTTGCCTGAGTTGGCCGTCGCGCTGGTGGCCGTATCCTCGGCAGGATACCGATCCGCCTCAAGTTGGTCGTCGTAGTTTGCGAACATGCCGGCGCCCATGGACTTGTCGGTCGGATGTCTGATATAGGGCGAAGCCGCGTTTGTGTTCGCGCTCCCGTAGAAGCTGTCGTGGCAGGTCCCGCACCACTTGGAGAAATTGCTCACCCCGCTTGCCGCGGTTCCGTAGGAGTTGGCGGTTATTGGGAAGACGGCGCTCGCAAGCGTTCCCTGTGCAGGAAGGGCTAGGATATCAGCGGGGACTCCTCCCGCAGTCGTCCCTGAGCCGGTAGGGGTCAGCTTGAGGTTGCGGTAAGCCGCAATCCCGCCGCCGGTCGCGGACACGCCGTGCGGATCGTGGCAGCTCGTGCAGTTGAAGCCCGTTATCGCGGCGTCACCCCCGGCGGGGGTCAAGGCGGCGGTGGCTCCGAGGTTGTGACCTCGGCCCTGGTTGGCGGTGTTCGGGGCGTCTCCCGTGACCGTGTCCAGGTCCGTGAAGTTGCCCGCCGCGGGGGCGCCTGCGGGGGCGCCTTTCACCGCGGGAACTGTAGCGGAATAGGTGGGATACTGCGAGCCGGCCGTGTCATGGCACGAAAGGCACAGATTTTCCGCGTTGGTCCCACGGATAAGGTAGTTGGATGGTGTGCCGCCCATGGAGGCGTTGTTCTGGCTGTTGTGCATGGTATGGCAACCGGAGCAATCCAGGTCTCCAGCCCCCTTGTGCACGGCAAAAGCAAAATATGTCGACTGGGAAATGATGAGGGCGACTACCGCCATTTTCCTCAAGAGATTGCTTTTCATATGAGCCTCCCTCCACCATCCATCCATCCTCATAAATATTATAGCGTCTGTCTGGCTCCCGCGCCAATAAAGTCCGTTTAAATTTGCTATAAAGAGAGCTAATGAAGGGATCGCGCCTGCATCTGGACTTGTTCAAGGTATTCTGCGACCTGGCCGAAACCGCGAATTTCTCGAGGACGGCGGCCCGCAACAACCTGACCCAATCCGCGGTCAGCCAGCAGATCACTTTTCTGGAGAGGCATTTCGGGAGACGGCTCGTCGAGCGCGATAAGAAGGCGTTCTCCCTGACGGAGCCGGGGCAGGTCCTCCTCGATGGATGCCGCCGCATCCTGGAAACGCACCGCGAGGTCGTCGCCGGCATCCGGCATCCGAGGCGGCTCTCGGGGTCCGTCCGCGTGGAGACGATTTACAGCGTCGGACTGCACTGTCTCGCCCCCAAAGTCCGGAGCTTCCTCCAGTCCCATCCCGAGGTGAACCTGCATGTGGCGTACCGGCGTTCCGACGACATCTACTCGGACGTCCTGCTGGGCGCGTGCGACCTGGGGATCGTGGCCTATCCCTGGCCGCATCCCCGGATACGCATCATCCCCCTGAAAAGGGAACGGCTGGTGCTGGCCTGCCCCCCCGCGGACCCTCTGGCGAAGAAGCGGCGGGTCCGCGTCCAAGACCTCGCGGGCAGGAACTTCATCGCCTTTGAGAAAGATATCCCCACCCGCAGGGCAATCGACGCCATCCTGCGTCGGGCCAAGGTTTCCGTCAAGGTCGTCCAGGAGCTCGACAACGTCGAAACCATCATGAGTTCCGTCGAGGTCGGGTTGGGGGTGTCCATCCTCCCCGAGGAAACGATTGCGCGGGATATTGGCAGCGGGCACCTCGCGGGCGTGGCGTTCTCGGACGGCCCCTTCTACCGCCCGACCGGCGTCATCCTGAAACGCGGGAGGATACTGTCCCGTTCCTCCCTGGAGTTCCTGCGGGCACTCTCGAAGCGATGAAGCGATGAGGACATAAAAAACGTCCGTTACACTGGTCGGAAATTCTCAAAGTGAAGATTCTGACCATAGATAGAGAAGATCTCCCAGGGCAGTGGAGGCGGGCGGCTACGTCAGCATGATGCTGTGCCCGCTCTTGGTCTTGATGCGCTGGAGCTTGAGCCTCAGCAGGAACTGATACCCCCGCCGCAGTAGAGTGTGACCGGCTCCCGAAGGTGCGCAGGAAGCAGCCGGGACCGTCAGGGCGAGCCGTCACCCCGAGATGCTATCTTATCGGGACCGGCGGCCGGAAGAGCTCCCGTCGGCGCAGCGGCGGGACCGAAGTCCTACATCCCCTTCAGGCGTCGGTGCGCCAGGTAGGCGGACATCCCGCCGGCGAAGAGCGCGGCCGCGCCCCAGGTCACCACGAAGGCTCCCGCGCCGATGATCCCACCCGCGACGGCCACCGCGGCGCCGCCCACGCCCACGGCGGCGCCCGCCGCGCGGGTGCTCTTGAGCGCGCGCGCCTGGGCATCGTCGAGGCGAGGCGCCGTGACGGTCAGCGGCGGCAGGCTCGCGCCCACGGCGGCAGGCTGGTCCGGCGCCGCCTGCTGCCCATAGGCGGACGCGGCCAACGACAGCGACAGCAGCATGGCCGCCGGCCTCATGCTCCCTCCAAGGATATGCTACCGCGGCGCGGTCAGGAAGGAGTCAAGTCCAACAGCCGGAGGGCTAAAGGCTGCCGAATTCGTACTGGATGAGGGAGACGGCGGCCAGAGCCGCGGTCTCCGCGCGCAAGGTCCGCGGCCCCAGGCCGAAGATGACGGCGCCCAGGCTCTCGGCGAGTTCGACCTCTTCCTCGGTGAAGCCGCCCTCCGGCCCGATGAATAGGTTGACCGTGATCTTCTCACGGCCGCGGGACTGGTCGGCCTCGCGCAGGCTCAGGCGGATGGTCTCGCAGGCCGTGGCTCCGTTGAGCCCTTCCCAGGCCAGCAGGGTCAAGGACCCGGCGCTCTGGCCGGCGTCCCCCTCCTCGGAGCGGCGCAGGCACGCCTTGATCGCGTCGCGGAACTGCACGGGCTCCCTGACCGCCGGCAGGTCCGCGCGGCCGCACTGTTTGGCCGCGGCCATGACCACCCGGTTCCAGCGCTCGCCCTTGGCCTTCACCTTCTCCGCCTCGCGCAGCACGACCACGGTGCGCGGCGTGGTCACCGGCACGAAGGAGGAGACGCCCAGTTCGGTGCCCTTCTCCAGGACCCAGTCCCAATGGCTGGACTTCAGGAGGCCCTGGTAGAGCGCGATCTCCACGGGCTTGCGGTCCTCGGTCCCATGCAGGGTCCTGGTCAGCGCGCCGGAGATGGACCCATCCTTCTCGATGACCTTGATGACCGCTTCGAAGCGCCCTCCTTTCCCGTCGAAGAGCACCAGGGACTGCCCTGGCTGGTAGCGCAGGACCTTGGTGATGTGGAAGGCCTCCGGGCCGGTCAGGCGGAAGGTCTTGTCCTTGAGGGCGTTCGGCGGCAGGAAGAACTGGGGCATGGGCCTTTTATATCAAAAATTGGGGACACAATACTTATTCCGCCAAAAATGAGTATTGCGTCCCGAATTACTCCGAATTACTTGTCGCCGAAGATCTTCCTAAAAATGCCGCTGTCTTCCCTGCCGCCGTGGGATTGGTCCCCATGTCCCTGCTCGCCGTGCAGGCTGCGCGCGAACTCCTCCAGCAGCTCCTTCTGGCGGGCGTTGAGGCCCTGCGGCACGACCACGCGGACCTCGACGAGCAGGTCGCCCCGGCCCCGGCCGTGCAGTCTGGGCATCCCCCTCTCGCGCACGCGCAGGACCGCGCCGTGCTGGGTGCCCGCGGCCACGCGGATATGGGTGGGCTCGCCGTCCAAGGTCGGGACCGAGATGGTCGTGCCCAAAGCCGCGTGCGCCATGTCGAGGTTGACGTGGACCTTCAGGTCGTCCTCGGCCCGCTCGAAGCGCGGGTCGGCCTTGAGCCGGACCAGGACGAACAGGTCTCCGGCCGGAGCGCCCCGGCCCCCGGCCTCGCCCTCGCCCGAGATGCGCAGGGTGGCGCCGTCGTAGATGCCGGGCGGGATCTTGACGGTCAGCTCGGCGTGCTTGCTCACGCGGCCCTCACCGCGGCACTCCCGTCAGGGTTTCTCCTCGCGCTGACCCTCCCCCCCGCAGTCCGGGCAGGTCTGGGTCATGGAGAAGAAGCCCTGCGAGAACTGCACCCGTCCCATGCCCCGGCAGGTGGGGCAGCGCTTGAGCGACGAGCCGTCCTTGGCGCCCGTGCCTTTGCAGACGGGGCAGGCCTCCACCCGGTCGAAATGCAGCGGGAACTTCATGCCCCGGAAGGCGTCCTCCAGGGAAATGTCGATCTCGTACTTGAGGTCCGCTCCATGCCGAGGGCCGCCGCGGCCTCGGCCGCGCCCGCCCCCGCCGCTGAAGAGCTGCTCGAAGACGTCCCCGAACATCTCGCTCATGTCCACGCCGCTGCCGGCGAAAGCCTCGCCGCCCGGGAAGCCCCCGCCGCCGGAAAGGCCCGCTTCGCCGTACTGGTCGTAGACCTGCCGCTTCTTGGGGTCGGAGAGGGCCTCGTAGGCGGAGTTGATCTTGCGGAACTTCTCCTCCGCCTCCTTGTTGCCTGGGTTGCGGTCCGGATGGTACTTCATGGCGAGCTTGCGGAAGGCCGCCTTGATCTCGGCCTCCGAGGCGTTGCGCGCCACCCCGAGCAGGTTGTAGAAGTCCTCAGCCAATCAGGCTCTCCTAATCCTTCTTCTCGCCCTCGTCCACGACCTCGGCATCCACCACGTTCTCGCCGCCCTTCCCTTCCTTTTCGGCCTTCTTGTCCTTATCGCCGTTGCCGCCCGAAGCCTTGGCCTTGGCCGCCTCGGCCTTGTAGATCTCCTCGGCCAGCTTGTACGAGGCCTTCATCAGAGCCTCCTTGGCCTTGTTGATGCGCTCGGTGTCGTCGCCCTTGAGCGCGTCCTTGAGGTCGGAGACGCCGCGCTCGATGTTGCCGCGGTCCTCCTGGGAGACCTTGTCGCCGTGGTCGCGCAGGGCCTTCTCCGAGGCGGCGAGCAGGCCGTCGGCCTCGTTTTTGGCCGCCACCTGCTCCTTGAACTTCTTGTCCTCCTCGGCGAACTGCTCGGCCTGCTTGACGTACTTCTCCACCTCCTCTTTCTTGAGCTTGTTGGGGGCGGTGATGGTGATGTGATGGGCCTTCTTGGTGCCCAGGTCCTCGGCGCGCACGCTCAGGATGCCGTTGGCGTCTATGGAGAAGCTCACCTTGATCTGGGGCATGCCCTGCGGCGCGGGCGGGATGCCGTCGAGGTCGAACTTGCCCAAGGACACGTTGTCCGAGGCCTTGGGCCGCTCGCCCTGCAGCACGTGCACCGTGACCGCGGGCTGGTTGTCCGAGGCGGTCGAGAACGTGTTGGACTTCTCGACTGGTATGGTGGTGTTGCGCTCGATCAAGGGCGTCATGACCCCGCCCAGGGTCTCGATGCCCAAGGTCAGCGGCGTGACGTCGAGCAGCAGCACGTCCTTGATCTCGCCGGTGAGCACCGCCGCCTGCACCGCGGCGCCGTTGGCCACGCACTCCATGGGGTCGACGCCGCGCTCCACCTTCGTGCCGACGTAGTCCTCCACGAACTTGCTCACGATCGGCATGCGCGTGGGGCCGCCCACCATGATGATCCGGGTGATGTCCGCGGCCTTGAGCTTGGCGTCGGTCAGGGCCTGGTCGATGGAGGCCTTGCAGCGCTTGACGATGGGCTCCACCAGGCTCTCCAGCTTGGCCCGGGTGAACTTCATGGCCAGGTGCTTGGGGCCGTCGGAGCCCGCGGTGAGGTAGGGCAGGTTGATCTCGGTCTCCATGACCGTGGAGAGCTCGATCTTGG
>JACRDO010000088.1 GCA_016212885.1 Elusimicrobiota bacterium | reverse complement strand
GCTCGCGCTCCAGACGCCCGCCTTCTTCGCAACCTTGAGCTCGCCTGTCTGCGTGTTCCGGTAGAGGATCTGCGGGTTCCCAGCCTCATCCACCGCCAAGCCCGCCTCAGCGATGCGCACACCGGGGTCCGGCGCCTCCGGGCTGCCCCACACCCCGCTGGTCCGCTTTTCGTACCTCAGCTCCTGCGACACGAACCCCCCGCGGTAGCCGGCATGCGCGTCGCCGTAGCGGTCCACGGCCAGCGACACCCCGCGGCCCGCGTCGATGCCGGCCCCATCTATCACGGCCAGCGCGAACGGCGACACATACGCGCTGAACGTGTCCGATGGCGCTGAGTAGTTGTCCGACTCGTCCTTGGTCCACACCCTGAAATACGCCGTCTTCCGGCTCGGCAGGCCCCCGATCACCATCGTCTGCGTCGTGCCCGGCGCCACCGATGAGGTGGCGACGCTCACCTGCGCGTTCGTCGTGCTCCAAGCCACCCCGGCTGGGTCCGACGTGCTCCACTGCACGTAGAACCTGCTCCCGGACACCAGGCTCCCGGCATAAGCGTCGTCGCCCGCCGCGGCCCACGATACCTCCATCGTATTGGCGGCTGCGCCTGGGTAGGCGGCTGTCCCGGTCGAGATGCCGGGGACAACGCTGTCGAACCCGGTGAACGTGGAGATCACAACGTCGAACGCGCTCGCAATCCCGTTGCCGTTGAGCGCGCGCACACGCGCGTAGAACGTGGCCGCGCTCAATAGCCCGCTGAACGCCGCGCCCGTCGAGAGCGTCACGCTCGACTTCAGCACGGTCGTAAACCCCGCCGCGGTCCCAACCTGCGCCTCGTAGCGGGTCCAAGCCGGGTTGCCGCTCGCAGACCACTCCAGCGTCAGCGCGCTCGTCTGCACCGACGTGAACGTCGAATTAGCCGGAACAGCCGCCAGGGTGTACGTGGAGCCCAGCACCAGGTACGGGCTCACGACCTGCGCCGAGTTGCGAGACTGCGCTCTCACGTAGTAGCTCGTGTTCAAAGCCAGATTCATGAATCCAGTCGTGGTCCCGCTCAGCCAATCGCTATTCAGCACTACGCCGCCGAATATGGGAGAGGTCGACGCCTGCGCGCGGTACTGCACGCTCCCAGGGTTGCCGCCTGCCCCCCACGATACCGTGATCGAACCGATCTGGACCGCAGTGAAGGTCGTCATTGCCGCGGCCGGGATCGCTGACAAAGTCAGCGTGGAGCCAAGCGAAACGTACGGCGTCTCAACCCCGCCTATGCCGCGGCCCTTCACCCGCAGGTAGTAAGTCGTGTTCGGCGTCAGGGCCGCCCATTCATACCCGGTCCAGCCCCGGTAGCCAGATGACGCGAAGTCCACGCTGAAGCCGCTGTTTTGAGCCCGCTCGACCGAGTACACGGTCCCGCCCGTCACAGACGCCGCGATTGAGGCCGTGGCCCCGCCGCCGTCGTTGCCGCCCAGCACGTAGAGCCCATCGCCCGCGAGCGCAGAGGCGTGCATGCAGCGCGGCCCGCTCAGGCTTGCGTACTCGCGCCACGGCCCCAATGTCCGGTCCGCGTTGATCGCCGCGCTGTACACCGTGGACCGGGCCGTTGCCCCGTCATGGCCGCCCAGCACGTAGAGCCGGTCACTCACTGCCGGCATCGCATGCCGAGTGCGGCCCTCAGGCAGAGCCGAGGCAGGGTTCCAAGCACCCGGCGCGCCGGAGGCAAGCGAGGACCACCACACATCCCCAGCCACTGTGCCGCCCACGCCGCCCGACACATACAACGCTCCGCTTGACACCGCCACCGCAAGCCCGCTGCGCTCCTGCGGCAGAGAAGTCCCTGTGTACCAATTCGACAAGCTCCCGTCCGGGCGGATATCCGCGTAGTAGACCGTGCTTTGGGCCGAGATCCCGTTGTCCCCGCCCAGAACGTAGAGCCGGCCCGCGTAAGCCGCCATGGCGTGGCGGTAGCGAGCCGCGGGCAGAGGCGCCGCATCCACCCACGCGCCAAGGCTTCCGTCCGGCAGGACCTGCGCGAACCATACCGTCGCCTTTACCGTGCCGTCAACGCCGCCGCTCACGTAGAGCCGGCCCGCGTATGCGGTCATGGCGTGCGACTCGCGCGGCCCGGGCATGGGCCCGGCGGAAGTCCAAGCGCCCAGACTGCGGTCCGGATTGACTAAAGCGAAGTAGACCTTATCCCTTGCCGAAGCATTGAACCCGCCTGAGATGTAGAGCCGGCCGTTATAGAAAGCAGCGGCGTGCCTCTCCAGGGCCTCAGGCAGGGATTGAACAGCCGGCGCCCATGCGCCCGGCTCCCCGCTGAGGCTCCCATTGGCGCTCCACGTGGCTTTCACGGTCCACGGTCCGACGTCCGCCAGGATCGCGCCGCTGGGCGCAGACATGAGGGTCTGCGTGGACCCGAGCAGGAGGTACTCCGTTGGCACAAAGGCATGGTTCCTAGCCCGAACGCGGAAGTAATAGGTCGCGTTGCCTTGCAGGCCGCCCACCCATGCTGAGGGCCCCGCGGCCCAGCTCGAGGATGAGATCATCCCGTTGAACGCCGGGTCGGATGACGCCTCAGCCTGGTACTCGGTCCCTGCGGGGTTGACGCCTTGGGACCATTGCAGAGTCACCGAGCTGTACGCCACCAGCGTATAAGTCGAAACAACCGAAACAGGGGCCGCGGCCAAGGTCGGAGTCGAGCCGAAGTAGGTAAAGGCGGTCTCGATCATGGCCCAGTTCCGAGCCTTCGCGCGCAGGTAGTAGGTCGTGTTCGCAGGCAGGCTCGTGAAGGAGGTCGAGAGCATCACGGCCCAGCCTCTTTCCAGCACCTGAGCCCCGCCCGCGAACGAGGCCGCGGTGGACGCCT
>JACRDO010000087.1 GCA_016212885.1 Elusimicrobiota bacterium | reverse complement strand
GCGCGCGCGACCCAGGTAGCGCGGTTCCTGCACGAGAAGGCCGGCGTGGACCCGAGCCTGCAGACAGCTGCCGGCTACGGCGAGTACCGCCCCATCGCCGCCAACGACGCGGAGGAAGGCCGGGCCAAGAACAGGCGCATCGAGATCGTCCTCATCGACAAGGAGGTCGGCAAGGCCCCGCAGGCGCAATGACCCGGAAGAAGATCCTCGTCGTCGACGACGACCCGGCGATCCGAAAGGTGATCCATTACGGATTCTCGGAGGAGTATTCGGTCTTCGAGGCTCCGGACGGCGCCGGCGGGGTGGAGGCCTGCAAGAAGCACAAGCCGGAACTCGTCTTCCTGGACATGGAGCTGCCGGACTCGAGCGGCATCGACCTGCTGGACTCCATCCTGGACGTGAACCCCAGGCCCGTCGTGGTCATGCTCACCGGCAACGACGACATGGAGGTGGTCCGGCGCGCCCTGCAGAGGGGTGCGGCCGAGTACGTGACCAAGCCTTTCCAGATGGAGGCCCTTCATGCGATGGTCAAGGACAGGCTGGGCCCGCAGGACAGGTCCGGCCGGCCTTGGCGCATCCGGTAGCGGCGCCGTGAGGGTTCTCAACCAGCGGATCCGGCTGAGCACCAAAGGCAGCGGGGACATGGTGGACATCACGCAGAAGCTCTCGGAAGCTTTGGCCTCCTCCGGCCTGCGGATCGGCAGCCTGAGCGTCTTCGCGGTCGGATCCACGCTCGCGATCACGGCCTTCGAGTACGAGCCGGGCTTGATCGAGGATGTCCGCGACCTCTATGAGCGCCTGGCGCCCTCCGAGAAGCGCTACGCCCACGACGAGACCTGGGGAGACGCGAACGGCTTCAGCCATCTGCGCTCCGCCATCCAGGGGCAGTCCATGACGATCCCCTTCGAGGACGGCCGCCTTCTACTGGGGACCTGGCAGCAGGTGGTCCTGGCCGAGTTCGACACGCGAGCGCGCCAGCGGGAGCTGGTGGTCCAGCTTATCGGCGAGTAGCTTCTCCGCGCTTTAGCGCCCGAAGAGCCGGTGCGCGGCCGCTTCCCATAGCGTCAGCAGGAAGTCGGCCGCCACCTTGGCGCCCAGCTTGCTCTCTCCGGCTTGGCGCGGCTTGAAGACGTAGCCGACTTCCGAGATCCGGGCCTCGGGTGGCAGGCAGCGCAGAATGTCCATGAGAATCTTGAATCCCCTTGGGCGGAGCTTGGGCGCGATATCCTCGTAGGCCCGCCGGTCGATCATGAAGAAGCCGCTCAAGGGGTCGCGGACCGGCCTTCCCAGCACCCAGCCAACCAGGACGTTCCCGGCCAGGCTCAGAAGCTTCCGGGCCGCGTTCCAGTTCTCGATGCCCCCGCCTTCCGCGTGCCGGGAGCCGACGACCAGGTCGCGGCCTTCAAGCAGGGCCTTGAGCATCGCAGGGAGGATGCGTTCGTCGTGCTGGAGGTCCGCGTCCAGGACCGCCAGGCAGCGCCCGGAGGCTGCGGCGAACGCCTCAACGACCGCGGGGTAGAGGCCTCTGTTCGATGTCCGGCGCAGCACCCGGACGTTCTCCCGGGAGGCGGAGAGCTTCTGGGCGATCTCCCAGGTCCGGTCGGGCGAGTCGTCATCGGCCACGAGGATCTCGTGCGGCACGCCCTGGAGCGCGGCCGAGAGCCTGCCGATGAGGACCGCGATGTTCGGCGCTTCGTTGTAGGTGGGGATCACGACGGTGAGGAGGCGCTCAGCCACGCGGGCCCGCCCGGAGGACCCGCCATGTGAAGAAGGGCGGGCTTTCGCATTCCCAGCAGGCCTTGGCGAACAGGCGCTTGGAGAGGTCGCAGTCCGCGGTCTTGCGGCTGCGCGCGTGGAATTTGAGGGGGAGGGCGGTGAAGTGCTCGCCGTCCTCGAAAAGGCAGATCTTCTCGCGGTCTGCGGCGTCCATCAGCGCGTCCAGCCGAAGGAAGTGCTCCGAGCTTTCGATGTGCCAGCCGATGTGGAAGCGGATCGGCCTGCGCTCCGTCTCCGCGCGCAGCTCGCGCCAAAAGCAGATATTAAGGAAAAGGGCCGCGCAGAGGCCAGGGATGGCCGCGGCCAGACGCAGGCGCCTGAGCGTGTCCGGCAGGATGAGCGCGAGCGAGGACATGATGAGAAACGATGGGAGGATGTAGTACCGGATCGAATGGGTGTTCGTGAAGAGCGTGAATACGGCCGCGTAGGCCAGGGCCCAGCAGACGAGGAAGCGCTTGCCCGGCGGCATTTGGGCGAGCCTGTCCTGCCGCAGGTTCCCGAGGGCGAAGACGAAGAACGCGCCAAGGAGGAAAGCCGCCCAAGCGTATAGGGCGAGAGCGACGGCCGGCGGCGGGGACCAGGAAGAGAGGCGCTCGAGGACCGCGACGCCGGACCAGACCTGCAGAAGGGCGGTCCAGTGGAAGATGAAGAAGGCGATCAGCCCCAGGCAGAGGACGGCCGAGATCGCCCGGCGGGAGAGGGGCCGGCTGGAGAAAGCGCGCTCCAGAAGAGCCCTCAGCCCGGCCGCGCGGGGAGCGGCGAACTTGAAGGCAACGGCGAAGGCGAACGGAAGCAGGAGCCATGCGAGGGTGAGAGGGACGCGCCAGCGCATCCAGACCGCCTCAGTCAAAGGGGGCTTGGCCAAGAAGACGCAGGCGCTCATCAGCAGGCCCGCCAGGGACAATAGGAAGAGCTCCAGCAGCTCCCAGCCGTTTAAGAGGACGAGATAGGCGAAGAGGGCCGCGGCCAGGGAGAGGGGCGCCGATATGAAGATGAAGTGGTTGAGGACCCCGGCATGGATCGCGAACAAGAACGCCAGGACGCCCCAGAATGGGAGCTCCTTCTTCTCTGTGAAGCGGTGGCAGAGGATCACGACCGCGGCCAGGAGGAAGTTCTCCAGGGCGTACACTTCCCAGGCGATCCGGGACTTCAGCATGAACGCCGCGGAGGAGGCCAGCAGGTAGAGCCAGGCCAGGGCGTTCTCAGGGCCGAAGCGCCGGGCGAAATGCGCGGCCATCATCAAAGCCGCCGCGGCGTTGAGCGCCGAGCCTAGAGCCCTCAAGGAAAGCATACCGGGGCCGAAGATCGAGAAGACTTTCGACAGCAGCCAGGCATAAAGGGAACCCGTGTAGGCGTTGAGTCCGTGCGGGCTGGAGAGGCCCGCGTCGCGGATGCTCAGGGCGAACAGCCCGGTCCAGGCTTCGTCGCCGTGGAGCCCGGGGAACGAGGCGATGTGGTGGAAGAGGACGATAGGCACGTAGAGGCAGCCGGCAGCCAGCAGGCAGAGCTGAAGGTTCCGCTTCACGCGCCTATTCTAACTAGTTCTGGATGTGGCTGCCCAGGCGCAGGGCAAGCCGGAAGCCGTCGGCGCCGATCTTGTCCGCCAGCCCGGGTTCGTCGACGAAGGGGTTGCGGTTGCCCTGGAAGCTCTCGATGAGGTCGTTGCGGCGCAGCTCATCTCTGCTGGGCGGGAACTCGCGGTTCCAGCGCAGGAGCAGCTCCAGGTTCTTGCTCCAGAACTCCGGGCCGAAGCCGCCGTTGTCGATGTCGCGGTCGTAGTACCGGGTATAAAAGTAGAGCAGGGCCCTCGCGACCCGGCCCTTCGCCTCGTCGGGCGGCTCGAAGACGCCCTCTGCGGCCTTCGCTCCCCCGTTGTTCGAGTAGTCTCCGCGGCCGCTTACCTTGCCGAAGGGCATGCTCCCGCGGACGCTGTTGGGGTGGATGAAGGTCGGCAGGAGATGGTGGAGGTCGGATTTCATGGGGGTGCGCTTGTTGAAGAAGGACTGCGGCCAGGTGTGCTCCACGTTCATCCCCTCTTTGTCCATGAAGCCGTCCCCGTTCCGGTCACCCTCTTCGCGGTAGTCGTTCCCCTCGGCGCTCGTGCCGGGCACGAAGACGTTCGAGTAGGCGTCGATGACGCCGCGCACGCCGTCGCGCAGCACGTTGTCGCAGGTCGAGAACATGTAGCCGCGGGCCGCGTCGTAGGACTGCTCGCGCAAGCCGCGGCCCGTGAGCTCGTGCAGGCCGGCCAGGATCGCCTGCGGGGAGTCCTGGTTTGCGGCGGAGAGGCGGCTGTCTTGGACCGCGGAGGCTTTGAACTCCGGAATGGATGCCTGCGCGGCCTGTCCCGCGGATTGGCGCAGCTCCTCGAGCGCGGCCGGCTGGGCCGGCTGGGCGGATGAAAATGATGTCTGCGCGAGCGGGAGGAGGAGGAAGGCCAGGGTCGCGCGCATGCGATAGAGCATCTATATTAGTATGGGCTGGCCGCAGGCGAATAACCTGAGCCGCGGGGCCTATATAAGGATAGGCCCAAGGGCCCAGATGCGGCCGCGGGCCTCAAGACTGGTTTTGCTCCGCTCCTTGGCGTGTGATACAATGGAGCCGTGCCCAGCCGCCGCGCAAAGACCCGGGATATCCGCATCTCAGCTTTCATCAAGGCCAAGCCGGAGAAGATATACCACGCCCTGACCTCGGCCCGGGAGCTCTGCGTCTTCTGGCTCGACCGCGCCGAGACCGACGCGCGCAACCTCGGCAAGTTCCGCATGGTCTGGCCCACAAAGGATGGGGAGGGCTGCGAAGCCTCCGCCGTCTTCGTGGACCTGGAGCCCGGCCGGAAAGTCTCCTGGATCTTCAACCCCTCCAGCCGCCGCGGCGGCCGCGTGCCCGCGCTGGTCAACGTCTTCATCGAGGACCGGCCTCGCAGGGTCCAGGCGACGATCCAGCACGCCGGCTTCTCCGCGGCCCGCTCGCACGATCGCGTGTTCGAGGCCTTCCGCAGCCTCTGGGAGGACTGCCTCGCCAAGCTCAAGGCCCACCTGGAGCACGGCCGGGTCTTCAAGGGCGAGAAGCTGACCCTCGCCGCGGCCGAGAAGGCGGTCCGCTCCCGGCCCGCGCGGCGTCGATGAGCGCCTCCGGCTCCGGCATGGCGGCGCCCCCGGACGTCCGCGAGGACGGCGACGGGCGGCGGAGGTACTTCGAGTACCTTCCCGCGCGGCGCGACGACGCGTTCATCCGCGCGATGATCGACGGCCTGGAGCGCTATGTGAGTCTCGCGGACCGCGCGCGCGTGCTGGACTTCGGCTGCGGCGCCGGCCGGCAGACCGTGGAGATAGCGCGCCGGGGCTGCCGCGTGCTGGGCGTCGACAGCGACGCGCCCAGGCTCTCGCAAGCCCGTACCTGCGCCGACAACGATAAGTCGCTCTGGGTCCACTTCACGCGCAAAGACCTCCGCCACATCGGCTACGAGTCCGAATTCGACGTGGCGGTCAACCTGCACCACCCGCTCGGCCGCGGCGAAGGCTACGACCGCCGCTGTCTGCAGGCCGTCTGGCGCGCGCTGCGGCCCGCGGGGAAGCTGGTCATGGACATGCCGAGCCGCGACTGGGTGGTGCGCAATCTCGATCAGGGGGCCGGCCTTCCTCTTTTCGACCTGAAGACCGGGCGCTTCCAGGCGGGCCTGCGGATCTATTCCCTCACCGAGATCGTCGGGCTCCTCGAAGAGGCGCGCTTCGCCGTGCGCGAGGTGCACGGGGGCTGGAATCATGAGCCCTTCGGCCTCGATTCGATGAGGATGATCCTAGTGGCCGGGAAGCTCCCCCCGGAAGCGAGATCCCCCCGGGAAGAGGAGCTTCCGAAAGCCATCCGCATCAAGGGGCGCGGGCGGTGAGGGGCGGCCCCGCGGCGCTCTTCCTTCTGGCGGCCCTTTGGTCTCCGGCGCGGGCCGAGATCCCCTTCGAGCGCTTCGAGCTGCCCAACGGCCTGCGCGTGATCCTTTCGCCGGACAAGGCGGTTCCGGTCGCGACCTTCGCCATGGCCTTCGACGTCGGGGGCCGCCAGGAGGTCAAGGGGCGCTCGGGCTTCGCGCACCTCTTCGAGCACCTGATGTTCGAGGGCTCCGCCCACCTGAGCAAAGGCCGGTTCGACAAGCTCCTGGAGGGCTATGGGGCGGACAACAACGCCTCGACCCACGTCGACTTCACCCTCTACTACGAAGTGATGCCATCCAACGTCCTGCCCCTGGCCGCCTGGCTCGACTCAGACCGCATGAGCGCGCTGGAGGTCGGCGAGAAGAGCATGCGCAACCAGATCTCCGTCGTGAAAGAGGAGAAGCGCATGCGCGTCGACAACGAGGCCTACGCGCCCCTGCTCTTAGTCGAGGTGGCCTCGCGGACGTTCTCGAACTTTGCCAACAGCCATCCCACGATCGGCACTTTCGAGGACCTCGACGCCGCGACGCTCCAGGACGTGAAGGGCTTCTTCGACGCCTACTACGCGCCCAAGAACGCCTGGCTGTGCGTGGTGGGGGACTTCGACCCCGTTGAGGAGCGCAAGGTCATCGAGAGGTATTTCAGCTGGATCCCGAACCGGGGCGTGCCCGTCTTCCCGGATATCGCCGAGCCGCGCCAGGCCGGGGAGCGGGTCTTCGCATTGACGGACGCGCACGCGAAGGTCCCGGGCGCGGCGATCCTTTACAACAACATGCCCGAGCGCCGCTCGGTTCCGGATTTCTACGCGCTCGCTTTGCTCGGCCGCACCCTCTTCTACGGCAAGAGTTCCCGGCTCTACCAGCTCCTGGTCAAGGAGAAGCAGGCCGCGGTGGCCATCGACGAGCCCTATGCCGGGGGCCTCGGCTTCCCTTTGAGCGACCCGGCCGAGTTCAAGGCCCCGGGGCTCTTTGGCGCCTTCATCCTCCACAAGCCGGAGACTTCCCCCGCGCAGATCCGGGAGCTGGTCTATGAGGAAGTCAAGAAGATCGCAGCGGGCGCGATGGGCGCTTCGGAGATCGAGCGCGTCAAGACTAAATTCCGCTCCGACTGGGTCGTCGAGCAGCAGACGACGCTCGGCCGGGCCGGGGCGCTTCTGCGCGCCGCCGTGCTGGACGGAGACCCTGCTGCGGCCAACGGGGAGCTGGAGCGCTACATGGCCGTGACCCCCGCGGACATCCAGGCCGCGGCGGCGAAGTACCTCGTCCCGGAATCGGCCAACGTCTTCGAGCTCAAGACGGCTCCGGCCGCGGAGGGCAAGGAATGAAGCGCCCGGCCCTCCTGCTCGCCGCGGCCCTGCTCGCGGCGCCGGCTTTGGCGGCCGACTCTGAAGCCAAGCCGGCCCTCTCCGGCTCCCCAGAGAGCCTGCGAGGGCGGGCGAAAGGAAGAACGTCTGCGCCAGACATGTCGAAGCAGCCGGCCATCGGGCCCATGAAGCCTTTTCGCTCCCCGCCGCGCCAGAGGTTCGCCCTTTCCAACGGGGTGCAGGTCGTCCTCGTCGAGGACCATCGCTTCCCGCTGGTGAGCGCGCGCCTCGCGGTCCGCGGCGGAACCGCGCTCGCCGGCCAGAAGGACGCGGGCTTGGTCGAGGCCTTCGCGGAGCTGTGGACAGCCGGGACATCGACGCGCAGCGCGAAGGACATCGCCTACGAAGCCGACGCCTTCGGCGGCTCGATCGGCGCCGAGGCCCAGCGCGACTACGTGGTCCTCGAGGCGTTCGCTCTCTCGGAGCGCGCGGGGAGGATGTTCGCCCTGCTCGGGGAGACGGCCATGGACGCGACTTTCCCGCAGGAGGAGGTCGAGCTCCGCAAGAAGAACATGCTGGAGGAGCTCAAGGTCAACCGCTCCCAGCCCAAATTCCTCGCCTCGGTGGCCTTCAGCAGGAAGCTGTTCGGCCGCCATCCCTACTCGGTCGTGGCCCCGACCGAAGAGTCCATCGCCCGGATCGACCGCGACAGGCTGAGGACCCTGCACAAAAGGCTCCTCGTCCCCGCGCAGGCGATGATCGTGGCCGCGGGCGACATCGGGAAGGACCAATTGGCTCAGGCCTTGGAGAAGGCCTTCGAGCCCTGGAAGCCGACCGGCGAGCCGCCGGGGCCGCTCCTTCCGGCCCCCCAGGAGACGGCCGGGCCTGAGCGCCGCATCGTCCTGGTCGACCGCCCGGGCTCGGCCCAGACGGTCCTGGCCCTGGGCAACCTCGCCCTCACCGAGAAGGCCCCGGAGTTCTTCAAGCTGCTCGTGGCCAACCAGATCCTCGGCGGCTCCTTCGCCGCGCGCTTGATGAGCGACCTGCGCGAGAAGAAGGGCTATACCTACGGCATCTACTCCAGCCTGCCGGCCTACCGGAGCGCGGGCCTTTTCCTCATCCGGACGCAGGTGCGCACCGAGGTCACCGGGCCGGCCGTAAAGGACATCCTCGGCCATATCGAGCGCATCCGCAAGGAGCCCGTGACCCAGGAGGAGCTGCGGCAGGCGAAGAACACGCTGGCGGGCCGCTTCGTGCGCGACCTCGAGACCCAGCAGGGCCTGGCCGACGCGGTCCTGCACGCTCTGATCTACGACCTCCCGGAGGACGCTCTGGACACCTTCGTCCAGAAGGTGCAGGCGGTGACGATCGCGGAAGCGGGCAAGGCCGCGAAGGCTTTCTTCCACCCGGAGAACCTGCTGATAGCGGCGGTGGGAGACGGGGCCAAGATCGAGGCGGAGCTCGCGCCCCTCTCGCCCAAGCCCGTCGAGAAGGTCGACGAGAACGGCGAGGACCTCGCCGCGCAGGTCCCCCAGCCCGAGAAGCCGAAGCCCTAGCTCTCTATTGCAGGCCCATTGACAAACCACTGGTTCAGCATTATAATAATAGTGTAAAAGCATTGGAGATGTTATGACAAGGACGATTTCCGTTACGCTGCCTGAGGATATTCTGGACAGGCTCAATGAG
>JACRDO010000090.1 GCA_016212885.1 Elusimicrobiota bacterium | reverse complement strand
TTGGGGGTCTCGTACTCCGTGTGGTGCACGTTGATCGTCACGCCGCGGGCCTTCTCTTCCGGGGCGTTGTCGATCTCGTCGTAGCGCTTCGCCTGCGCCAAGCCCATCTTCGCCAAAACCTGGGTGATCGCGGCCGTCAGCGTCGTCTTGCCGTGGTCCACGTGCCCGATCGTCCCGATGTTCACGTGCGGCTTGGTGCGCTCGAATTTCGGCTTCGCCATGGGTTCTCTCCTGGTGCGGCTTCGCGTATCGCTAAAAAGCGTCCCAAACATCCAAACGACTTAGGTTCGATACGTCCAAACCTACGGCGTTCGGAAGGTTTGGACGATGTTTGGTACGCGATATTCTAACAATTTACCGCGCCATCCGGTCAAATCCTAGCTGGGGATGGGGATCGAACCCACGACCTACGCCTTACCATGGCGTTGCTCTACCGCTGAGCTACCCCAGCACTTGTCGCGCCCGGCGCTCCGTTCGGGGATCTCACCTCCCCGAAGAGGTTAAAGAATCCAATCTGGAGCGGGCGATGGGAATCGAACCCACGTGATCAGCTTGGAAGGCTGACGTTCTGCCATTGAACTACGCCCGCGAAGGAAAACGACGCCGGGAAGCTCTCCGGCATCGTTCGCCTGGACACGTCTCCAGAAAACGACTTATTATATTGTAGCGAATGAGTTTCCGTCTTGTCAATCGTCGGGGAAGACGGTATAATGGCAAGCCGAGCGGAAAACGGGCTTCGGCTTGGGCGCTTAGCTCAGCGGTAGAGCACTGTCCTCACACGACAGGGGCCACAGGTTCAAATCCTGTAGCGCCCACCACTTTAAAGAGCCGTTCCGATGCGGGTACTCCCATCGGGACGGTTCTTATATCGGAACCAAGCTCCGTACCATGAAGGAATCGATGGCCCAGAACGCCCCCACGCTCATGGCGCCAAGCATCAGGACCACGCAGAGCCGGGTCCCCTGACCCGCGTTCTCCCAACGCAGTTCGAACCAGTTGAAAAAGCTTTCGCATTCCAGCGCGAAGGGCGCAAAGCCCACGTAGCCCAGCCAGGGCATCTCGAAGAGCTTGGGGCCCTTGGGCCAGGGAACCGTGTAGACCCACTTGGCGCCGGCCCAGTAGTTGAAGAGCTCCCATGCCAGCCCGCAGGCTAGGCCGGAGAGGAGCAGGGCCTTCATCCGCCGGGGCCGGCCCGAGAAGACGGCTCTCAGCCAGGAGCGCTCCGGAGCTTCCCGCGCGAGGAGGGGTTCGATGAGGAGGAAGACGAAGCCCCAGATGAGAGGGAAGAAGAGGCGGGGCCAGAGCATCGGCAGGATCAGGCAGGCCAGTCCCAGGGCCGTGGCCCACCGCTGGACCCCCACTGGGAACCCGGCGTCCGCGCTCTCCTTGCTGCGGCTGAGCGCGTTCTCGATCATGTCCGCGGTCTCCAGGATGGCGGGCAGGACCGTGGCGAAGGCCAAAGCGTAGCCCGGCCAGCGGATCCACAGCGGCGCCGGCAGGCCATGATACTCCCAGTTCCTCAGGCGCACGTTGAGCGCCTCGAAGAACAGCCACCAGGGCGTGGAGATGAGCGCCATCCTCAGCGCGGCCGCGGGCTCCTCCAGGAGGCGCGAGCGGCCGAAGAAGCGGCGGTTGAGGCCGCTGAGCAAGATGAGATAGAAGCCCCAAGCGGGCAGGTAGAAGAAAGGCCGGATCCACTGCGCCCCGGCGAGCAGGGCGCACAGCGATGCCGCGAGGCCCGCGGCCCCGACGGCTGGGAGCGCCGTCTTCAGATCCGAAATCCTCCGGCGCTCTTGCGCGCGTGCTGGAGCGCCTTCTCGACCGCTGCGGCCGCGGTGCGCAGCACCTTGGCGCGGGCCCAGAGCTTGTCGTTCGCCTCGATGAGGGTCCACGGAGCCTCGGAGGTCGAGGTCTGCAGAAGCATGTCGGCGATGGCGTCGCGGTAGAGCGGATACTTTTCGCGGTTGCGCCAATCCTCCTGGGTGATCTTGTAGCGCTTGTGCTCCGTCTTCTCCCGCTCCTGGAAGCGCTTGAGCTGCTCCTTCAGGCCGATCTGGAGCCAGAATTTGATGAGGACCGCGCCTGAGCCGATGAGCTGAGTCTCGAAGTCGCGGATCTCGGCGTAGGCCCGGCCCCACTGCTCGGGCCGGCTGAAGCCCTCTACGCGCTCGACGAGGACCCGGCCGTACCAGCTGCGGTCGAAGATGGTCCAGTGCCCGGCCTTGGGGAGCTCGCGCCAGAAGCGCCAGAGGTAGTGGTGGGCCTTCTCCTCCCCGTCCGGCGCGCTGACGGGGACCACGCGGTAGCCGCGCGGGTCGAGCGCCGAGGCCAGGCGGCGGATGGCCCCGCCCTTGCCGGCCGCGTCCATGCCCTCGAAGACGATGATGACCGGAACGCGGTTGAGGTAGGAGAAGTTCTGCAGCTCGGAGAGCCGGCCGCCCAGCTCCCCCTTCTCCTCTTCGTAGCGCCTGAACGCGAGCTTCACCCCGAGGTCTATGGCGTCGATGGGGTTGTCGCCCGAGGTGACTCGCGCCGCGGCCTGCGGCGGCTCGGCCTTGGGCGGGGCCGGGAGCTTCGCGGCCGAGTTGAGGGCGCGCTCGAAAGCCTCGCAGACCCGGCGGACCACCGCCGCCCTGCGCAGGCGGCGGTCGTCGGATTCGACCCGGGTCCAGGGGGCGAGGTGGGTGTCGGTGCGTGAGATCGCCTCCTCCGCCGCCTCGGCCCAATCCCCGTAGCGGCGGTGCTGGCGCCAGGCCTCCTTCGTGACGCGGAAGGAATAGGCCGGGTCGTTCTCCCATTTCTTAAAGCGCTTCTTCTGCTCCTTCTTCGAGACGTTCATCCAGAACTTGACGACGAGCATCCCGTCCTCCGCCAGCAGCCGCTCGAAGGCGTTCGCCTCGTCGAGCCATTGGAGGAAGCGCTTGCGCTTGATGTCCCCGTCAACGCGGGCCTCCAGGAGCTGGTGGTACCAGGAGTTCTCGAAGACGCCGATGCGCCCGCGGCCGGGGAGCAGGGTCCAATACCGCCAGAAGAACGGCCGCAGGCGCTCCTCCTCGGTCGGCGCGCCCAGCATGTGGACGCTCGTGCCGCGAGGGTCAAGGCGCGAGAGGAGGAGGTTCGTCGCGTCGCCCCGTCCGGCGGCCTCGAAACCCTCGAAGAGGATGAGCGCGGGAATCTTGGCCTCGTAGAGGCGGCGGTTGAGGAGCTGCAGGCGCGGCATGAGGATGTCCATCTCGCTTGCGCGCTCGGGTTTCGCGATCTCGTTCGAGGGTTTCGCTGCTGCGGGCATGCTCAGGCCTCCATGACGTCGACTCTGTGGTGCTTCCCGGAAGAAGGGGGGTTCTGGAGCAGGTTGTGGCGCGGGTTGTGCCGGATCATCAGCGCGCCGGCGATGTCCCGGAGCTCCTCTTGGGATTCGATATCGGCTTCAGCGATGAAATCGAAATAGACGTTCGGGTGCGACTGACGCAGCTCGTCGGCCGTGGGCCGGACGTTGCCCATGAGGTGGGCCGCGAGCCGCTCGTAGATCGTCTGCGGCAAGGCGAGCCCCACGTAGAGCACCTCCGGCCCGCCCTTCGCATCGCAAGAGAGGAGCTCGTAGACGCCCGGCCGCCGCGGCGCATGGGCCCGCAGGGCCTCAGGCTTGAGGCGGTAGCAGCGCTCCGACCTCTTGATATGGAACATCCGGGGGGGCTGGGTCCTGCTCATGCCGTGGCCGATGCTACCAAAATAGTATAATCAACGATAGTTCCATACCAATATGCAGATCACCAAGGACGACCTTGCCAAGCTCGTCGTGCTCCAGGAGCAGGACAAGGTCATCGACATCCTGGAGGCGGCGATCGCCGAAGCGCCGGGGCAAATCGAGGCCCTCCGCGCCGAGGCCGACGCGGAGAAGACCGCTCTCGCGCAGGCCAAGGACCGCTTGCTGAAGCTGCAGCTCGAGCGCAAGGAAAAGGAGCTGGACCTGGCCAAGATGGAGGAGGAGATCCGCAAGCACAACATCGAGCTCAATGCCGTCAAGACGAACGAGGCCTTCCGCGCTCTGCAGACCGAGATCGACCGCTGCAAGGCCGAGGCGGGCGAGCTCGAGACCCGGACCCTGGAGATTATGGAGCGGTGCGACTCCCTCTTGAAGGAGGAAAAGGCCAAGACGGCGAAGCTCAAAGCGGCCGAAGCGGTCATCCAGGAGAAGATCAGCGGCCTGGAGGCCCGGAAGTCCGAGGACGAGGCCAAGCTCGCGGTCGAGAAGACCAAGCGCGAGGCTCTCATCGTGGGCCTCCCGGGCCTGGTGCTGACGCATTACGACAACGTCCGCAGGCGGCGCGGCGGCGTGGCCGTGGCGCGCCTGAACGGGAACACCTGCACCGTGTGCCGCATGAACCAGCCGCCCCAGGTCGTCGTCAACCTCGCCAAGGGGAATGTGGTCGTCTGCTGCGAGAGCTGCCAGCGCATCCTTTACAGCGCCGAGCTCGCCGGCGCGAAGCCGGCTTGAGCGTTCCGGTGCAGCCGACCGAGCGTCAACGCGAGGAAGTGCCGCATCCGAGGATTTGGGGGCGGCCGACCGAGCGTCAACGCGAGGAAATGCCGCATCCGAGGATTTGGGGGCGGCCGGACATGACGCTCCTCATCCATATCGACGGCGCGGCCCGCGGCAATCCCGGGCCCGCCTCCTTGGGGGTCGTCATCCAGGACGAGGCCGGAACCCTCCTGCGCGAGAGGGGCCGCTGCCTGGGCGAGCGGACGAACAACGCCGCGGAGTACGAGGCGCTCCTGGAGGCGCTCAGGCTCGCCTTTGAGCTGGGGGGCACGCGGCTGAAGATCCGCTCGGACTCCGAGCTGCTCGTGAGGCAGTACAACGGCCAGTACCGGGTGAAGAGTCCGAAGCTGCTGGAGTTCCTGCTCGAGGCGCATCGGCTGGCGCGGAGGTTCGAGTCCGTCGAGTTCGCCCATGTCCCGCGTGAGCAGAACAAGCGGGCCGACCGCCTGGCGAACCAGGCGCTCGATGCCGAGGCGAAGAAGGCGGTGTAGAGGATTTGGGGGCGGCCGGAGGATCGCCTCCGCGGCAGTCGCGCGGGGGAGGAACTTCCGAACTCCGCAGGACGCGGTGCCCGTCGAAAGGCGGGACCTCGGAGACGAAAGGACCCGAGGATGGAAAGTGCCACAGAAAACACACCGCCCTTTCGCAAGGAGGGGCAAGGGTGAAATGGCGGGTTAAGAGCCCACCGGCCCGGGGGCGACCCCGGGGCCAGGCAAACCCCACCGGGAGCAAGGCAGTTGGGCGGCGGCGTTGTCCGCGCGCGTCCTTGAACGGGCTTTAGCCCGGGCAAGGGCAGCCGCCCGGTAGCCGCGACAGAGAAATGATCCTCGCCGGGCCTATGGCCCGGACAGAATTCGGGGTATAGGCCGCCCCTGAAGTTTTCTCTTATCGTCGACGGCCCCTGGGCATCCTTCGAGCCAGGTGCCTGAGCGTGGAGTACAGCAGTTCGCAGTCTTCCGGGGATCGGCCGCGGAGCAGTCCGCCGATCTTGGACTCCCACCGCTCCGGGTCGGGCGGAGGAGACTCGTTGAGCAGGTCGCTCATGCGGACCGACAGGGCGCCGGCCAGGCGGCTCAGCGCGGCCAGGCTGATCTTCTTCTTGCCTCTTTCGATCTGGCCGATGTAGGCCGGGTGCATGCCGGATCGTTCGCCCAGCTCCTCCTGTGTCCAGCCGAGACGTCTGCGCTCCAGCCTCAGGCGCCGGCCCAGCTCCTGGTAGATGTCCGTCATGGGAGTCGGGCTGGATTCTATAGCAATCGCGCGGCCCTTCCCAGAGCCTTATGGGTTGTAAGACTAAAACCCCAGGGTATTGCTATTTTGGGCGCGCCGTGGTATCCTTATTCGTATGAGGATCATCGCGGTCGACGACAATTCCGTCTGCAGGAGGGTTGTCGAGAGAATGCTGCAGCGCCTCGGGCACCAGGGCGTCGTGGTCGAAAACGGGGAGGCCTTGCGCCGCCGCTGCGCGCTCGGCGTCTTCGACGCGGCGATCTGCGACGTGAACCTGGAGGCCGAAGACGGGATCGAGCTCTGCCTGAGCCTGAGGCAAAGCCATCCCGCCCTGGCGCTCGGCCTGATGACCGGCGAGCCGGCGCAGGCCGAGAGGGCGTGCCTCTCCGGCTTCCCTCATGTGCTGCTCAAGCCGTTCACGGGAGAGGAATTCTCGGAATTCCTCCGCTCCCTGTCAAAGAAGTAGCGCCGTCCCCGCGGTCTTCTCAGCTTCGTCCCAAACCTACATCCTCTGGATGTTCGGGACGTCCAGCACGTGGGGCTTGGATTCGCTCAAGCCGGCCGGCGTGATTCGCACGAACCGGGCGTTCTTCCAAAGGGCCCGCAAGTCATCCGCCCCGCAATAGCTCATCCCGGAGCGCAGGCCTCCTGCGAGCTGGTGCACGACCTCGCTGACGTTTCCCCGGTAGGGGACCACCGATTCGACGCCCTCCGGCACGACCTCCGAGATGTCCTCCTGGGCCGGGCCCTCGTCGCGTTCCTTGATGCGCCGGCCCAGCGCGGCGCCTAGGGAGGCCATGCCGCGAAAGACCTTGTACTTGACCCCGCCGCGCACCGTCGTGTAGCCCGGACTCTCCTCCGATCCTGCCAGAAGGCTTCCGAGCATGACGGAGGAAGCTCCGGCCGCAAGGGCCTTGGTGATGGCGCCGGAGTCGCGGATGCCTCCGTCGGAGATGATGGGGACGCCCTGCTTCCTCGTGACCTGGGCGCAGTCCAGGATCGCCGAGACCTGTGGCACGCCGCAGCCGGCGACGATGCGCGTCGAGCACGCGGCCCCGGGGCCCACCCCGACCTTCACGCCGTCGGCGCCCGCCTTGACCAGGTCGAGCGCGCCCTCGTAAGTTGCGACGTTGCCGGCCACCACCTCGGAGGAAGGGCGGCAGGCCTTGATCCGCCGCACGGCCTCGATCACATGGTCGGAGTGGCCGTGCGCCACGTCCACGACGAGGACGTCCGCCCCGGCGTCGTGCAGGGCCTGGGCGCGCTCGAGGAAATCTCCGACCACTCCCACCGCGGCCCCGACCAGGAGGTGCCCCTTCGCGTCCTTCGAGGCGTTCGGGTAGAGCTCGTTCTTGAGGAGGTCCTTCGCCGTGATGAGGCCCCTCAAGAGTCCGTCCTTGTCGACCAAGGGCAGCTTCTCGATGTCGTGCTCCTGCAGGATGCGGCGGGCCTCATCGAGCCGGACATCCGGCCGCGCGGTGATGAGCTTGCGCGTCATGACCTTCTCGAGGCGCCTTCCCCCGTCGCGCTCGAAGACGATGTCCCGCGTGGTCACCAGGCCGGCCAGGCGGCCCTCGCCCGCGACCACGAGGATGCCGCCGATCCCCCTCTCGCGCATCATGCGCCGCGCTTCCCGCACCGTGTTCGAGGGCGCAAGGGCGTAGGGCTGCTCGATGACGATGCTCTCGGCCCGCTTGACCCGGGCGACCTCACAGGCCTCCTCCTCGATCTTGAGGAACCGGTGGATCACCCCGAGGCCGCCGAGATGGGCCATCGCGATGGCCATCTCGGACTCGGTGACGGTGTCCATGTTGGCCGAGATGATGGGGACCTTCAGGGGGATGTTCCGCGAGATGCGGCCGGTCGTGTCGACCTGGCGGCGCGAGGCGATGGAGGAGCGGCGGGGCGCGAGGAGAACGTCCTCGAACGTCACGGCTTCTTCAAAGTTCATATGGGGGCCTACTGCGGGATTCGCCACTGCATTGCAGACGCGCAGTATGCGGCGGATCACCCAATCCTCCCGACGATGGCTCTGCTTTCAGTATAGCCTACCGCGCGCTCCGGAATCAACCGCTTTATCTCCCCACGACGACCTCCCCGCCCGCCGTGGCGCCGAAGACTTCCGGCTGGTACATCTGCTCGACCCGGGTCGAAGGCATCCGGTAGGCGCCCGGCGTGGCGGCCTGGACCAGGTAGGAGTAGCTGTGCTCGCCGGCCGTGAGGTAGTCGGCGAATATCTGGATGCGGTCGTCGTAGTTCTCGCTGCGCTGGAACGTGCCCCAATAGGGGTTGTCCTTGGCCCGCTCCTCGAGGATCCGGGCGCTCTCTTGACCCTCCACGGCGAAGGTGGGGTCCACGATCTCGAAGCCGGCCGGCACGGGGTCGTTGATGGCCACGAAGGTCCTATCCTGCGGGGTCTTGACCTTGAGCGTCACCACGGCCCGTGACCCGGGCGGGAAGGCCTTGGAGCCCGCGCCAGGCGCGAGAGGCTCGATCTTCTTCTCGATGGAGAGCCCTTCGCTGCGGGCGCGCTCCTCTTTCGGCATCCAGCTCAGCCGCAGGGTGTAGTAGAGCCGCCCGGTCCCTTCCTTCGACAGGGAGACGCGGCCCTTGTCCTCCTCAAGGGCGGAGAGGGGGAAGCTCCGCAGCCGCGCCTCCAGGGTCCGCCCTTGGAAGGTTTCCTTCCATTCCTGGCCCGCCAGCTTGGCTAGGGCCTGGAAGGAGGGGGACTCCTTCTCGTAGGCGCGGTAGTAGTCCTGCAGGGCGTAGAGCGCGGCGAAGTTCTCCTGGGTCGTGCGCCAGCGGCCGAGGTTCTTTCGCTCCTCCATGAGCCACCGCACGGCCTTATCGTCCGCCGGGAAGCCGCCCCGCGCCTCGAGCATGGCCTGCAGGACCAGCGCGGTGGTGCGGACGTTCGACTCGTGGGTCCAAGGCGCATCTTCGCTGGACTCGAAGTGAAGGGTCGTCGGAGAGTAACGGGCCGCCTGGAGCAGCTCCGAGGCGAGCGTATCCAAGATGAGAGGCTCAGCCTCCAAGGCTTTGGCGGCCTTGAGCAGGTGCGCCTTGCCCGAGACCGGGAGCCGGTCCCGGCGCATGAACAGGTTGGAGAGGTAGCCGCTCTCCTTCTGGCCGTGGAGGGCCAGGGCGTAGAGGGCGTAGGCGCGGCTCGCGTAGTCCTCGCTCCGGCTGTACGGATACGCCCATTGGGAGCGCTCGCCGTAGAGGTAGCCCCTCAACCATGAGACAGCCTTGGAGAGCACTCCCGCCTCCACCTCGTAGCCTTCCTTCTTGGCGATGGCGGCCGCGTGCAGGGCGTAGGCCGTGAGGTAGGGGTCGGGATTTATGGGGGCCGGCCAATAGCCGAAGCCTCCCGATGGATGCTGGAACTCGCTCAAGCCCTTGAAGACCTCCTGAGAGCGGCGCTTGAGGCCCTTGAGGTCGCCCAAGCCGTAGGTCTCGACCATGTCCGCGCCCACGAGGACCGGGAATGCGCGGGAGAGCTTCTGCTCGAGACAGCCGTAGGGATAGCCGAGCAGGAATTTTGCGCCCTCCTGCAAGCCGGCCATGGCGGTAGGAGAGAGGCTCGCCTCCAGGCCGCCGAGATCGGGCCGGGAAGTCTTGGGGACCGTGATCTTCTCCTCGGCTTTCTCAGCGGTCGCGCCGGAGGTCGCGGCGTACTCGAGCGGCGTAGGCAGGCTCGTCTCGAGCTTCCACTCCAGGCCGTCCGTTTCCGAGCCTGCGGCACATCGGAACTCGAAGGCCGCTTGTCCCAGGGCGGACGCCTTCATGGGCCAGAGGACCTCGAGGGCCTTGCCCGACTCGACTTCGATGGTCCTCTCGGGGGGGCCGTCGTAGGCCGCCGCCTCGCCTCTGAGCTTGAGCTCGACTTTGACCGCGGCCGAGGAGCCCGTGTAGTTGTGGACCACGATTCCGCCTTGGAACACGTCGCCCAGCCGCGCGAAGCGCGGCAGGCTGGGCCTGAGCATCAGCGGCTTCTTGACGCTCAGCCGAGTCTCCCCGGAGCCCATGAGCCGGCCGGCCTGGGCCACCGCCATCAGGCGGAAGCGCGAGAGGTTGTCGGGCAGGGTGAAATCGAGGTTGGCTCTGCCTTCCTTGTCCGTCCGGACCGAGGGGTTCCAGTACGCGGTCGGGACGAAGAGCGAGCGCAGGTCGATGCCGGAAAGCCCCGCGGCCCCCCCTCCTCCTCCCCGGTCCTGGCCTTTTTCGCCGAAGCTGCGCTGGCCGATGACGTACTGCAGGAGGCTCGCGGTCTCCACGAGCAGGGGTCTCGGGCCGTAGAAGGCCCTGAAGACGTCGGGCGTGCCGTAGCCTGTCAGAGCGAGGACCCCCTCGTCCACCGCGAAGACCGCGGCCTCGGCGCTCACGCCCCGGCCCTTCTCGTCGGTGACGGCCAGGGAGGCCGCGACGCGGCCCCGCGGGCGGTACTCTGCCGCGTCGGTCTTGAGCGCGACGGACAGCCTTCTTCCGCCGGGGTCCACGGACAGGGCCGCGTAGCCGAACTTGGCCTGGGGCTTGGCGATGTCGTCGCCTTCGGCTGAGAACTTGTCCATGCCGCTGCGCCCCTGCATCAGGACCACGCCCACGTAAACATTGGGGACGTGATCGGGCTTCAGCGCGACCTCGATGAAGCCGGCCCCGCCCTCGAGCTGGACCGTGCGGCGCTCAAGAATGCGCTCTCGCTCGACGCTGACTAAGGCGCGGGTCTGCGCGTAGGGCGACTTGACCAGGATGCGCGCCGTATCGCCGGGCTTGTACGACTTCTTGTCCGGGACCAGCTCCACGATGTCCGTATCGGAGCGCTCCCACCAGGCCTCACCCTTGCCGACCGCGTAGAAGGAGTCGCCGGCGCGCGTCAGGCGTCCCTGCTCGTCAGCGGCGCTCAAACGCAGGGTGTGCAAGCCGACTTGGTCTACCGAATGCGTCCAGGTAAAAGTCGTCTTGGACGCCGTGAAGCTGAAGGTCGCGGCTTCCACATCGCGGCGCTCGCTGACCCACTCCAGCCTCCCGCCCAGGCCCGCTTTCTGTACGCTGAACCAATCCCTGCGCATCAGCTTGCCCTCGACCGTCAGGCCCTCCGCGGGAGTGCCGTCCGGCCGCACGGCCACGATCTCGGCGGAGTAGTCCTGGCCCTTGTCGATGAAGGTCTTCTTGGCCCGGATGCCCAGGTAGAGGTTCGCCCTGTGCGCCACCGCGGATGCCCGCCCGGAGAGGCGCTGACGTTCGGGGCTCATGACGCTCGCCTCGAGCGCGGCCATGAGCGGCCGCTCCGCGCTGCCGGGGTCCAAGATTGCCTTGAAGGCGGTCTTGCCCTGGCTGTCGAGGGTTCCGGTCGAGGCGGCGAGCAGGCGCCCCTCGTAGCGGCTCGTTTCCTCCCACCAGCCGGGCCCGAAGGCGAAGCCCTCGAACCCCGGCGGCTGGAAGCTGCCTGGCTCGAGCCGGAGCTTGGCGTCGAAAGGCGCCTGGGCCATGGGCGCGCCGAAGAGATACCAGCCGTCGATGAAGGCCTCGAAGAGGTCCCCGGCCAGGTACTCGTCCTTGGAAGAGCGGACTTTGACCTCGAAGACGGCCGGCTTGTACGCCTCGACCCGGAAGGAGCCCTCGAGCGACAGCTTCCGCTCGGCCGAGGGCGCCGGAGCTTCTTCCTCGCCTCCTTCTTCACGTTCTCCGCCTTCCTCGCTGACGGCTTGCACCGCTGCGGCGGAGGCCTGGAAATCGTCGCTGACCGACATCTCGTAGACCCCGGTCGGAGCATTGGCCTTGATCGGGACCGCGAAATCGAAGGCGGAGGAGGCCGAGACCGGCAAGGTGGACCGGAACACCTCCGCGCTGCGCGGGTCCTTGATGACCGCGGCCACGGTCTTCAGGCTCGTGGGCTCCCAGTCGCCGCTGATGAGCTCGCGGAGGATGCCCTTGGCGTAGACGGTCTCCCCGGGCCGGTAGACCCCGCGCTCCGTGAAGACGATGCCCTCATGGCGGAAGGGGCGGGGGTGGTCGTCGTAGGAGACGTTGAAGCGCCAGGGCGCCAGAGCGCCGCGCCAGGCCGTGGTGAGGGCCGCGAACTCGTTGCCGATCGAGGCGAAGACCCAGAGCTTCGGCCTCTGCCAGCGCTTCCATTCCTTGATCCCGAGCCCCTTCCAGCCCGGCCCGGAGTAGATGCCGCTCGGGTCCGTGGCGCCCGCGCGCAGGAGCCGGCCGTCTTCGCCGCGCAGCTCGATCTTCGCGCCCTTGACCGGCGCGCCGGTCCTCAGGAAGGTGGCCCAGACAAGCGTCGAATCCGGCGAGGACTTCACCGTCACCGCGAAGTTGGTCACATTGACCAAGGCCTTGTGCCATTCGTAGTCGGGGCCCTGTGCTTGGAGGAAGACGAAGCCGGAGCTCTTCCCGCCGAGCGCGTCGCCCAGGCTGACGCCCAGGCGGGCCTTCTTGGTGCGCGCGACGTTCGTCTGCCAGACCTTGCTCAGATAGGTCATCGGCAGGCTTTGGGGCTGCCTGGAGCCCCAGTCCAGGCTGTTGAAAAAGGCGATGAGGCTCTCCGGCGGGATGTGCGCCATCTGCATGGGGACCTGCTCCACGTTGACGGCGGTCAAGGGATGCAGGGCCGGCAGGTAGCTCTCCATCACGCCGAAGGATTCGGCCATGGAGAAGCGCGGGCAGTAGCCGCCTGCGTAGAAGGAGGCGGAGGCTTCCTGGCCGAGAGGGTTGCCGAAAACGTCGTTCAGGTCGGGAGAGATGCGTATCTCGTACTGGGTGTCGGGTTTGATGTCCCCGCCCGACAGATCGAAGCTGACCCGGCGGCTGCCGGAATCCCGGTGGCCGGCCCACTGCTTCTTCCAGCCTTCCGGCGCAGGCAGGTTCAGCGGCGGGGTGATCGTCATATGCGCGAGCAGGTCCTCGTAGTGAACGGGGTTGGAAAGGAGCAAGGTCGGAACAGCAGGCAGGCACGGATGCATCGACGTATCGAGGAGCCGGAAAGTGTAGTAGGCCTCGAAAGAAATGATTCTGTCCGAGATGAGGCCCAGTTCGCCTTCAGCTGCCTTCAGCCCTTCTTTCAGGGTCAGGCGATAGGCGTGGTCCTTCCTCAGCGCCATCGAAGGCTTGAGAACCAGGACGGTCGATGTGCTGGGAGACTGGGCGTCTTCGTCGTCATGCTTCCAGACCGAGCGGACCTCTTCAGGGGTGGCCCGCCGGACCCCGACTGGAACGGCTTCCTCGCCATACCCGTAAAGGGGAGTTTGGACCAAGGAGATGTAGGGCTGGGCCTTCTTGGGCTCCATCGGCAGGTTGAAATGGAGGAAAATCAGCGCGTCGAGGCTGATCCAATGCTCATCGTGCCGCGGCCGGCTGTCCTCCAGGGCCGGGCGCATTGTCTGAAAGCTCCAGGAGCGACCCGCCTCGAGGACCGCGCCCGAGACGGTGGACTTCGTGCCGGCCGGGATGAGGGCGTTGAAGGAGGAGGCTGCGGGCAGGGGGGACTGCGGCTCGAAGCTCAGGACGTTGGTCCCCTGCCAGCGGCAGCGGCCCCGGATGCGGGGCTTGAACTCGATGGGGCAGAACGCGCCCGCTTCCTCGGCCGCGGTCAGGGGCGTCATGGGCTGGTTGAAGACGACCGTGACGGCTTTCGCCGCGTCCTGCGACTGGATCTGCCCCAAGGGAGCGACGCTCATCACCTGCAGCGGCGGGGTCTGGGCATGGGCGGCTGCGGCGAGGATGAGAAGGGGGATCGTCTTGAGCATGGGGAGGCCTCTTGAGGTACGGCTTGTATTGGACTATACCACTCTTGACGCTCGAAATGCGATGGGCTACGTCATGGATTTGACTCCACCGGCTGGAGTTTGGCACGCTATGGCTGATGCGACATATCCCCGCCTCAGGGATCAACCTCTTCCAGCTCATCTACGTCTTCTGCCGCGAGTACACCGCGAAGACCGGCCTCGCCCCGATGAACCTCTCCCTCGGGAACCCCGACACCGTTCCGGACGCCGCCATCCTCGAGCTCCAGGCGCGCTGCGCCGCGGATCCCGCCTTCGACTTCCACACATACGCGGAAGAGAGCAACCTCCTGCGCTTCGTCGAGGGCATGGTCGAGCTCCATTCCGGGGTCAGCCTCGCCGATGAGCCGCACCTGAGGGCGGTGCCCATCGCGGGCATCAAGACCGCGACCGCGTTCCTCCCTCTCGCGTGCGGCCTTCACTTGGGCGGCGCCCGCCGGAGGGCCTCCCTTTGCGTCGTATCGAACCTGCCGGCCTACGATGTGGTCGATACCTGGTCCAAGGATTATCTGGGCGCCCGGCGCGTGGCCTGGCCCCTGGTTTCGGTGGACCGCATGCGGCTCAACCTCCCTCGCCTCAGAGAGGCGCTGAAGAAGGCCAAGGTTGCCAAGCCGGACCTGGTTTTCGTGATCCGGCCCGGCAACCCGGCAGCTGTGGGCGCGAGCGAGGGGGAGTGGAAGGAGCTGATCCGGTTCTGCATCAGGAGCAAGGCGCGCTTGGTCAACGACGCCGCATACGTCGGGCTTGCAGACAACAGCCACATCGCGCTCGCTTCGGTCGCCAAGGAGCATCCGGAGCTGGAGTGGGCCGAGATGTACTCGGTCAGCAAGTCCTTCAGCGACCCGGGCGCACGGCTCGGCGCGATCGTGGGCTCCAAGGACTTCATCGAGGACTTCGTCCTCATCAAAGGGAACTCGGACTCAGGCCCGGTGCCCTATCTCATGGCGGCCTACGGGAAGTTCTTCGAGGACATGGCAAGAGCCCGGCTCTGCGTGGAGAAGCTCCGCGCCATGTACCGCAAGCGCCTGGACTACGTGGTCCCGGCTTTCAGGAAAGCCGGCCTGCGCGAGGCCTGCAGGACCGAGGCCGGGTTCTTCACGCTGTGGAAAGTCCCGCGCATGGTCCTGGGCGCTGAGTTGGCGAAGGATCCGCGCACCAAGGGCCTGCCGCCTCACGAAGCCTTCAACCGGCTCGTCATAGAGGAGACCGGGATCGTGGGCGTGCACTTCATGGGGACCGCGGCGGAGGGCTCCCCGGAGCCCCTGATCCGCTACGCCGTGTGCGCGGACGTGCTAGATCCGTCCTTCCAAAGCCGCTTCGAGGAGCAGCTCACCCGGCTCAAGCCGGAATATTGACCGGCCCGTATTAGTCGTATTGCGGCGGCAAATCAATAGGTGAGCCGGGGGCCGACCGATGGGCGCGGCAACCGCACCGAGATCTCCAATCATTCCTTCGGCGCGGCCGTGGACTTAAACGAGGAGAACAACGGGCTCTATGAGAAGTGCTTCGCGTGGTCTAAGAAGTGCGCGCTGAGGAAGGGCGGGCGCTACCGGCCGGGAGAGGACCCGCTTTCTTTGAGGGAGGAAAGCCCCGCGGTCGTGGAGCTGAAGAAGGCGGGATTCCTATGGGGCGGCAGGATCGCGGGCAATCAGAAGGACTTCATGCACTTCTCGCCTACGGGCTACTGATTCAAGCCTGCTCCTCGATGAAGCAGATCGCCCCCCTGAGCGTCTCCAGGTCCGGGTGGCGCAGGAAGTAGACGTAGTCGCCCATCGCGATGCTGAAGAGCTTGGGGAAGGGCCGATGGTCCACGAGCAGGCGCGAGAGCTCGCGGAGCACGTCCTCGTGCGAGCGGCGGTAGCGGAGGCTTTGGCGCCGCCCCACGTGGGCCACGTGGTACTTGCGCTCGTAGTCGAAGTGGCTCTCCCCGCAGACCACCGAGCGCGCCCAGGCTTGGTAGAGGTCGATGTCGCAGGCCCAGTTCATCATGTCCAGCGAACAGCCCCCCGGGGGGCGCACGTTGATCTCCAGCGCGGCGCAGTCCCCGCCTTCCCCGACGAGGAATTCCACGTGGAAGAAGCGCTCCCGGACACGGAAGGCCCGCACGGCCTTGCGCCCGAGGTCTTCGACTCTGGGCGGGATCTCCCGCGTGTAGTAATAGTGGACCGGCCTCCGCTCGGTGATGATCTCCATGATGCCGGAGCTCACGCGGTGCGACGCGCAGAAGACGATGTTGCCTTCGCGGTCCGTCAGCCCGTCGAAGGAGAACAGGGAGCCTTCGATGAACTTCTCGACCATGCAGCCTTTCGGGGGATAGGCCAAGGTCCCGGCGAGCTGCTCCTCGCTGTCCACGCGGAAGACGCTCTCGGCCCCGACGCCGACGTCCGGCTTGAAGATGACGGGAAACCCGTGGCGCTTGACGAACGCGCGGATTTGCTCCGCGGAGGCCGCCACCTCGCCGGGAGGCGCGGGGACCCCGGCCAGGCGGAAGACCTCCTTCATGCCGGACTTGCGGCGGCAGAAGGCGAGGTCCGCCGGCTTCTGCCCGAAGACGTTGAAGTCATGGCGCAGCTGCGCCTCGAGGCCCAGCCAGTGCTCGTTGTGCGAATCGATCCGGTCGATCCTGCCGTGCTTGTAGGTGAGGAAGGCCGTCGCGCGGAAAAGGCCTTCGTACTCGCTCATGTTGTCGAGATGGAAGTACTCGGAAAGCGCCGCTTTCAGCCCGCGGTCGAGGCTGTCGTAGGGCGAATCCCCGATCCCCAGGACGTTCGCGCCGGCCTCTTTGAGCGCAGTGGAGAATCGCTGGAAATTCGGCGGGAACTGAGGGGAGAGAAGCAGGACGTTCATCGAGGAATTATATGAAATCGGGGGCTCAGCGCCGGGGCTGGGGGCGGTCCGCGCCGGCGTAATCGGACCGGTTGACGGAACCCTTGATGACGCCGTAGTTGCGCCCGGCCGCGTGGACCATCTGCCCGCCGCCCACATACATCCCTACGTGATGGACCGGGTTTCCGAAGAAGACCAGGTCCCCAGGCATCAAGGCGCTCTTCGGAACGGCTGGGAAAGTCCGGCTCTGGAGCCGGGAGGAATGGGGCATAGCGACCCCTGCCTTGCTCCATGAATACATGACAAGGCCGGAGCAGTCGAAGGTGTTCGGCCCGTCCTCTCCCCAAATGTAGCGCTTGCCGAGCTGCGCGTAGGCGGTTTCGACCGCGATGCGGGCTCCGGGGGAGGCGTGGTTCAAGCCGGCCGGAGGCTTTTGAGGCGCCGCCGCCGGGACAGGGCCGATGAGGTTCTGAAGCTGCTGCATGGCGCGCGCCTTCTCGGCCGAAAGAGAGTTCAACTGCTTTTCCAGTGCCGACGCCTGCCGGCGCAGAGCGGCCGAGCTCCCATCCTTGGCTTGAGCCGCGCGCTGATGCGCGATCCGCGCGAGGTTGTAGTCTTCGTCGCGCTTTGAGATGTTCTCTCCGATGCTGTCCAGGCGCTTGGAGATGGCCAGGGCTTTCTGAGCCCGGGCCATGGCTTCTTCCGGCCCGTAGCGCATGAAGACCTTGGCCAGATTCGCAAGCTCCGGAGCGTCCGAGCCTGCGACCTGCGCCTCAAAGGCCTTGAACAAGGCTTCGGCCTCCGGAGTAAGCTTGCCCTGCCCCGAGGCTTTGCCTGAGGTTCCCGCAGCGCCTGATCTCGGCCGCTTCGCATCCGGATTCTCTCCCGGCGGACGGCCTGCGTCTCCAAGGCCGGCGGTTTCCTTCCCTAAGGGAAGGAAACCGGGCCCTGCCGCCGGGCCTTGCCCTTGGGAAGACCCGTCCGCGGCCAGCTTCGCGGCCTTTTCCGTCTTTTCGTCCGGTCCGGAAGCCGGTTCCGTTCCTCCCGCGGTTACGGTTTCCGTGGAAACAGAGATTCCGCCTCCGGTCTGGGAAGCTTGGTCTGCCGGAGCCTGGGAGCCTGGCTGGAGGCGTTTGATCGCCGGGATCCGGAAGCTTATTCCGGGGGAAAGGCGGATGTCCATGCTGTCGCGGTCATGGGTTCCCCAGAGATATACGATCAAAGGCAGCAGAAGGGCTGCTGCAAAGAGCGCCAGGATCAGAACTGTGTTTCTCCGCTTCATCGTTCCCATCCTGCCTCGACGCGGTCCGGTATTCCTTCAAGGCCGACCTGAAGTCGGCGCGGCAGCTTATTTTCCGTACGCTGCGAGGTAGACGGCGCAGTGGTCGCTGGCGTTGGACGGCGCGACCCAAGCCTTAATCGCATGCAACCCCCGGAAGAAAATGTAGTCGATTCTATTCTTGGGGCGAGAGGAAGGGTGCGTCGGCCCCGCCGAAGCGGCGGCGTCCGTAAAAGACCTGAGGAATTTCCTTACTTCGGCGGAGCCGGGGCCGGCGTTGAAGTCTCCCATGATAACGACGGGGCCCTTGGCCGCGGAGACGATGGAGAGGATTGCATCGGCCTGGAGGCGGCGATCCTCGGGATCCAGAGACAGATGCGCGGCCAGATATCTGACGCCGTCGATCTCGGCCTCAAGAGCGGCGCGCGGCTCGTTGTCTCCCTTGCGCGGAAGCGGGTGGTTCTTCTTGTAGGCGATGGGCTTGCGGGAGAGTATGGCGTTGCCGAAGCTTCTTTTCCCGCTCGAGAAGGCGGGCCCGTACGCGTAGTGCTTGAACCCGGCCAAACGGGAAAGCTCGGCCGCCTGGTGTGCATACCCGGAGCGCTTCGCGTTGACGTCCACCTCGTTGAGGCCCACGACGTCCAGCCCCAGGATCATTTTCGCGACGCGGCCGAGGTCGCCGCGGCCGTCGGTCCCGACGCCATAATGGATGTTGTAGGTCGCGATGACATGCGGAGCTGGGACCGTGTTCCCGGCTCCTCCTCCTGCGCCGGTCCTGGGCGAAGCGGAATCCGACCAGCTCCCCGCGGCGGCCAGGGCCGCGGCGGCGCCCAATAAAACAGACAACGGTTTTTTCGAATTGAGCATTATTGAGGATAGTTTAATACTTCGCATGGGAAAATTCAAAGGAGTAGCAGGACAATGAGCGGAGGATCCCTCTCAGCGGGATGAGGACCCAGGCCGGACGATGACTGAGCTCGTAGGCCAGCTCATAGAGCGCTTTCTCCAGGCAGAAGAGGTCCAAGAGGGTCCGCGCCTGAGCCGGGATCTGAGGCAGGATGGGCCGCGCTTGCCGAAGATAAGCGTCCAGGAATGCGACGCCCGCTTTCTCGGCCCAATGGGAGCGCCGGCCCCTGAGGCGGGCGCTCTGGGCCGCGTATTGGAAGGAGCGCAGCATTCCGGCCGCGTCGTAGAGCGGGGAGCGCTTGAGCCTTCGCTCGGCCGGGGACTTCAGCTTCTCCCCTTCAAAATCGATGAACGTGAAGTCCTTTCCTGTGAGGATGACCTGGCCGAGGTGAAGGTCTCCGTGGCAGCGGATGCGCAGGCCTTGGATCGGCCCGCGGAGGCCGGAATCGAAGGCGGCGCGGATCCGGTCTCGGGCCTTCAAGACCGCGAGCGCTTGCGCTCGCGCGCTTCCCGGCAGCGCAGGGAAGCGCTCCCTGAGCAGGCGCAGGGCTTTGTCCGCGTGCCTGTGCATCCCTGCGCGGAGCCGTCCGAGGCAGGCGGCGGTGAAAGGCTCGGATGCGAGGGCACCTGCGCCTTGTGCCAGCGCGAGGTGCAGCTCCGCGGTCCGGCGTCCGAGGAGAGAGGCGAGCCGGAGCGTCCGCAGGGGGCGCTCCAGCGTGGCTTCCCAGAGATCCCGGCCAGGAACGAAGGCCTGCATGACCGCCAGGGGCAGGGTCCGGCCTCGGCCGCGGTACTCCAGCCAGCCGGCCAGCGCGCTCGCGCGGGTAAAGCCTCGCCCAGTCAGGAATTGCCCGAGCTCGAGCTCCGGATTGGGGCCGGGGTCTAGGCGGCGGTAGAGCTTGAGGAGGAGCTTCCTGCCGAAGATGATGGAGGAGTTGCTCTGCTCGGCCGCCAGAGGGACGGGCCGGACGCGCGAAGGGAGGCCGGCGAAGAGCCGGCCGAAGGCCCGGGTCCTCTTCGCGGCGATGACTCCCAGGTTCGTTCGGATCTTCCTCTCCCTCCGGACAGCATCCAGGAGGGCCGATCCAAACGCCGGGTCCCCGCAGACATCCGTTATCTCAGCGCTCGGAAAAGCGAGGGGAAGGCAGTAAGTCTCGCGGCCGCCGTCCGAGTAGCGCACCGAGGCCAGCGCGAGCACGGCGCCCGGCGCGACCTGCGCGGCGTCGAGCAGGGACACGGCCCGGATGGTCCGCGCCTTGCCGCCGAACCAGCGCTGCTTTGTGAGAAAGCCGGGCAAGGATTCTTCAAAGGCGTGAATGCTCATTGTATTGGATCCAAGAGCCGAACTCGCTTCTGCTTCTGATTCACAGATATACAAACGCCGGACTTCGTCCGGCGGGGATTCATTCGATCATCTTCTTGAGCAGTATCTGCGCCTTCTCGTTGTTCGGGTCGCGCTTGAGGACCGCCTGAAGGTGCTTCGCTGATTCCTTGAGGCGGCCGACCTCGTAGAGGGCCTTGCCGAGGTTGATGTGGGCGTCGAGCTGGCCCGGCGCGGCCTGGAGCGAGCGCTTCCAGCAGGCGATGGCGTCCTCCCGCCGGCCGAGCGAGTAGTAGATGTTGCCGAGGTTGTTGCCCGGCCCGGGCCGGCCCGGCAGGAGGCGCTCGGCCAGCTCGTATTTCTCGACGGCCTTGTCCCAGCGCCGCTCCTTGGCGTACAGGTAGGCCAGGTTCTCTGCCAGGTCCCCGTTGTTCGGGTCCGAGCGCACCTGCTCTTCAAGCCGGTCGAAGAGCTTCTGCAGCTCGGGGGAGTGCTCGACGTGGAAAGCCGGCTCGCGCTCCAGGCGGCGCTGGGCCAGGATGGGCTGGGCCGCAAGG
Source organism: Elusimicrobiota bacterium (assembly GCA_016212885.1). GTDB lineage: Bacteria > Elusimicrobiota > Elusimicrobia > UBA1565 > UBA1565 > UBA9639. Next base: position 18,579 of record JACRDO010000090.1, on the reverse strand, counting down.
CTGCCCCAGGCCGCGAGGAAGGCGGCGAGCAGGGCCGCCATGCCGTATCGCCCGGGGAAAGGAGGCGGGCTGCGGCTCTCGCCGCGGCTGAGCGCGCAGGCGGCTCCAAGGAACGCGAAGACGATGAACGAGGAGACTCCGAAGCGCATGTCCGGTGAGAAGAACGCCTGAGCGAAGAGCGCGGCCGCGGCCAGGGCGAGGCCCGCGAGCAGGCCACGGTCCTCCGCGTGCCTCAAGGCCCCGGCGGCCCAGCGAAAGGCGGCGGCCGGCACCGCGAGGAAAATCCCGAAGCCGACGATCCCGGTCTCGGCCAGGACCTGCAGGTACTCGCTGTGGGCGAAGTTGATGATGACCTTCTGCTGGGGCCAGAGCGCCTTGAGCGCCTCGGAGGCGTAGGCCGGGAACTCCACGTGGAAGCGCCCCAGGCCGCAGCCGAAAATCGGGTGGGCCGCCCAGAGCGCGAGCGTGTCCTTCCAGATGAGCCCGTGGGTCCACTGCCGGGCCCGGAAGTGCCAGAGCGCGAGGGCCGCGGCAGCGGCCGCGCAGGCGAGGAAGGCGCGGCGGGCCCCGGCCCGCAGGAAGAGCGCCGCGGCCGCGCAGGCGGCGAGCCCAAGGCCCGCCACCGCGGCTCTCGACTGGGTCGCCCAGAGCCCCGCGGCCAGGAGGGCCGCGGCAGCGGCGTGCGCCAGGCGGGCTCCTTGGGTCCGCGCCGAGAGGCTCAAGCACAGCGCGACGGCGAGCGCGGCGGCGAAGTAGGCCGCCAGGAAGATGGGGTTGCCGAAGGTGGCGATGGGGCGCTCGAGCTGAGGCGCCTCGATGATCCAGATCCCGCCGCGCAGCTGAAGCAGAGCGTAGAGCGCGAGGGCCGCGGCGGCATAGACGAAGACGGCCAAAGGCGCGCGGGGGTTCTTGACCTTCGGCCAGCTCTGCGCTGCCGCAAAGAATGCCGCGGCGGAGAAGATGATGCGGTTGAGCTCCAGCCGGGAGACGCCCCGCTCCGGAGACAGGAGGTAGAAGAGGAGCCCTCCCGAGGCGTAGAGGAGAACCGCCCAGTCCAGCGGCGTGCGCGTGAGAGCCGCCTTGGCGGAGAAGGCCCAGGATGCCGCGGAGGCGGCGAGCAGGGTCCAGACGCCCGCCTCCAGGGCCAGGATCTTATAGCGGAGGATCTTCTGGTCCGGGACCAAGGCGAGCGCGGCGAAGAGGGCGCACCAGAGGAGCAGGTGGAAGCCTGCCTCGAACCGGGGCGCAGGGGAATCCTTCTTATTGCGCCCCACTCTTCAGGATTCTTCCCACGAGCTCTTCCTGCCGCTGGAGCATCCGCCTGCGTCCGGCAGCTTGGAGGTCGTCGCGGCCGAGCAGGTGCAGGACCCCGTGGACCGCGAGGGTCGCGAGCTCCTTGAGCGCGCTGTGCCCGAGCGCTTGGGCCTGCCGCCGGGCCGTCTCGAAGCCGACGTAGACGTCCCCGAAGGGTGATTCCTCCCGGCCGCGGCGCGGGACCCCGGCGTTGTCGTAGCGGAACGCGATGACGTCCGTGGCGCGGTTATTGCCCAGGAAGCGCCGGTTGAGCCTGCGGATCTCCCTGTCGGACAGGAAGACCAGGCAGAGCTCTCCCCTGAGCGCGGCCTTGCGGCCAAGAGCCAACCGCGCGGCCTTGCGCAGGAGCCGCCGCTCGGCCTCCCTGCGCGGAGCCCTTCCCAGCAGGAGGATCCTCATGAAGGCCTCTTCTTCTCCCAGTGGTCGAAGGCCCGGATGATCTGCTTGACCAGGGGGTGGCGCACGACGTCCTCCTCGTTGAAGCGGATGAACGAGACGCCCTTGACACCCTTGAGGATCTCCTCGATGAGGATCAGGCCCGAGCGGGCTTGGGTCAGGTCCACTTGAGTCACGTCGCCGGTGACCACCACCCGCGAGCCGTTCCCCATGCGGGTGAGGAACATCTTCATCTGCTCGATGGAGGTGTTCTGCGCCTCGTCGAGGATGATGAAGGCGTTCTCGAGTGTCCGGCCGCGCATGTAGGCCAGCGGCACCACCTCGATGAGCTCGTCGTTGCGCCAGAGGCGGAATTTGTCCGGCCCGAGCATGTCGAAGAAGCTGTCGAAAAGCGGCTTGAGGTACGGGTGCACCTTCTCGTAGAGGTCGCCCGGCAAAAACCCCAGCTTTTCGCCGGCCTCCACGACCGGCCGGGTCAGCACGATGCGGGAGATCTCGCGCGTCTTGAGCGCCCTCAGCGCGCAGGCCACGGCGAGGTAGGTCTTCCCCGTTCCGGCCGGGCCTATGCCGAAGGCCATATCCCCCTGCATGATCGCCTTGCAGTATTCCCACTGCCGGGGCGACTTGGGCCGGATGACCTTCCCGTAGGCCGTGACGAGGACAGCATCCTCGGGGCTCTCGGCTTCGGGGGAGAACTGCACGGCCGAGGCCGGCATCTGCGCGTCCGCGTTCGGGCGGCCCGCCCGGATGTCGTCGAGGCGCTCCGAGAGGCGCTTGTAGGCCTTCTGCACGCGGCCGGCCGCCCCTCGGATCGTCAAGTGCAGGCCCCGGCCTTCCGGCTCGTGGCGGACGAATATCTCGACGTCGTTCTCAGACTCGATGCGGCGCAGGTGCGCGTCCTGCTCGCCCAGCAGCAGGACCGCCTCCCCTTCGCCGCCCAACCGGATTTTCTTTGTGATCATGGGGTCTCTCCCGGGGATGCGGCTTGGACCGGCGGGCTCAACCAGAGGGCCGGCGAAAGGCCGAGCGCGGCGATAAGCTCGGAAACCTCGCCGGAGCGGGAGTTCATCGTCACGGCCGCGCGGGGGTCCTGCAGGTCGCCAAGAGGCGCCGCCCTCTCCGGCGAGAGGAATGACGGCTGCGCCTCCAAGGACGGCGCCCCCAGAGGCGCCGCGGCGCTCGCCTCGATCCCGGACCAGACGCCGCTCATGCGCTGGAGCCCCTCGATCGCGCAGGCTTCCAGCTCCCAAAGCGCAAGATGCAGGCCGCAGCGCCCGGCCGTTCTCAGGATCTCCAGCAATCCCAGCAGGCGCGCGGCCCCTTCGTCGGCGAAGCCCCAAGCCGCCTCGCGGCCGTGTCGGCGCAGATAGCCGATGTCCGGCAGGGAGTCCGGAGGGATGCCGGCTTTGGAGGCGGCTTGGATGGCCGCGATGAGCGGCCCGAGATCCGGCCTCTGCGCGACGGCTTTGAGCTCCGCCTGCCAGCAGGCCAGCGCGGCCCCGCGCGCGCCCGGCGGGGGGGATAGCTCGGCGATGGCCCGGCGGCGCTCAATCGGGAGCAGGGCGTCGAGCCCCTGATGGGCGCGGCCGAAGATGCGGTCCGCTGACTCGATGAGGCGGTCGTCGCTGTCTTTGAACGCGGACTCGAGGGCCGAAGCCGCGGACTCCGAATCCTTCTCGCCCGGGTCCTCCAGCAGGCGGCAGTCCAAATCGAGGCGCCCGCGGTGCTCGACAAAAGCCAGGAAGGCCGCGGCGTCCTGGTATGCGGCGTGGCGGAGGAAGAGCCGGCTGACGGTGAGGCTCCGCTCCCCGCGGCGCGGATGAGCGGCCTTCAGGCGCCTGAGCGCCGTCATGGAGAGCGTGAAGGTCGTGGGAGTCTCCTCGAAGAGGCGCGGCAGGCCCAGCGTGCCTTTGAGGTGATCCGTGATCGCCGCGTGCGCGGCGAAGCCCCTCATCGTCACGGCCGCGCCGCGCGCAAGGCGCTCGAAGGCCTTCGCGCAGTCCACGTCGCGCGGGTCCGGCGAGGGCAGGCGGGCGAGCTCCGAGACGAAGCCCGCCCTCGCCCCGCCGCCCACTTCCGCGCTTTCGAGGAGTTCGAGCGCCGAGGCCGCCAACAGCAGGGCTTGGTGGGCCGACGTCGTGGATAGGCTCCTCTGCGACCACAGCCTGCCGGAGAGCATCTCGAGGCGCCGGCGCAAGGCTTCGAGCAGGCGGACGGCTTTGCGGCCGCTCTCGGGAGCCAGGCGCTCGATGCTGCGGCGGTCGAGGAATCCCTGAAGGGCGCGCGCGTCGGGGAGGAAGCCGGCCTCGAGCCAGCTGTCCCGCGCAAGGTCTGGGTCCGCGAAGAGTCGTTCCAGAGGGGGCCGGGCAGCTGAGTCGATTTTGGAGCCCAGCCGGCCCAGCGCTTCGCGCAGAGGCTTGAGCCGGACCGCCGGTTCGTCGGGAGGCGGCGCCTGCTCGCGCGAAGGCGGCAGGGAGACCTCCTCGGGCGGAGGGAAGAGGTCGAGGAATTGGGCCGGGTTCGCGCCCTTGAAGTGGCCTTCCCGCGCGAAGACGTCGAAGGCGTAGGCCACGGCCCGCTCCGCGGTGAAGCGTTCGCGGGAGAAGGCCTCGGCCTCCGCGGCCGCGAAGCTCAACTCCGCGCAGTCCCCGGCGTGGAAGCGGTCCGCGAAGCGGTTGGCCAGGCGCTCCCCGCCGTGGGCCGCGGTCTTTGCCTGGCCGCCGGAGGGCAGGCGGCTCAAGGGCGAGGCGAGAAGGCCCGAGGCCGCGAGCGAGGAGAGGCGCGCTTCGCAGAAGAATACCGCCAGGCTCCGTCCCTTGCCGGGGCCGGACCAGCGGTAGGGGCGCGAGGAGTCCAGCTCCTCTGGCCCGACCAGGACCCAGGCGGAGTCGTCCGTTCCCACGGCCCGGATCCTCGCCTCCGCCGCGACGAGCAGGGCCAGGCGCAGGCCGGCCTCAGCCGCCGCGGCGAGGGTCTCCTCGTCCGCGGCCCCCTCCGGGAGCCAGAGGGCTTCCGGGTCCCGGCCGAAGCGGCGTCGGAAATCAGCCAGGCCCCAGGCGAGGGCCGTGCGCTTCTCCGCGAGGGTGGCGGACGGGAAGATCAGGGAGGGGTGGGGGCAGACGGCCGCGTTGCCGTGCCCGCCGCGCTCGGCCGCGCTCTGCGCGTCGGCCTCGAGGATCTTCCGGTAGGCCCGGGGCTCGCGGCGCTCGATCCAGTCGAGCAGGGCGGGCGCGAAGCTGAAGCTGAGGGAGAGCAGGTTGTTGACGACGCGCAGGGGCCGGGCGTCCTCGTCGAGCAGGGCGGCCGCCAGGTGCGGCCCGACGCAGGAATGGAAGGCCCTCTCGCACGCGTCGCGGTAGGGCGCCGCGGCGGGGTCGACGTCCGGGGCCCCCAGCCAGGGATTTTCTCGGGGCGGGATGTCGAAGTGCAGGTGGAGGCAGACGAACTTATTCTTCACGGCGCGGCCGGCTACTGGTCAAGGTCGCTCGGATATTCGGCTCCGGGCTCGATGTACTCAGGCTCAGAGCCGTCTTCAGACCTTTCGCCGCGCCTCTGCGACGGCTCCTTGGGCGGCCTGGGCGCGACAGGTTCGGGCTCGTAGGTCTTGAGCGATTCGACCTTCGATGTGTCGAGGATCAGGAACTTGGTGCGGGCCGTGACGCCGGAGGTGATCTCCGTCTCCTCGTGGGTGGTGATCCCGGTCAATACACGGACCGGGAGGTAGATTTCGTTTCCATGGCGGATCAGGGCCGCGGTCGGGACCCGGAGGGCCTCCTTCTTGTCCACGACGATAATCTCGCCCTCCCATTCGGTGCCGGGCGGGAGGAAATGCTTCGGCGTGAGCAGCACCGTGAAGCTGGCTCCCCGGAGGCCCTCCACGCGGCCCTGGATCTTCAGGTGGGGCCGGCGGACGTCCCAAAACTCGATGAGGTGGCCATTGCGCACCCGATGGGCGTCGCCGGTCCGCACGCGTCCGAACAGGCGGACCTTCCGGGCGAATTCGATGAGGGCCGCGCCGGGCTGGACGAGCTTCTTCGGCTTGGCGAAAACCTTCAGGATGTAGCACTGCGAGGGGCAGCGCACCGCGGTGGGCTTGTAGACGCGGCGCCAGCGGCTCTCCACCGTGTCCTTTGAGGTCGTGCCCTTGGCGTCGATCATCGCGGCGAGCTCCAATGTGGCGAGGGTCGCCAGCTCGTCGACGGCCTGGGCCCAGGTGTTGGGGAAGGCCGTCACCGTTTCGATGCGGCCCTCGATGGTGGCATCGAGGTGGGAGACCTCCTCGGCCGCCACGCTGCCCTGGGCGCGAACGATCCCGCGCAAGGAGCCGCGGCGTATCTCGCCCGACTTCTGCGCGGAGGCGGGCGGGGAGAGTAGGAGGGCCGTCAAAGCCAGCCAGATCATCGGCGTAAAAAACATGATACCAAAATGAGCCGGCGGGGGACGCTGGATCACTCCTTCGCATCCGCGCACAGCCGCCGTTTGTCCTTGTCGAGTCCCGCGTTGCTGCCCGTCCAGACGTGCTTCAGGAAGGCCGCGTAGGTCCACGGCATCTTCTCGGCAAAGACTCCGGCGACAGCCTCCGCATAAGCCTGCATCTCGGACTGCGCGTGCGCGTCGGCGCGGAGGTTGATGAAGTTCATGAGGCTGCGGCAGTTGACGGTCCAGTAGAACTGGGTGTACATGGAGACCGGCAGCACCATGCGGGCCATCTCGCGCGCCACGCCTGAGCCGAGCAGGCGGCGGTAGGCCGCGAGAGCTGCGCGCACCTGCGCCTCGTACTCCGCGCTCAGGGCGGCGTGGTCGAGCTTCCGAGCCGCGGCCGAGCCCTGCTTGTTCTTGAGGTCCTGGATGCGCCAAGCCGGCGGGACGTAGTATTCGTCCTTGACTTCCGCGTAACGTGCGGAAATTTCATTGTATGAGGCCACTCTGTGCCGAATCCACTGGCGCATCACGAAGATCGGGCACTTCACGTGGAACTTGAACACGGAGTGCTCGAACGGGGTGTGGTGGCCGTGCTCGAGGAGGTAGTCGATGAGCCGGCGGTCGCTCTCAGGGCCCTTGGAGGCCTGGCCGAAGGAGACCCGGGCCGCCTGGACCACGGCCTCGTCCCCTCCCATCCGCTCGATGAGGCGGACGAACCCTTTGTCCAGCACTTGGATAGAACCCATGGTTTCAAGGGTATTTTAGGATTTGGGCGCCCTTGTGGGAAGGGCTGCCTGTGCGATCTTGCTCTCCCGGTTCTTGATGCGCCGGGCCTCGTCTAAGATGACCAAGCCTTGACAAATGGAAACAATCTGGTTATACTTATAATGTAAGAAGGTAATACTATGAAAGTGACAACTAAGGGCCAAATTACGATCCCAAAGGGGATTCGCAAAAGATACGGCATACACCCCGGAACGGAGATCGAGGTCGCCGACAGCGATGGCGAGATAGTGGTCAGGAAGGCGGGCTCCAAGAATGCCGTGGACCGCGTTTATGGAATACTCAAGGGACGGACCTCCTGGCAAGCCAGCGAGGAACTCGTCAAACGACTGCGGGACGGCGAGTGATCACGGCGGTTGACACAAACATCCTCTTGGACATCTGCCTGCCCGATCCCGTGCACGGACCCGCCTCGAGGGAGAGGCTCAAGGAATGCCTGGCGGCTGGAGCCGCCGTCATCTGCGAGGTGGTCTACGCGGAATTGGCCTGCGCCTTTCCTTCTCAGGAGAGTTTGCGGGAAACCCTGAAGATTTTGGGGGTGGCTTTGGAGACCTCAAACGAAAAAACACTCTGGCACGCCGCGGAGATGTGGAAAAAAGCGATCGCGCGCGGAGAGCATCCCTTGCGGCGGAGGATTCTTCCGGATTTCCTGATCGGCTCCCACGCCGAAAATCATGCCGACCAACTGCTCACTAGAGATCGGGGTTTTTACAGGGATTACTTCAAGCAATTGCGGGTCCTGGCGCCGTAAGCCGTGAATCAGGCTCCAATCGGGCCGGGCGCCGGCCGCGAGACGATCCTCAGCCCCTGCTCCCGCGAGTATTTGGCCGCGGCCGGGGCCTGTTTATTCGACTCGATCGCGGCCTTCACCGCACGACCCTCCGCCTCTCGGGAGGAGCCTGGGGCTTCCCCTCGTCGCGAAACCTCACCATGTTGGGCAGGCCGGCGCCTTCCAGGACCTTCGCGTTGACCCAGGAGACGAGCCGCGGGTGCGCAAGCAGGCCCTTGCCGTCCCAGAGGATGAACGCATTATCAAGGATCTTCCTGTAGACGCGCTCGGTCCCGTCCGGCGTCAGCAGGTACGGAAGGACGATCACATGGCCGCCCCCGGAGAAGGAGCGGACCGCTTCGCGCAGCTCCTGCCCGGGGTCCAGAGCCGAGGGCAGGCGCGTGCCTCTGGCCTGCGAGAGGTCAGGCGTCTGGTCGCGCGGGTCCGCGGCGCCCGGGTTGACCAGCACCGCGCGGACCCCCCGGTACTGGCCCAGTCGCTGCAGGGCCTGGACGTGGCGGCCCAGGATCGTCCGGTGGGCTTCCCTGGCCGCAGGGTCGCTCGAGCCGCCGCCGACCAGGACCACGGCCTCGGACTTGGGCTCCCTTCCCAGCTTCGCCGCGCGAAAGAGCAGGACGTCGGCCAGGGCCGGGTCCGCGTCCAGGGCCGGGGTCATCACGAGCGTGAGCTTCTTGAAGCCGGAGACCGCGCGCTTGATGAGGACCCCGCCCATGTGGGCGTGGGCCGCGTTCATGAAGGCCGCCGAAGGCCTCTCCCGGATGCCCAGGATGTAGCGGAGCTGGTCCAATTCGTCGTCGTCTGTGTGGAGGTAGACCGGGATCACGATGATCTTCTCGGCCCGGCCCGCCTTCAGGCGCTCCAGCGCGCGGCGGATGTCCGGAGGGCTCGGGGTGCCGACGACCGTTTCGAGGGGGACGCGCAGGCCGAGGCGCTTGTGGACGTTTGCGACCGTCTTGTCCCAGTCGGCGCCGCCGACCTTGGTGAGGAGCAGCACGCCGAAGGGCTTCGTGCCGAAGTTGGGAGGCGGCGCCTGCCCCGCGCAAGTCAGGGCGGCCAGGAAGGCGGAAAGGGCGATAAGCGTTCTCATCGTTTGGCTCCAGTCTGAGCGGACCGCGGGCTCGAGAGCACCCGCTTGAACCAGCCGAGAAAGCCCCCGGAGTGCAGGGGACATCCCGCCCGGGGCTCGGTCCCGGCCAGGAAAAGCTCGGTGCGGCGGCTCGGACATCCTGATTGTACCCGGAGACCGCTCCCCGGGTCTACCTCCACGCTCACGACTCCATCGGGCCTAGGCCAACTGCCCTGGGCCGCGGCCGTGGCTACCGAGAGGACAAAGGCGGCCCAGATGGGCAGGGCGTCCTTGGCGCCGGTCAGGCCGAGCTTGGCTGGAGCGTCCGTGCCGGCCCAGACGCCCGCGACGAGCCTGGGCGTGTAGCCGATGAACCAGGCGTCCTTCCCGTCGTTGGTGGTACCGGTCTTGCCCGCGGCGCAGGCGCCCAGGCCCAGGCGGGAGAGCTCCTTCGCAGTGCCGGAGCGGACGCTCTCGCGCAGGAGATCCGTCATCAGGTAGGCCTCTTGCGGGCTCAGGACGGCCCGCGCCGCGGGGAGATGGGCCTCGAGAATCTCTCCTTCCGGGTCGGCCGCGGCCGCGATCGCGTAGGGCTCGACCCGGGCGCCTCCGTTGGCGAAGGCGCAGTAGGCTCCCGTGAGTTCGAGCAGAGTGACCTCGGAGGCTCCGAGCGCGAGCCCCAGCTCCTCGCGCAGGGGGCTCGATATGCCGAGCTGCCGGGCGAACTCCGCCAGGGCTTTGGGGCCGAGCTTCTCAGCGAGGTCGAGCGTCGCGAGGTTCAAGGACTCGGCCAGCGCGGTCCTCAGCGGCACGGCGCCGAGGTAGCGGCCGTCGTAGTTGCGCGGGCTGTAGAGTCCCTGCGGAGTCTTGAAGCTCCGCGGAGCGTCCGAGAGCAGGGAGGCGGCGGTCCAGCGCCCCCGGCCGGTCTCGAAGCCCAGGCCAGCTGCATAGACGATGGGCTTGAAGGCTGACCCCGGCTGGCGCCGGGCCAGGGTCGCGCGGTCGAAAGGCTGCTTCAGATAGTCCTTTCCGCCGGCGAGGGCCAGGATGGCGCCGGTGCGCGCGTCGAGCGCCACGAGGGCCGCCTGATGCTTGGCCGCTTTGACCGCGGCCGCGGCCAGGCGGTGGAGGCGGGGATCGAGCGTCGTGTGAACGCTCAAGCCCCGCGTCAGAAGGGCCTCGTCGCCGTGGCGCCGCTCAAGCTGGCGATGCGCGTAGGCGAGGAAGTAGTCGGCGCTCCGGCCGAGGGTCCGCCCGGCGCCGGTCGCGCGGACCCTTTCGGCCGCGGCCCGCCGCTCCTCCTCAAGGGTGATGAAGCCTTCGCGGCGCATCGAGGCGAGGACCGCGCGCCGGCGCTGCGCGGAGGCGTCCGGGTCGCGCAGCGGGTCGTAGCGGTAGGGCGAGGACAGCAGGCCCGCGAGGAGGGCGGACTCGGCGAGGGTCATCTCGCCTGGCTTCTTGTCGAAGTAATGCTTCGAGGCGGCCTTCAAGCCGAGGATGCTGACAGGGCCGTCCTGGCCGAAATAGACGGCGTCGAGATACATCCGGAGGATCTCTTCCTTGGAGAAGCGCGCCTCCAGCCAGAGCGCGATGAGCGTCTCCTTGAGCTTGCGGACGAGGCTGCGCTTGGGCGAGAGGAAGAGGCTGCGCGAGAGCTGCTGGGTCAGGGTGCTCCCGCCCTGGGCGATGCGCCCTTTGGCGGCGTTCTTGAGCAGCGCGCGGAGCAGGCCCCGGAGGTCGATGCCGTGGTGGCGGAAGAAGCGGCGGTCCTCGGCCGCCACGACGGCGTCGGCGGCGGCTTTCGGAATCTCGGAGGAGGAGAGGCGCTCCCGGCGGATGCGCTTCTCGCCGGAGATCTCGTAGAGGAGCTCCGGCTCCAGCCAGGCCTCGACAAGGGGAAGGCCGTCCTTGGAGCGGACCGACTCGATGCGCCCGCGGCCCAGTTCCGCGGCGACGCGGGCTTGGGGTGCGCGCAGAAGCGGGCTTAGGAAGCCGCGCAGATGGATCGTGAAGGTCGAGCCTTCCCGGCGGAACTCGCCGGGGGCCGGGGAGGGCTCGGATGTCTGCGCGTAGCGCAGGGCCTCGAGCCGCTCGAGCAGCTCATCCTCCGCCATGGGGCCGCCCGCGCGCAGGCGGGCCGGGGCCGAGTAGATTTTCGTCGGGTAGGCGCCGGAGATGTCTCCGGCCAGCAGGGGGCCGATGCTGCGTTCCGCGTAGAAGACCAAGGCCGCCAGGATGAGCGCGAGCGCAAAAGCGATCTTCCAGAGGCCGGACGAGGAGGTCTTACTGCGGCGAGGCACTCTTCTCGAAGTACCAGATCGACGTCTTGCCGTTGGGCCCCATGATGAAGACGGCCAGCTCGTTCGGGGCTCCCGGGCGCTCGGCAAGGCCGGAAGCGCAGCCCGGCAGGTCGGCCTTCCAATCCTGGGCGAGGCTGAGCCCGTTCCACTGCCGTTCGAAGCGGAGCATTGCCGGTGAGCGTGAGAATACCATTTCCTCCTGAAAATGTTAAGTTAGGAGAATGGTTCCTCAGCAGACCGGACGCTGCGACGACCTCCTGGCGCCTTTGGCGCGCGCCGAGGTCGAGCGCGCCGGAAGGAGCCTGCCGGCGAAGCCGGCGCTCTTCCGGTTCTGCCTCCGGCCCCTGATCCTGGCCGGACGCGCCCTGGAGGCGGCTGCCCGGCTCTCCCCGAGCGCCCTCTTCAACGCATTCCAGGATTGGGCCCTGCGGCGGATTGCCGGCCCCTGCGGGGGCCTGCCCTTCGACAACGGGGAGGGCCTGCGCAGCGCCGCGGCCCTGCTGCGCTCTTGGCCGGGAGCCAAGGAGCCGGCCCTGCTCTGCCTGATGTCGCATCCGCTGGTCAACGAGGACGAAACGGGGCTCAACGTCGAGCTGGCGCGGCACGCCCTCCAGGCGCTCAGCCTTCTGCGGCCGCGGCCCTGCCGGCCGAAAATCGTCGTAGGGGTCGACCCCTTCGCCCTCAGCGGCCTCGGCCCCCTGGACGAGCCGCTCTATGAGGGCTTCATGGGGCATTATCACCTGGGCTTGGACCGTCAGGCCCATCTGCGCGGCGCGGTCGGCGGGCGGCTGATGGCCTGCGCGGCCTGGCCCTCCGCGGCCTTGCGCATCGCGGCGGATTTGGCATCGAGCAAAGAGCTGGCCATGGCCCTGGGCGGGGGGGTGCCCACCACGAGCCGCATCCTCTACACGCTCAGGGAAACCCTCGGCCGCTGGCGCAGGGGCAGGCCGGTCGATGGAGGACCGCCCTCCGCGGTCCTGGCGCGGCTGGAGTCCGTCGAGGAATTCCGGCGTTTCCGCCGAGCGTACGGAGATGCCGGCCCTTTGGGCAAAAGCGCCTGGCGGATGATGGAACTCTGGCTGACCACCCTGCTCTGCTCTGCGGAGGGGGCGTACGCGTGCGCCGAGCGGGGGGATCTGGCCGGCCCTGCGCGAGAGGCCCTGTCCGCCTGCGCCGCGGCGCTGGGCTGCAAGGCGGAGGAAGCCGCGGCGCGGCTCGCCGCTCTGGAGGAGGAGTTCCGAAGGGAGACTCCGATCCGGGAGCGCTTTTTCCGCTTCCTTGCCGCGCGTGTTCTGGCCAAGGGAACGCCCATCCTGCTGCTGCCACTTCGCCACCGCTGCTCGCCGGAGCCCCGCTTGAGCTTCGGGGTCCCCTGCCTCCTTGCAAGCGCCCGAGCCGGCGCTGACCCGATCGTCCGCTTCCGGATGCCCGGGGAGCCTGAAGGCGAGGAAGAAATCGCGCGCTTTGCGATGAGTTTTGTCAGCCGGAACTTTTCCTAAATTAGTATATTGCATGAAGAAGTCCCAACATGAACACGCGCATCTACGCGCAGGCCGACGAGCTCAAGGGCTTCTCGGTGAAGAATTGCCCTTCCATGCCCTCGCCGGGCGGGGTCCTGATGTGCCCGCCGGACCACTACGACATCTCGGAGCCGCGCAACCCGTATATGGCCGAGAGCGTCGGCAAGGTGGACAAGGCCCGGGCGCGCGCGCAGTGGGAGGAGCTGTGCTCGATCTTCGAGAGGCTCGGCAAGCCGGTCCGCCTCATCGAGCCCGTCCCCTGGCTCGAGGACATGGTCTTCGTCACGAACCAGACCTTCGTGGGGCTCACTTCGAGGATGGAGAAGATCTGCCTGCTCAGCCGCATGCGCCACCCGGCGCGGCGCGGGGAGGTCGCCTATTTCGAGAAGTGGTTCAAAGCTGAGAACTACCGCATCGTTCGCCTTCCGGACCCCGCGCTCACCTTCGAGGGGATCGGGGACTGCCTCTGGCACCCAGGCAAGCGGCTGCTCTGGGGAGGGCACGGCTTCCGCACGGACCCGGAGGTCTTCGCCAGCATCGCTCAGCTCTTCGAGACCCCGGTGGTCCTGCTGAAGCTCGCCAACGAGCGCTTCAGCCACCTGGACACCTGCTTCTGCCCGCTGAGTTCGGAGGCCGTGCTGATCTATCCGCCGGCGTTCGCGCCGGAGAGCCTCGAGATCATCCTGCGCATGTTCCCGGTTGTCCTGGCCGTCGGCGAGCGCGAGGCCATCGAGAAGATGGCCTGCAGCGCCGCGGTGGTCGATTCGACGGCCATCGTCCAGAAGGGCGCCGCCAACACCATCCTCCATATGAAAGCGCTGGGCCTGAGCGTCATCGAAGCCGATGTTTCGGAGTTCATCAAATCCGGCGGGTCGATCTTCTGTCTGAAGATGATGTACTTCTGAGCGGGCAAGATGTGGGCGCTAGCGATCGTCTGTCTTCTCGCCGCACCCTGGGGGGCGGCTCACGGCGCAGGTCCGGAGCCCTCTCCGGCTTCCCAGAACGCCTCCGAGGGAGTATCGAACCATCCGAACGCCGTAGGTTCGATACGTCCCGAACTACGCCGTTCGGATGTTCGGGACGGCCGAGAGGAGAACGTCTTGCGGCCGCCGGCGCCGTCGGCTCTGCGTCCGGCCCAGCCCATCTCCGAGGGCCTGCGCAAGGCCCTGAGGCATCTCGAGGCGGAGCTGTCGAAAACGGAGACCGGACGGCGCCTCCTGGCCGAGACGCGCGATGTGCCCGTGGTGGAGCGCCGCCGCAGGGGCCTCGGCGAGGATTTCAGCTTCGGCGTGCCGGTGCGCTACTCGGACCGCGAGGGGGTCCTCTTCGTGGACGCGGACCTCGCGCCCTTGATGACCTCGCTCGACTTTGAAACCTACTTCGTGAGGGAGCGGCGCCGGGCCCTCATCCGCGCCGGGATCCCGATCTTCGAGGACGAGATGGCCGCCCATCAGGAGGAGGCGGCCTACGCTGTGGAGAAGGCCGCGGTGGACGCGGACTTCTCGAAGGAGCTGCGCCGGACTTACGGCAGGGCTGAGGAGCTCTTCCGTTCGCGCCGCTCCCTGGAGGATGCCGCCCGCGGCCAGGGCCTGCGGGCCGCCCCTCCCTGGCGCCCGCCGAAAGACCCCCTGGCGCGCCTCGCGCAGGAAATCTACCTTTTCTCCGAGGATCCGTATATGTTCTACGCGGGGATCGAGGAGGGCCTCGAGTACTCCTCCGAGACCATCCGCCTCGATGAAGCCGCGGACTTCCTCGAGCTGCACGGCGCCGGCTTGGGACGCCTCGAATGGCGGGCGCGGGGCCGCTATTGCCTGGCGGGCGGGCGGCTCTACCCGGGCGCGGTCGCCCGCGCCGCGCTCGCGCTGAAGGACCGCGAGGGGCTGCTCGTGCTGCGCGAGCGGCTGGGGCCTTTCATGAGCGTCGGGCGGGAAGAGCTGCGGTCCAAGGCGAACCGGTGGATCCGGGAGCGGAAGTGAGCTCCGCGCGCGGCTTGATCCTGCCTATAGCTGCGGCTGTTCTGCTCGCCGGCTGCTGGTGGCTGGGAGAGAAGCCGATGAAGATTCGCAAGGGCTCCGTGGTCCGCCTTCACTACACCCTGGAGGTGGACGGCCGGAAGGCCGACTCGACCTACGGCCGCAAGCCCGTGGAATTCGAGGAGGGCCGCGGCCGGCTCATCGAGGGCCTGGAGGAGCAGGTGATGGGCCTGAAGGCCGGCGACGAGAAGACGGTCGTGGTCCCGCCGGAGAAGGGCTACGGCAGGCGGGACTCGGGGGCCGTGCGGAGGCTTGCGCTTTCGCGCTTCGGCCCCCACGTCCGGAAGCTCAAGCCCGGGGTCAGCGTCCAAGGCCTGCGGGGCGGGCGCCTGGTGAGCGCGCGCGTGGTCTCGGTGGCCGATGACGGCGTGACCCTCGACTTCAACCATCCCTACGCCGGCAAGGTCATGACCTTCAAGGTCAAGATCGTGGATGTGGCCGCGTCGAAGAAGGCCCGGAGGAAGAGGTGAGCCCGGCGCGCGCTTCGCTTTTCGTCCTGGGCTCCGGCGGCTTCGAGCCCGCCGGACCGCGCGCCCGCAACCCGTCCGGCTACGCCCTGCGCTTGAAGGGGGAGACCCTGCTCTTCGACCTGGGCTTCGGCTGCTTTCGCCAGCTGTTCCGCTGCGGCCTCGACCCCGCGGACGTCTCCCACGCCTTCTTCACGCACCGCCATCCGGACCACGTGGGGGACCTCCCGGCCCTGCTCTTCCATCTCCACTGCGGCCGGCCGCCCATGTCCGGCCGCCTGAGGCTCTACGGCCCCCGAGGGTTCGCGGCCTTCTTCGAGCGCCTCAAGAAGGCCCACCACCCCTGGCTGAGGCCGCGGGGCTATGAGCTCTCGGCCGTCGAGCTCGAGGAGAAGGCCGTGGTGCGCGGCCGGGGGTTCACGGTGGCCTGCCGCGAGGTTCCGCATACGACGGAAGCCCTGGCCTTTCGCCTGGACTCGGCGGAGGGCAGCTTGTGCTTGAGCGGCGACACAGCCTACGACGAGGGGCTCGCCGCCTTCGCGGGAGAGGCCGACGTGTTCGTGGTCGAATGCTCGCTGGGGGCTGGCCGCGGCGAGCGCTCCGAGCCCGGCCACCTAAGCGTGGCCCAGGCTCTCTCGCTCGGCCGCCGCTCGCGCGCTCGGCGCGTGATCCTGAGCCACCTCTGCGCGCGCTCCGAGCGCGAGCTCCGGCGGCGCGTTCTGCGTCCGGGGCGCGAGCGGATCGCCGAGGATTTGATGGAGATCGCCCTGCAGGCCCGACCAAGGAGGAAGAACCGGCCATGACCCGACTGATACTCTGCGCTTCGCTCCTGCTATCCTGCGCCACGGCCCTGAGGGCCGAGGAGGCGGCTGAAGGCGAGAAGGAGAAGCCGACCGATTACGAGAACTCCAAGTACATCTCCCAGCCGAAAGGCTCCGGCGGGCCCTATAAATTCGACGAACGCGGGCAGCCTGTCCTCGACGAGAAGGATGCAAAGGATAAAAAGAAGGAGAAGCCCAAGAAGAAGAAGGGAGCCTCCGCCAAGAAAAAGCTGTCTCAAAAGCCCGGCAAGCGCCGTCCCTGGGAGAAGAAGGCTCTGAAGCCCAAGCCCGCGGAAGAGGAGAATCCCGCGCAGGCGGAGGGAGACCAGGGCAAGGACGAGGGGGAGAAGAAGCCCGAGGCGGAGGAGAAGAAACCGGAGGCTGGAGAGCCGAAGCCCGAGGCCGAGGAGAAGCCCAAGCTGAAGACGGTCTCCACCGACGCGCCCCAGGCCGAGGAGAAGCCCGCGGAGGAGCAGCCGCAGGGCGGCGAGAAGCCGGAGGGGGGCGGGGAGTAGGCCCTCCTTCAGGATTTCTTCATGTTTGCGGAGGCTCCAGGGTCCATACTTGCCATGACGGAGGAGCGCCATGGAAGAGGACCTGGAGCAGAAGACGACAGCGTACCTGACGCATGAGCTGAGGGCGCCGCTGACAGCCATCCGCTGCGCCTTGGACCTCATCCAGGAGGCCGACGAGCGCCTGACCCCTGAGAGCCGGGAGTACCTCGTGGTGGCCCAGCGCAACGCCGAGCGCCTCAAGCGCCTCATCGACGACATCCTGGACCTCTCCAAGCTCCAGGCCGGCCGCATGAGCCTCTTCCCCCTTCCCTGCGACCCCGGCGGGATGCTCCGCGAAGCCGTCGAGAGCCTGCGGCCCTGGGCCTTGAAGAAGGGGATCTCCCTCAGCGCAGAGTGTGGGGAGGGCTGCCCCGTCGCGGAGGCGGATCCCCGCCGGATCGTCCAGATCCTGACGAACCTCATCTCGAACGCGATCAAGTTCACGCCGGAGGGCGGGAAGATCGCGGTCCGCGCGGAAAGCGGCCGGCGCGACGACGCGGGCTATGCGGTCTTCAGCGTACGCGACACCGGCTGCGGCATCCCGGAGGCCGAGGTCGCCGGGCTCTTCCGCTTCTTCTCCCAGGCCGGCTCCGCGAAGATGCGCGCGGAAGGCACGGGCTTGGGGCTCGCCCTCTCCCGCGCGCTCGTGGAGATGCACGGCGGAGATATCCGCGTCCAGAGCCGCCCCGGCGAGGGCTCCCTGTTCAGCTTCACCATCCCGGCGCACATCCCGCTGAAAGAGAATACTGCGGCGCAGGCGCAGCCCGCCGCAGCGCGGAAGAACGCCTGATTCCTATGTTCGGATGTCCACGCCGGTGACCTCGATCCCCCAGTTGGAAAGGGTCTCCGTGAGGAGCTCGTGGAAGCGGAGGTTGGCCTTTTCGCGGTCGTTGAGCAGTTCGTCCTTGCCCAGCTCCCCCAGCACGCTCCTGAAGGTGATGGCGCAGAAGAGGCGCATCGCGGAAGAGTAGTCCTCGACCTGGGTCACGGCCTTGGCTGGGTCCACGACCCGGTAGTTGACCTCGGCGTCCACCTTCATGACCGCCTTGTCCTGGGTCGGGACTTCCTGCTCGGGGATGAACAGGGTCCCCGGCTGCATGTCCACGACGGCCATCTTCTCGATGAGGGGGCAGGCGAAGGCCGGGCCGGGCCCTGCGATGCGTGCGAGCTTCCCGAGGCGGAAGACCACGCCCCTCTCATGCTCCGCCAGGACCTTGAAGCCGAGCATGATGAGAGTTTGTCAATAAACAGGGCCGCGGCGCAAGTATTCAAGCCGATCCAAGGCGCTCAGGGCTTCCCGGAGGGCGGCGGCTCCCCGGACCGCCGACGCCTGGAGATCGCCTCCTTGAGGATGTACTCGATCTGGGCGTTGGCGCTGCGCAGCTCCTGCGCCGCCCAGCCTTGGATCTCGTCCCAAAGCTTGGGATCGACGCGCAGAAGAAAGGCTTTTTTCGCGTCAGCCATCACTGGTACAGCGTTCCCGCGTTCACCACCGGCTGGGCCTGGGTCTCGCCGCACAGGACCACCAGGAGGTTCGAGACCATGGCGGCCTTGCGTTCATCGTCGAGCACGATGATCTTGCGCTCCGAGAGCTGCTTCAGCGCCATCTCGACCATCCCCACCGCGCCGGCGACGAGCTTCTCGCGCGCCGCGATCACGGCCTCGGCTTGCTGCCGACGGAGCATCGTCTGCGCGATCTCCGGCGCGTACGCCAAGTGCGTCAAGCGCGCGTCCTCCACCACGACCCCGGCGCGCGTCAGGCGCTCCTGGAGTTCCTGCCGGAGCCTGGTGCAAATCTCGTCCGTGCCGCCGCGGAGAGTGATCTCGCCCGGCTCGCCGTGGTCGTAGGGGTAGGAGGAAGCGAGGTGCCGGACCGCGGTCTCGCTCTGCACCTGCACGTAGCTCTCATAACGGTCCACGTCGAAGAGCGCCTGGGCCGAGTCTTCCACGCGCCAGACCACGACCGCGGCGATTACGATCAGCCCCACCAATCCCCCGAAGAAAAGCGCCGACGGGGCGCCCGCGTCACCCAAGAGCTGTGAGCCATGAGCTTTGAGCCGTGAGCTAACGGCTCACAGCCCATGGCTCATCGCTGTCGTCAACACACCCACCG
>JACRDO010000089.1 GCA_016212885.1 Elusimicrobiota bacterium | reverse complement strand
GTGAGCTGTCGTCAACGGTCTTCATAAAGTCGTGGCTCAGAGCTCACCGCTCAGAGCTACAAGAAATATGCGCGCCGTATCCAGTGTCTTCCGATACAAATCTTCGCGGCGCGCGCAGAAACGACGGCTTCATAGTATAGAAAATAAGGCGCGGGTTTGAGCCGCCGGAGTGGATCGCGTCGTAAGATCGCGTCGGGAGTATTGACAGGTCCATAGAGGCGGGCTACACTAGAATGCGATGAAGAGCGATGGCTCGCTCCCGCAGGACCTGGAGATAGAGGGCGCAGATCCCTACCTTCAGGACTGGATGGCGCTCACACCCGCGGCGCGCCTGCGGAGAGCCTGGCGCCTGAGGCGGCGGCTCATCGGAGCCGCCCGCCTGCACGATGCGAAGACTTTTCCGGAGTTTTGACCGTTCCGGGCTGAAGTATCTCCTTATCAGCGGCCAGGCGTCCGTCCTCTATGGCGCCGCGACGTTCTCCGAAGATATCGACATCTGGATTCGGCCGGACGCGGCCAATGCCCGCAGGCTGCTTGCGGCGCTGGCGGCATGCGCCGCGAGGGTCCATAAGCTCACGCCGCCGTTGACCGCGAAGTTTCTCTTAGGAGGCCATGGGTTTCACTTCATCCTTCCCCAGCCTTCAGGGCCGGTCTATGTGGACGTGATGGGGATTCCCCCGCGCTCAGGGCCGTTCGGCGCGGCGCATAGGCGCGCCCAGACCATGAAGACGGATTGGGGGACCTTGCACGTGGCGGCGATTGAGGATCTTGTGGCCCTCAAGATGACGCGCAGGCTCTCCGACTACGAGGTCATCTCGAACCTTGTCCGGCTGCGGCTTGCGCGGGAGAGCGGCGCCGTCGCGCGCCGCTTGCTCCGCTGGGCTTCCCGCTTCTCATTCCGGGCGGAGGATCGCGTCAAGCTCCTCCAAGCCTTGGGGGTTTCCTTGCCCCTGGAGCGCTGCCGCAGGATGATCGCGGCTGAGATCGCGGAGCGCCAATCTCAAGACGTGAGGTACTGGGCGCCCATAATCGCGGAGCTCAAGGATTTGCGCCGGCGCGGGCTGCTCTTGGAGCCGGGGACTCCGGTATCCGGTTTGATCTCTCGCTGAGAGCGCCTCTTCCGGGGAATGTCCAATGTCCAGACCTGGCCCTATTTCTTGAGCAGCTTGAGCCACGAGGACGCGGAGCAGGCCGTGATCACGATCACGAGGACGATCATGATTGCGGTGAGCAGGACGTTCAAGCTCCCCTGGAAGTCATGGCGGGGCAGGTAGTTGCCGAAGATGTTCATGACCCCGGCGCTCAGGGTCGTGGCCAGCATGAACAGGAAGGGCAGGAAGGTGATGAGGGCGTAGCGCGGCTTGGAGCGTTTGAGGATGAAGGTCGTTCCCACGGCCAGCGCGATGGCGGAGAGGAGCTGGTTCGCCACGCCGAACATCGGCCAGATGGTGGAGATGTTCCCCATCAACAGCATGGAGCCCCATGCCCCGCAGACCAGCGCGCTCGTGAGGAAGACCCCCGGCCACCAGTCGGTCTTTGCGAAGGGCTTGTAGGCGAAGCCCAGAACCTCTTGGAGGATGTAGCGGGCGACCCGGGTCCCCGCGTCGATGGTCGTCAGGATGAAGAGGGCCTCGAACATGATGGCGAAGTGGTACCAGTAGGATAAAAGGTGCTTCATGCCCGGCATGGAGGAGAAAATCTGCGCCATGCCCACCGCGAGCGACACGGCCCCGCCGGAGCGGCCCGCCAGGCTCTCCCCGACCGCGGCGTTCATCGCCTGCAGGTTCACGGTCGAAAGGCCGAGCTTCTCGAAGACCGCGGGCGGCACGTTGATCGCGAAGTAGTCGCCGGGAGCGAGGGTCGTGGCCGCGATGAGCGCCAGGATGGAGACGAAGCCCTCGGTGAGCATGGCGCCGTAGCCGATGAGCCGGATGTCGGCCTCGCTCTGGATCATCTTCGGCGTGGTCCCGGACCCGATCAAGCTGTGGAAGCCGGAGATGGCGCCGCAGGCGATGGTGATGCAGACGAAAGGCCAGACCTTCCCGGGGATGATGGGCCCGCCGCCGTGCACGAAACCGGTGAACGCCGGGGAGGCGAGCGCGGGCCGCACCCAGAGGATCCCTAAGGCCAGCAGAAGAACGGTGCCGATCTTCATGTAGGAGCTGAGGTAGTCGCGCGGGGCCAGCAGGAGCCAGACCGGCAGGACCGAGGCCAGCAGGCCGTAGAAGGCCAGGATGATCGAGAGGCCGGGCTTCGAGAAGATGAAGAAATGTGCGAAGGCGCTGCGGGAGAGAGGCTCGCCCAGGATTACCGCGGCCAAAACCAGGGCCACGCCGATCGCCGACGCTTCCGCGACCCTGCCGGGCCTCAGGCGGTCCATATACCAGCCGATGAAGACCGCGATAGGGATGGTCGCGGCTATGGAGAACGTGCCCCAGGAGCTTTCGGAGAGGGCGTTGACCACCACCAGGCTCAGGCCCGCGAGCGCCGTGATGATGATGAAGAGGACCGCGGCCGCGGTGGCGGTTCCGGCCACCGGGCCGGCCTCCCTGCGGGCGATCTCGGTCAGGGAGAGCCCGCCGCAGCGGACCGAGGCGAACAGGATGACCATGTCGTGGACCCCGCCCGCCAGCACGCTCCCGATGAGGATCCAGAGGTAGCCGGGCAGATAGCCGAACTGGGCCGCGAGTACCGGCCCCACCAGGGGCCCGGCGCCGGCGATGGCCGCGAAATGGTGGCCGAAGAGCACCCAGCGGTTGGTGGGCTTGTAGTCGTAGCCGTTGCGCATCGAGTACGCCGGGGTGACGCGCGCCGGGTCGAACGCCAATACCTTCGCCATGATGAAGCACGCGTAGAATCGATAGGCGAGGGCGTAGACCAGGAGGGCCCCGAGCAAGAGCGGCAGTGCGTTCATAGGGGGTCAGGTCTGGACAATAGACATTGTGAGCAATTAGGAACTGGTCAAGTCAAATGTCTATTGTCCAGACCTGACCCCAATTTGTAACAAAAATATCATTGACTTTATCGGGTTTTCGGGTTACCCTCAGTATGGGTTTTCCGACTACCGCTAAGTTGCGGCCTCGCCGAGTTGGAGAAACGACAATATCATGGACATCATAAACGCCAATAT
Organism: Elusimicrobiota bacterium; assembly: GCA_016212885.1. Lineage (GTDB taxonomy): Bacteria > Elusimicrobiota > Elusimicrobia > UBA1565 > UBA1565 > UBA9639. The sequence goes on along the minus strand of JACRDO010000089.1, from coordinate 22,115 downwards.
CTCCTCACAGCTGGATTCCATAGACAATCTCGACACCGCGAAGATGACCTTGCGGTGGGCGCTGGAGCGCCTGCGCTCCCTGGAGGCGCGCAACTCGGAGCTTCAGAAGAGATACGAGGAATCCCGAGCCGCTTTGCTGGCCCGCCAGACCATGAAGGACCGGGGCGAGGCCTACGCCGCGGAGCGCGAATCCTATTACGCCAAGATCGAGGAGCTGCTCTGCGAGTTCACCCAGGGGACGCTCGACTTGAAGAAGCTCCTCTCGCGCGAGAACGAGATCGAGCTCAAGGAGAAGTCGCTCCGCTCCCGCCAGGACGAGATCGAGAAGGAGTACGCGCTCCGCCTGGAGATCCTGGAGAGGGACTTTAAGAAGCTCCAGGCTGAAACGGAACTCCGCGGCCGCTCGGAGAGCGAGAAAGCCGGGCGCTCGCTCGAAGAGAGCCGGACCCAGATGGATAAGGCCTATATCTCGAAGGAGGTGGCTCTGCGCGCGCTGGAGCGCCACTTAGACGCACGCGAGAAGGCCCAGGCCGAGCGGGAACAGCGCCTGGAGGGGCAGATCGTCCGCCACAGGGAGGAGAACGAGCGCGAGCTCCAGCATCTTCGCCAGGACCTCCTGGAAGAGCACCGGCGGCAGGTCGCGGCTTGGGAAAGGGACAGCGCGGATATGCAGGCCCGGCGGGAGAAGGCTGTTTTCGCGGAGAAGACGCATCTGCTCTCCCAACTCGGCCGCTGGGAGGAGCAGGCCAAGCAGTATCTGGAGAAGATCTCGGCCCTGGAGAGCGAGCGAGTGGAGCTCAACCAGGCGAATCTGCAGGGGTCCCTGGAATTCGAGAAAAAGGCGCGCGGTTTGGAGGATGAGTGCTCGCGCTTGAAGTGCGAGCTGGACGTCCAGCGCAAGCTCTTCGGTGAATCTCTGGGCCGGCGGCGCGAGGAGCTGTCTCAGCTGGAGCATGTCCTCGTGCGGCGCTTCTCGGAGCTCGACGAGGTTGAGAGCGCGCGCGAAGCCGCCTGGCGGGCGCATGAAGAGTCGCTCAGGCAGCGCAACAAGGATTGGCACGGGCGGATGTTCGAGGCGCAGGAAGCCTCTCTTGAGAAGAGCACGCAGATCGAGGCCCTCAAGCAGGAGCTTCTGGAGACGATCCATTCCTATCATCAGAAGCTGATCGGGCTTGAGAACCCGAAGCCCGAAGGACCGGAGACGCGGCCATGAGCGAACAATTGACCGATAAAGCTCTTCATCTCAACCAGGTCTGGACAAAGCTCGACGAGCTCTGCGTGAAGCTCTGGAAGGAGGACCGGCCGAGCGCCGTGGGCCTGCAGGTCTTGGTCGAGGAGTTCCGCGCGGAGGTGGACCGCGCGGAGAAGACCCTCGCCGCGTTCAAGGAGCTTCTCTCTATCCAGCGGCGCGCCGTGGAGCGGGAGATTCACGCGGACTTCGAGGCGCGCCTCGCGGCCCTGAGCCAGGAGCTCGAGGACGCCAAACGGAACGTCCGCATCGCCGAGGAGTCCTTGGCGCGGGAACGGAAGAGAACAGAGACTCTTGAAAAGGACAACATAGAGTCCCGCGCGGACTTCCAAGGCCGCCTTGCGCTCATGCATCAGGATTTCGAGCTGGCCCAAGCCCGCGCTTTGGGCCTGGAGAGGAAGGCCGCGGCTTTTGAGAAGTCTCTCGAGGCCAAGGACGCGGAGGTCGCCGCGCTGAAAGAGGCGCATGCGAAAACCGAATCCGACAGGAGCGTCCGGCATATCGAAAAGCTTCATGCTTACCTGAAGGAGCTTGAAGAAAAGGCGCGCTGCATGGAGGACGGCTGGACCGAGCACCGGCGCAAGCTGGAGGCCGAGCGCCAGGCTTGGGCCCTGGAGGCCCGCAAGAGCTACGAGGAGCAGGCCCAGGCCTTGAGCGACCGGGTGTCCGCTCTCCATAAGGAAACCCTTCAGAGGGAGAATACGCTCACCTCGGCTCAGGAGGCTCTCGGCAAGGAGCTGGAAGCCAAGGAAGCGCGCCTGCTGGCCCAGGAGGGGGAGCTTCAGCGCCAGGCGCAGGAGCTGGACAAGTACCGCCAGGATCTCGACATCGAGTGGCAGGCCAAGAGGTGGGAGCTCGACGAGATCAAGCGGAAGCTCCAGGAAGAAGTCCGGAACGTGATCCGGGAATACCAGGCCAAGAAGGCCTCCTGACCGGGACGGCTTGTGGAACAAAAACCGGACACCCTGAGAAAAATCCTGGAGGAATACGGCTCCCGGTTGGACGGGCTCGACGTCGCCCTGCCGCCTGTGCCCGGTCATGGCGCCGGGGCGCCCCGACGGCGGTTCCCTCGTCCGGCCGACGCCCGGGCCTATGGGGGGCGCAGGCCTCCCCCGGCCGCCGAAGCTCCCAGGCCGGCCCGGGAAGAGTCCGCTTGGAAAGCGTTCGCAGACGCGGTCCGTTCAGGAAGGTCTCATCGTTACCTTGCTGCCGCGGCCGCTTGCGCGGTCCTGCTCGCCGCGGGTATTTCCATCCATCGCTCCATGCCCCTGATGCGCAAATTCTTCTCGCGCCCGGCCAAGACCAAGAGCATCCCCTTCCCGGCGTCCGAGCCCGTCTCGCTTGCGCTGAAGAACGGCCAATACATCTCGTTCGACAAGCAAAGCGGCCAATTGGTGCGGCTCGACACCAACGGCCCGCGATTGATTGCCAGGCAGGACTTCCCGAACCCCGCGGCCGCGGCCTTGAGCTTCAACGGAACCTGCATTTGGAGCGTGGACCCGGCCCACCGCAAGATCTACCGCCATCACTCGCAGACCTGCGCCATCCTGGAGGCTTATCCGAGCCCCGGCGAGGAGCCCAGCGCCGTCTATTGGGACGGGGAGAATCTTTGGACCGCTGACCGCCGTTCCCACAAGGTGTACCGGCATGCGCTCTCCGACGGGCTGCCGGTGCTGTCTGAAAGCCCCGTCCTCGACGAAGAGCCTGTGGGCCTCTACCGCATGGGGGAGCGGCTCTGGGTCCTGGACGCGGCTTGGCGGCGCATCCGCCGCTACCGCATCGCGGCTCCGCTGGAGCCGGACGGCTGGGCGCCCCTGGGGAATTTCCTGCCCAAAGGCTCCTCGATCGCCGGTCTCGCCGTGGAGGGGCGCTGGGTCTGGATCATGACCCGCAGTCCTTCAGCCCTGCACCGCGTGGCTATGAGGAGCATCGAGTTTAAATGACCGGCGTTTTTTCTGACAACCCCTGACAATCGGAGCCTGGCGAGCCGCATCGGCAGGGCTTATTCTATTAGGGATGCATGACCTCGGTTTCGACTTCTATAGATGAGCATTGACAAAAGGCAATATTACCTTTATACTTATGATCGTTCATTCTGTTATTAAGGGTGGACTTCGTGGAATCGCCGAGAGCATGAAGCTCCCGGTTTTTTGATTTTAATGCAGGCGGCGCGTTTTTGATTCAATGGCTGGATTTTCAACCGGGAACCCGTGTCCATATTCCTAAGGGAAGGTGACATGAGCAACGAAAAGATCGAAGACGGAAGCCGGCTGTCGGAGCTCTGGGGCCGCCTGGAGTCGGTGGGCCAGGAGTTGTGGCAGGACAACAGCAAGGGCGCGCTGAAGCTGAAGATCGTCGTGGAGGAGTTCCGCGGCGAGGTGGGGCGCCTGCAGGAGAAGCTCATCGCGCTCCAAAACAGCGTCCAAACCGAGAAGCGGCGCGTGCAGGATGCGATATCGGACGCAGATGCCCGCGAGCGCGAGCTGCAGGAGCAGACCGAAGCCCTTCGGCGTCACTCGCAAGCCCTGGAGAAGTCTTTGGCCAAGGAGCGCGGCGCCATCGAGGAGCTTCTGAAGAAGATCGAGGCCAAGGAAGCGGAGAACATCGAGTTCAAGGAGAAGTTCCTGAAGATCGAATCCGAGCGGGACACAGGCCGGGCCGGGAAGATGCAGGCCTTCCTGGAGGATCTCCAGAAGAAGGAGACCGGGCTTGAGGAGGCCTGGACCAAGCGTCACCAGGCCCTGGAGGCGGAGTACGCCCAGCGCTTCGACGAGATGAAGAAATCGAACCAGGAGCGCCTGCAGGCCCTCGCCAAGCGCGCCTCGGATCTGGAGGAGCAATACCGGAAGAAGGCCGAGGAGCTCCAGGCGTCCTACGAGGCTTCCGGCCTGGACGTGGAGGCGAAAGACGCGCATTACCGGGAGCGAGCGGAGGCCCTCTCCCGCAAGGAGGCGGCGCTCCAGGCCAAGGAAGAGCAGATGGCCTCGGCCCTGGAGGCCAAGAAGCGCGAGTTCGACGAGATGAAGCGCCGGATGGAAGCGGAGCTCACGGATATCCTGCGCGAATACCAGGCGAAAGCCGCGGCCCTGACCGCGCGCAAGGAGAAGCGAGCCTGAGCCATGCCCGAGGACGAGCCGCGCGACGCCTTCCAGGATGTCTGGATCAAGTACGAAGCCGAGCTGACCAAGCTGAACCTGGACGAGCATCCCCCGCAGCCGGGCGGCGAGCAGGCCGCGGCCGGCCGGGCGCTACCGCGAGGAAGTGTGCCCGAGCCTTCTGGCGAGGAAATGCCGCTTCCAAACGTTGTCAGAGAGCGGCCCGCCTCCGAGGGCCGCTTGGATGCGGCCGGCCACAGGCGAAAGGTCCGGAAATCCATCCTGGAGAACGCGGCCTGGCCCGAGGATATGCGGTCCGCGCGGATCGCCTATCGCCTCGCGCTTGAGGAAATCCGCCCGCTTGCGCTGATGCCGGCCCCGCAGGCCTGCCGCTGCGCTTGGGCCGTTTCCGAGGAGATGCTCCGCCTCCTGGAGTCCGGAAACCAGGCCCTGCTCGCGCTGAGCGCCGCGTCCATGGCGGACGACTACCGCTCCGGGCATCGCCTCAACACGGCCGTCCTCTCGCTGAGGCTGTCGCTGGGCCTGAAAGCGGAGTGGAAGAGGGAGACCTGCCTGCTCCTGGGGCTTTGCGCCCTCCTGCACGACATCCCCGCGGGCCAAGCCGCCCCCAAGACCTCGGATGCGGCACTTCCTCGCGATAGCGCTCGGTCGACCGCATCCCATGCGGACCCCGGCGGCGGCCAAGGGGGCGCGGTCCTCGGAGGGAAGCCGGTCTCCTCTCCCGGAGAGGGCGGCGGCTCTGGGAACGCCGTCCTCGGAGGCGCCGGCGGTTCTCCGCTCGCCGGAGAGGGCGAGGCCCAAGGGGGCGCGGTCCTCGGAGGGAAGCCGGTCTCCTCTCCCGGAGAGGGCGAGGCCCAAGGGGTCGATGTTCCGGGGCCCTCCGGGAAGGAGGAGTCTCTCACCCTCCCGCCGGACGAGGAGGGGTTTCCAGGCTACCTTTGGGAGGTCAAGTCGCGCCTGGAGGCGGTTTCCCGGCTGGAGCGCGAGGGCGAGGCTCCAGGGGGCCGCGTCCTCGGAGGGAAGCCGGCCTCCTCTCCAGGAGAGGACGACGCGGTCTTGTTCAGCCAAATCATCGGCCTTTGCGACATATTTGAAACCTTGAGCCGCCGGCGGCCCTGGGGGGAGCCCATGACCAGGCACGCGGCAACGAAGCTCGTGATCCGGCGGCATCGCCGGAAGCTGGACGTCCGGGTGCTCCGGGCCTTCATCGAGCAGTTCTCCCTTTACCCGCCGGGGACCATCGTCGAGCTTTCCGACGGCGCGATCGGCCGCGCGGAGGGCGCGCATCCGCGCGCGCCGACCCGGCCCATCCTGCATATCTGGCTGGACCGCGACCGGAAGCCGGCCGGGGAGAGCGCGCTCTTTGATCTCTCCGAGCACACGGCGGTCCACGTGGTCAGGGCCATGAGCCTGGCGGACCTGAGGGATTTTTGCGGGAAGCTTGCGCGCGGCCGGGGGACCGGCAAAGGCGAAGAGAAGCCGGAGGGCGGCAAGTACGGCGAGTACGGGGCACTGTTGAGCCGGGCGGAGGAGGGCTTCCCGTGACCATGCGCCCGAACGCGGCGGAGGGCGGCCTTGAACTGCGCGACCTCTGGAGGATCGCCAGGCGCAGAAAATGGCTCGTGCTGGGCGTCTGCGCCGCGTGCCTGCTCGCGGCGCATTGCTACAACCGCACGAGCCCCGTGCTCTACGAGTCCCGGGCCGCGCTGAAGTTCATCCCCCAGAGGGATCCGAAGAAAATGCCGGAGACCATCGAGACCGTTATGGCTTCCATGGAGCTCGATGAAATCGCCTCCGCCGCGGCCAGGCGCCTGGGAATCGAGCCGGAAGCCGTGCGCAAGTCTTTTTCCGTCCGCCGGATCCGGCTGTCCAACCTCATCGGCATCGATGCCGTGGGCGAGACCCCGGAGGCCGCGGTCCGTCTGGCCGGCGTCATGATGGACGTCTTCATGCAGTGGGAATCGGAACGGAACGTCCGCCGCTTGAGGGTGGATCTGGACGCCTTGCTCGGCCGCAGGCGCGCGGCCGAGCAGCGGCTTGCGGGCCTGGAGGAAAGGAAAAGGGCTTTTCTGGAGAAGAACCAGACAGCCGGCCGCGGGATTCAATTGGCCGGCCTGCTCCTCAGCCTGGAGTCGGAGCGCAAGGAACTGCTGTCGAAATGGACCCCGAACCATCCGGACGTGGCCAAGCTGGACCAGAGGATCCAGCAGACTCGGCAGAGCCTCTCGAGGCTTCCCGCCCAGGAGCTTCAATTCGAGCGGCTGAGCAGGGAGCTTAAAGGGACAGAAGCCCTCCTCGCGGACATGGTCCGGGCCGAGACCGAAGCCAGCGCTGGGTTGGAAAGCCTCGCGAACAATCCGGACCTGGAGATCCTCTCAAGGCCGGAGCTTCCCAAGGCCCCGTCCTACCCCAGGAGGGGGCGGAACCTGCTCCTGGCCGCCTTTTTAGGCGCCATGCTGGCGCTCATGCTCGCGACGCTTCTGGAGAACCTCGACAGGACCCTGGCCCGGATCGACGAGGTCGAAAGCTACATCGGCATCCCGGTGCTGGGCGCGGCGCCGCATCTCGAAGCGTCGCGCTCGCACTGCATCTTCTCGGCCGCTGCCGGCGGCGGGTTCGGCGAGGCCCCGGAGGGGAAGCCGGCCTGCCTGCAGGACTGCCGGCCCTGCTGCGCGGACATCTACCACCCCATGCGGGCCGCGATCGAGTCGCGCATGGGCAGGCCGGGCCCCAAGGTCCTGGTCTTCACCTCGACGCAGATGGGGGAGGGCAAGTCCCTCACCGCGGTCAATTTCTGCCTCTCAGCGGCCCAGGCGGGGCTCAAGACCCTGCTCATCGACTTAGACCTCCGGCAGCCTTCGGTCCACCGGCTCCTGGGCCTGGAGAAGGATCCGGGCGTCGTGGACGTCCTGACCGGGGGCCGGGCGTGGAAGGACGCGATCCTCGGAACCGCGGATTTCCTCCTCGGCGCCATGGACCCCGACAGGGTCGCCGCGTTCTCCGGCATCGAGACTTTCAAGGTCATGACCGCCTGGGCGAACAAGGCGCACATCGTAGACGTCCTCTCCTCCCCCCGGCTGCCCGCGCTGCTCAAGGAGATGCGCAACCGATTCGACTTGACGGTCATCGACTGCACGCCGCTGCTGCTCTTCGTGGACGCCCTTCTGGCCGCGGCGCATTCGGACGGCGTGGTGATCGTCTACCGCGCGGGCCGGACCCCGCGCGGGCTCCTCATGCGCGCCAAGCAGATGATCGTCGAGGCGAAGCGCAATCCCGTCGGAGTGATCCTCAACGATCAGAGAACCGCACAGGACGAGGACTACGGCTACTACGAGAAGTACTACGACCACTACGTGAAGGAGCCCGAGGAAGCCTCTCGGGCGGGCTGAACCCTCTCCCTCAGACAGCGCGCATTTTGTAGAATCCTCCCCAGCCCAAGATGACGGCGAACCTGCCGGGGAAATCCTGATGCCTTCCATCCGCTCCAGCGCATCCTCTTCGCGGGCCGGAGCCGAAACCTGCCCGAAATGCGGGAGCGACCGCGTCCGCTGCTCCTCCTCGATCCTTGTCCATCTCTGGCGCCATTTCCTCGGCAGCCGCAAGCGCCGCTGTACGGCCTGCGGGGAGCGCTGGTGCGCCCCGCGGCTTCCCGATCTTCCGGCTTTCCTGCGGCCGAGGGAGTACGTGGTCATTTTGCTCTCCGCGGCAGGGGTCCTCGCTTTTTTGGCCCTCGCCGGGATGGGATACAACCCCGTCCGATGGTTCAAGACCGAGACCTGCCGGTACTACGATCAGAAATACGGCGAGGAGGGCAAGCAGAAGCTGTGGAAGCACTGGGGCTGGCTCTACGGCAGGCTCGGCGGCGCCATAGACGACTACGACGCCCATCCTACGAAGTGATCCATGGATGCGACCGACCGCCGCTGCCGAAAGAGCCCCGATTTCGTGGGCCGCAGGATCGCCGATGAGTTCATCCTGGTCCCCATCCGCCGGAAGGTCGGGGACCTGCAGAGCATCTATACTCTCAACGAAACCGGCGGCAGGGTCTGGGAGCTCATCGACGGCAAGCGCACCGTAGGCGAGATCCGGGCCGCCCTCCTCGATGAATTCGACGCTCAGCCCGCCCAGGTCGAAGAGGACCTCGCGGACATCCTGGGGCGGTTTGAAGCCATCGGCGCCCTCTGCGGCGAGAGGAGAACAGCCGGCGCCTGCGAGGACTGCGGCCCCAGAGCCGCGGCCCTCTCCGGGGAAGGAGACCGTCCCGAACTCCCAAACTGCGTTGGTTCGAGACGCATTGAACCTTCCATACGCCGCAGGTTCAATACGTCCAAACCTGCGATGTTCGGAAAGTTTGTACGCACCAAACCTACGGATTCTGGATGTTTGGTGCGTCCAGACTTACGACCGCCCCCAGCCGCCCGCAAGAGCCTGGCCGCGGCCTTTCACGCCAGCGCGGTGGACGGCGCGAGACTGTGCCATTGGGCCGAGGCGGCCGCGCTCGCGCTGGCCCGCCGCGGATTTAGGGTCGCCGCGGTCAAGGGCGTGGCCGCGGTCGGGACCTGTTATCGCGGGGAGGCCGGCCTGCGCCCTATGGCCGATGCCGATATCCTGAGCGAAGACCGGGCTCAAGATTGTGCAAGGGAGCTCCTTGCCCCGCTGGGCCTTGCGCCGGCCGGCGGCCGCCAGGAGGTCTACACCTGTCCGGGAGGGGGCCTCCTGGAGATTCACTACCAGGGGGACTACCCATTCTGGGATACGGGGGCGCTCTTGCGCAGGGCCGTCCCCTGCGGGAAGTCTTACCTGGTTCCCGCTCCCGAGGAGATGCTGATCTTCTCGGGGCTGCACGCGGTCCTGCACAAGATGGAGCTCAGGCCCATCTCCCTCGCCGACGCCGCGGCAGTGACCCTGGATAAGGACAGACCCCTGGACTGGGACAAGCTCCTCGAACTTATGAAGGGGCATCCTGCAAGCCCAGGGCTCGCCCGCTACTTGCGGGCCGCCAAGGACCTCTGCGGCGCCGAGGTGCCGGAGAGGGTCCTGAAGGGTTTGAGCGGGGACGGCCGCGCTCTTGGAAGCGCCGTCCCCGGAGCGCGCCGTTGTTCCTTTCGCGGAGGGAACGGCTGGCGCGCGCGCGCCATCGACTGGCTCCTCGCGCATCCGGCCCATCCATGGTTTGAGCCGATCGCGACCCATTTCCTGGGACGCCACCCCGCGGTTCCCTTGAAGGGCCTCTGGGAGATCCTATGGCCGACCGGCCCGCGCCTGCGGCGCCGCGTCGAACCCGGGCATGGAGGCCTGCTGTGGAGGCTGGGCCGGCCCTTCTATCTGGCCTGGCGCGTCCTGGGCCTCGCCGGATTCATTCTGCGCCAATGCCTGGGGGACATTTTCCCCCAAGCAAGCATTGAAAAACCGCGCCATCTCTGTTAGAATAAAAGCATGGGCCTAAGCTCATATATCCAACTCGCGTTGTCGAAAGCTTCCTACAAGATTCTCGAGGACAAGACCTATTTCGGCGAGATCCTTGCATTCCAGGGGGTCTGGGCAAACGAAAAGACCCTTGAGCAGTGCCGCAATGTCCTCCAAGAGGTGCTTGAGGACTGGATCGTGCTGAAGTTGCGCAGCCGGGACAGGCTTCCTCCCATCGGCGGCAAGTCCTTGAGCCTTCCCCATCCGGTCGGTGCTTAAGCTGCTTAAACGCAGGGATTTGATCCGGAGATTCCGGCGGCTCGGCTTTGAGGGCCCCTGGAGCGGCGCTAGGCATGCCTTCATGGTCAGGGGCGCCCTGAAGATCAGGATTCCGAATCCCCATGGCGGGGACATCGGGATTGCGCTGCTCCGGGAGATTCTGAGGCAAGCCGGCATCGCTCCGAACGATTGGGACTGAATTGTCCGCCCCCGTGCTCTTGACAAAGCCGGGCGGGGCTGATATTCTGAAACCCGAGATGGATCGCCTTCGCATCGAGGTCGGCGGAGTCGCCGTGCACGCGCGTCTTGACGCGGAGCTTGAGGCGGCGCGGGCGGGTGATAGATACCGGCCTTTTCTGAGCGAGCGCAGGCCCGGCTGCCGCCTCGACATCCGCAAGGCCCAAAGCCGTCTGCATGGAAGCTGGCAGCCGCGCGTCTTGGGCCGAGAGCGGCTGATCGCCTCGGCCTCATCCTTCAACTGGGATATCAGGCTTCGGCCTTCCGGCGCTCTGGGAAGCGCCGTCCTCGGAGCGCGCCGTTCTACCTTTTGCGCATGGGGCGGCGCGCCGGGCCGGACATGTGCCGAAGGCCGGGGGCTCATCCAAGACAAGGCGCAGGCCCTGGATTCCGCCCTGCGGGCGCTCTATAGTTCGCTTCTCAACAGGGCCCAAGGCGCGCTTCTCCACGCAGCCGCGGTGGTCCGGCGCAAAGGCGCCTATCTTCTTCCCGGCGTCTCCGGCGCGGGGAAGACGACCCTCATGAGGACCCTGCGCGCCGAGCCGGAGCTCGATTGCCTCAGCGATGAGCTCGTCGCGCTCCGCAGGTTCGGCAAAGAGATCCGGGCATACTCGACGCCGTTCTGGGGCGAGTTCCGGATCCCGGAGAACAACGGATGCGCGCCCGTCCGCTCGCTCCTCTTCCTGGCCCGGGGCCGCAGGCTCGAGCGCGTTCCCCTGTCTGCGGCCGAGGCCATGCGGCGGCTTCTGCGCTGCCTGGTGCTCTTCGAGACGTCCAGGGAAGCGGCCGGGAGGGCCATGGATTTGCTGGCCGCAGCTGCCTGGAATCTCCCGGCATACGAGCTCAGGTGGAGGCCGGGACATCCGGCTGCCGAGATCCTGCGCATGATCGCATGAGGCCCGCCAAGCGCCTCGCCTTTCGCGTGCTCTGCGGACGTGCGTTCATCGTGGACCCCAAGGCCGCCAGGCTCCACACCCTCAACGGCATAGGAACGCGGATCTGGGAGCTGGCAGAGCGCCGCCTGAGCCCGGCCGAGATCGGCTCGCTCCTGGCCGGCGAGTTCGACGTCTCAGTCGAGGAGGCCGGCCGCGACGCGGCCGTTTTCCTGGAGAAACTGAGAGTCATGGGCCTGCTGGAGGAATGATGCAGGGACAGCCCGCCGCGCTGGCGCGCGAGCTCCACGGCCTGGCGGAGGAGCGCAGCGTCCCTCTCTCCATGATCCTGGAGCTCACCTACCGCTGCAACGAGAGGTGCCTGCATTGCTACCTCCCCGGAACCCGGCTCGGACCCGAGTCCGAACTGAACACGGCTGAGTGGTTCGGGGCGCTCGAAGCGCTGGCCGAGGCCGGGACCCTCTACCTCATCCTCACCGGCGGCGAGGTCCTCCTGCGGCCGGACCTCTCGGAGATCCTGCGGCGCGGCCGCGAGCTTCGCTTCTCCATCGAGATCTTCACCAACGCCTCCCTCCTCACCCCGGAAACCGCGGACTCGTGGCTGGAAGCCGCGGTGGCAGGCGTCGGGGTCTCCTGCTACAGCCCCAAGCCGGCTGAGCACGACCGGATCACGCGCACGCCCGGCTCCTTCGAGCGGACCCTCCGGGGCGCGAGGCTCCTCGCCGAACGCGGGATTCCCGTGAAGCTCAAGTGCCCCCTCATGAGCTCAAATCTGAAGGACGCCGGCGCGCTCATCGCGCTGGCCGGGGAGCTGGGGGCGAGGTGGCAGTTCGATCCCGTGATCGTTCCCGGCAATGACGGCTCTAAAGCGCCGCTCGAGCTCGGACTGCGCGACGCTCAACTCCTGAAGGTCTATGAGACCCCGGAGCTCATGGAAGGCGGGGAGCTGGCCTCCGCTCGGCCCCTGGCCGGAGGCGAGCCGACCTGCGCCGCGGGCCGCTCCTTGGGCGCGATCAACCCGTACGGCGACGTGCTGGCCTGCATCCAGTGGCTGGCCCCGGCCGGGAACGTCCGGACGAAGCGGTTCCAGGACATCTGGCTGGGCGGCCCGGCTCTGCTTAAGGCCCGGCGCATCACGGCCAAGGACGTGAAGCCCTGCCCGGATTGCGGGGAGGCGCACTTCATGCACTGCCTGGGCCTGAGCCAGCTTGAACGCAACGACCCCTTGATCCCGTCTTCTGATTGCTGCCGCATCAGCCGGGCGATCCGGGAGATTCAGCGAACCGCGGCAAGCCGCAACCTTGTGGAGGCTGTTCCATGACGAACGAGAAGAAGCCGTACGAGAAGCCGGAGATCCGCTCAGAGAGCACCCTGGAGACCACGACGCTCGCATGCGGCAAGTGCATCACCGGCCCCACGGGCGCAGGCACTCCGGCCTGCAAGGCGGTGAAGAAGACCTCCTGAGGGGATGATGGCCCAAGGCCCCGCCGCCCCCTCCGCGAGAGGTATAACGGCGCGCTCCGGGGGCGTATCGAACTTTCCAAACGACGTAGGTTCGATACGTCCAAATCTACGGCGTCCGGAAGATTTGGACGGCGCTTCCCAGAGCGCGACCGTATCGCTCTACCGCCTTGAGGGCGGCTGCATGAGGCCGCTCTTGAGGGATGGAGAGCTGCTTCCCATCCGCGAGGCTCGCGGCGAGAACGTCCGCCGCGGGGATATGGCGCTCTACCGGATCGAAGGCAAGAGGCTCCTGCACCGGGTCTGGCGCTCGGACGCTGAAAGCCTCTGGCTCAAGGACGACGCCGGGACAGTTGAACTGCACAGGATCCCAAGGCGCCTGGTTTTGGGCGTCCCGGCCTTCCCGCGCCTCTTCACGCAGGGCCGGCCGGGCCTCGTTTACTCCTGGCTCTGCGCCGCCGCGTTCAGGGCCTGCCGGCTGTTGAGATGCGGCTTCGCCTGGATCCAACTTTTTGGCTGATTCCGCGCAGGCTCTTGACAGCGTAGCATAATCATGTCATAATAGTGCTACGCAGATGGCGCGCTATGCGATCCTTCTTAGACCCTCCGCGGTCAAAGACTTCGATCGGCTGCGGAAGTACGACGCCGCCGCGATCGCCGACGGCATGGAGCGGTTTCTTGGCGACCGTCCGGCGCGAGAAAGCGGGAGCCGCATCAAACGGCTGCGGGGAATAAGCAGCCCCGACTTTCGGCTGCGGCTGGGTGAGCACCGGGTTTTCTACAACTTAAATGACGAGGAACGCCGGGTCGACGTCCTCCGCATCCTGCACAAGGACGAGACCGCCGAATATTACGAGGAGGTGAAGCCATGAAAGTAGCCCCCATGGGAGAAGTCCGGAACAACTTCGGCAGGTATCTCGCGGCGTGCGAGGGTGAGCCGGTGTTCGTAACGCGAAACGGGAGGATTACCGCCGTCCTCGAGCACCTCACCGATTCCGACATCGAGGACTTCCTGCTTGAGCGCAGCCCCCGCTTTCGTCGGATGTTGGGCCGAGTCAAACGGGAAAAGGGAGGGATGCCGCTGTCCGCGTACCGAAAGTCCCGCGGTGTTTGAGTCCGTCTGCCCTTGATTCAAAAGGCCAGACGCAGGGACACGCGCTGGCCCAGGCCGAAATGACCCAGAGGCACAATCGCGTAGTCCAGGCCCGGGCAAGCCTAAATTCTCCAGTAAGCACCGGCAGGGCAACTATCCACGTGGAGAGTTGTGGAAAGGGGGCTCATCCGCCAGGTGAAAAATATTTCGAGCAGGCCTGGGCGTTAGGGGTCGCACAAAATTAAAATCGTATCTGGAGGCGCAACTCTAACATTACTCCTCCTCGTGGGAATCGACTATCCACGTGGATAGTCCTGGAACTTATTGTTGCGCGGCCCCTTGGTGGAGGATTTGGGGCAAGACTGGGCCTTGACAATATACCGAATTAGGTATATACTTAGAAGGGTATACGCCAAGTGATCCGGAGAAGATACTATCCACTCGGGGAATCGGGCGAAGTTCGCGAATGCCTGGATGCGCTGAGGAAGAACCCGCAGAAAAAGAAAGCGGCCGCGAAGCTGGACATCGACATCCAGACTTTGGAAATGTTCTGGCCTCGGACGATGAACGTGACGGTGAGAATCCTGAGGGGTTGGGAGCCCTTGCGGGAGCTGAAGCGACCTTTCGACAAGATCGCCTATCGGATATTCTTCTGCATCCGCGAAGGCGAACTGTGGCTGCTGTCGGCCTGCGAGAAGAGCTCCGGGAAAACGCCGCGGAGCGAGTTGGAACGCGCCTACCGGAGAATGCGCGATGTTTTGGAGGGGAGAGTATGAGGAAGAAAAGGCCCGGGTTCGACAAGGATGTCCGCAAGGCCATCGAGTCCGATCCCGAGTACGCCGCCGAGTACTTCGAGGAGCTCATGACCCGGCCATTGCCGGTGCAGGTGGCGCTCCTGCGCCGGTTCCTGGGGAAGACCCAGGAAGAGCTGGCCCGGGCCCTGGGCCTCAAGCAGACCCATATCTCCAGATTGGAGAAGGGGGACTCAGACCACTTGCTAAGCCTCTACAAACGCGCGGCGGGAAAGATGGGGGCGCACCTGGCATTGATACCGGACGACATGGCCATCATCCCCAGAAGCCGGCTCAGACGATTCGCCGGAGCACACCCATAAAGCTTCTAAAAGGCCATCTGCAGGGACACGCGCTGGCCCAAGCCGAAATAACCAAGAGGCACGATCGCGTAATCCAGGCCCATGCCGCGGCCTGATATCCCGAACCCAAAGCAAAGCCCGGCCCCGCCCGGCAGGCCAAGGCGGCTTGAGTTGAGGCCCAGCCTGCCGGCCACGCTCATGCCTGGGGCCGGTTCCCAGCGCCGCTCGAGCCCGGCGGCGGCGAATGGAGCATTGTCCCTGGGAAGCCCGAGGTCCAGGACAGCGGCCCAGGCGCCGGCCCGCAGGGCCGAGCCGAGCCGCAGTTCCAGGGGAAGATCCTCGGTCGCAGCCTCATAGCGCAGGCCCGGTCCGAGGTTCCTGGCGGTGAAGGCGAAGCGCAGCCGGTCCCTCCAGAGCGCCGGCGAAAGAATCCCGATGTCCTCCGCCCATGACTCGGCTGAGTTGATGATTTGAGAGCGGATGTATTTGAAGCCGAGGCCCATGGAAACGGATCGAAGGAACCTGGGCCCGGCGCTCGAGAGCTCGACGCCGTAGCCCGCGCTTACGGCCAGATCAAATGGGGAGAAGCTGCCCACGACGGTCCCCGACTCGTCCGTCTCATCTATCGCGCCGGCTGAGCTGCGCTGAAAGCCCGCGGCGATGGATCCCGCCCTGCGCAGCCTCTGGGCATAGGCGCCGTACTGAAGCGAGCTCATGGCGATGTGCGCCGCATGCGTGAAAGAAACCGAGCAGCCGGAGACGCGGCTTAAGGCCGCGGGATTCCAGAACAGGGCCTCGGCGCCTTGGGGGTCAGCCGCCTGGGCCTCGCCCATGGCAGCTGCACGGGCGCCTGCGCCGATCTTGAGGAAAGTCGCCGCGGAGCCGCCCCTGGCTGAAGCGCTGAACGCGGGCCAGGCCGGCTGCGGGGCAAGGAGCAGCAGCAAGGCGCCCAGCCACGCAAGCGCTATCCCTTTCATGTCTGAAATGTCCAATGTCCAGACCTGACCCTAACGCTGTACCGCCACGGTCATGACCCTGCGTTCCCCGCCTGCTTGAAGCAGGACGAAATAGACTCCGCTTGCGACCGGCTCGCCGTGATCGTTTCTCCCGTCCCAGGCAGCGACGCCCGAGGGCCCGGCGCTCAAAGTCCGCACAAGCTCTCCCGCGAAGTTCGCGATGCTCAGCCGGGTATCAGCAGGCAGGTCCGCGAAGGTCATGCTCGTGTGTCCCTTCGCTGGCCTGAGCGGGTTGGGGAAGGCCTTGGCTGACATGAGCCGGCCCGCGGGCTGCGACGCCATGACCTGGAAGATCGAGAAATGGCTGGTCCTCCCGGTGACGCGCTTTGAGGCCGGATCAGGCGTTGACATGAGCGGCACCCAGACCCCGGCCGATGCGTCGTAGCGCGCCACGATCAGCTTGCTCTGGTCCATGCCTGCCGCGCTCGCGTCGCTGTAGGGGATGCTGATGAGCAGCTCCCTGCTCGGCCTGAGCCCGCCTGCCACGGTGATCTCGACCCCGACGCCGGTCCCTGCGAGCTCTCCCGCGGCCGGGCCTCCGGAAGGAAAGCCCTGCGGCACTGAAAAATTCACCGTGACAGGCCCTGGAAATGCGGCCGCAGGTATCTCCAAAAGCACGGTCCCCTCCGGCGCGGGGTACGCCAGGGTCTGGCCCGGGCTCGCGTAGACGCCGGCAGGCTGTGCCTGCGAGGTCAGGATCATGGTCCATGAAGAGACCGCGACCCCGCCTGCGTTGAACGCGGCGACGTACCGGTAGTAGGTCGTGCCGTGCGTGAGCCGCTGTTCCATGTATGAAGCCTGGCCCGCGGGGACAGATGCAACCAGTGAAAAAGGCCCCGAAGAAACCGTGGATCCGTAGATCTTGAAGCCTGTTTCATTGGAGGAGTTGTCGGTCCAGACCCAGGCCGCGGAGGTGTAGTAGACCGCGGCTGCCGCGAATCCGGACGGCGCCTGGGCCCGCCCGCCGGAACCGCCCCCAATGGCCGCGGCAAAACCCGCCGCGGTTGCCGAAGCGTACATCAGCCTGGGATTGGCCGCGGTGTAGTCGCTGTATAGGAAATGCGGATTGCCGGAGCCGTCCAGGGCCAGGGACGCGAAGGTCGCGCCTCCGGCCGATTCATCCACGGTCATCGTGCTCCACGAGACCCCGTCGTAGCGGAGGTAGCCCAGGGCCGGCTTCTCGTTTTCATTGAAGCTGTTGTGGAACGCGATATGGGGCCTGCTATCGCCGTCCAAGGCCAGGCCGGCTGAGAAATTCGGCTCCAGGCCCGGCCTTGAGACCGCCGCATCAGAGATTGCCCACCCGGCTGCGGATTTCGCGGAGTAGGTGACCCTCATGCCGATAAAATCCGTTGAAACGACCCTGGGAAACCCCTCCCCATCCAGAGCCAATGAGACCGCGGTCATAACAATGCCGGAGGGTCCGACGACTTCAGGACTTCCCCATGCGCTGCCATCGTGCTCAACATAGCGCACATCGTTCAGGTTGTCTCTGTAGTAGGCGATCCGCGCTTTCCCGGCAGGGTCAAGCGCCAGTGCGATGAGGCGGCAGTATCTCGCGTCCGTAACGGTGTCCGGCACGATGTCGGCTGTCCCGTCAACCACTGCAACGCTCCAGGAGGCGCCCTCGCCTCTTGCATGCTTGAGAGCGCCTTGCGGGGATGTGTAGGCTATGTGCGGCCTGCCTGAAGCGTCCACTGCGATCGAGGTGTAGGAAGAGCCTGCGACGGCATCAACGGACGAAAGGCTCCACGGCCCTCCGGATGATTTCGCATGGCACAGCTTCGAGCAGGGGGCTGCGTTGGAATAGTACGCCAGATGCACCGAGCCGTCGGGGCCGAGCGCCATGGAAACGTGCGGAGGATCGGAGGCGGGGCCTACCGTCTGCGGCGCGCTCCATGAACCTGCCGGAGCCTTGTTCCGATAGAGCAGGTTGTCCGCGGCGCCGTCAAAGTAGGCCGCGTGTATGGAGCCCGCGGAATCAACGGCCATGGCCGCGAAGTATCCGGTGTCGCCTGATGCGTCCACCGTTGAAGTCGTAAACGACAAAGATGCAGCCAAGCTGCATGGGGCAAAGGCCGCGGTTGCCAAGGCCAGGATTGTGACCAGTTTCATCTTGAAATCCGCGCGCAATCTGCTACACTGTATATAGAGTAAAATCAGCCGCATGTTATCATATTTTATGCGGCTCGTCGGCTGTTGCTTTCCCTTAAAGTTCGCGTCGCGCGTGGGGGAAAGGGGGTGTTATGTCTAAAAAATTGATTATGTTAAATCTGCTGACTGCCCTGGCGTGCTTGCTTTGGATCCCGCGCCAAAGCCGCGGCGCCACAAGCCCCCAGAAGATCGCCTTCCAGGGCAAGCTCCTGGACACATCGAACAACCCAAGAAACGGCAGTTTTGACATGACCTTCAAGATCTTCAACGCTCCTGCGCTGGGCAGCGAGCTTTGGAGCGAGACCCAAAACGGGATCCAGGTGACGAACGGGGTCTTCAGCGCGGAGCTTGGAGCCGTGAACGCGCTTACGACAAGCCTTTTCACGAGCGCCTCAGCCTATCTTGAGGTCAAGGTCGGGCTTGACTCTCCAATGACCCCGCGCCAGCTTCTCCTTATGAGCCCCTCAGCCTTCCGCAGCCTTTACGCCGAGGACCTGGCGCCTGGAGACACGAACTATGTTCAGGTGGGAACGGCCCTGCAATCCGGGGCTGTTTTCCACGTGGCGAGCGGGACCGTGGCCGGGCCTTTCATGGCAACCGGGGCATCGAGCTTCACCGCCGCAGGGTCCCAAGCTTTCAGCCTCAACACGAGCTCGGGAATCCGGCTCCAGGCCGGGACATTGCTTTTGGAGAGCAGCGCAAACGCGGACGTGCAAGGCCGGCTGCGGGCATCAACCGTGGCCGCGACCACGGGGATGCTCCTTCCGCAAGGCGCCGCTTTCCAGGATGAAGGCGCCATGCGCTGGGACCCTGCGAGCGACTTCCTGCGCATAGGAACGGGCGTCTCCAACAAGACAGTGACGGACACGGACTCAAGCCAGACCCTGACAAACAAGACCTTGAGCTCGACCGGAGGAAACACGGTTGACGCCACGCACTTGAGGACCCGCTTGCTCGCATCTGACGCGCCCTCGGAAGGCATGACCCTTGAGTGGAACGCTGCAGGCTCGATGTGGTACCCGGTCTACAGCGCCACGGCCACGGTGGTCCCCACGCCCTTCCACCCAGGCACGAACATCACCGTGGATTGCCTTAATAACAGCACTCTCATAGTGCCGTTGTTCATTCCAGGCGTTTTGAGGCTCAATCAGATCCGCTTGCGCGTGACAGGCACGGCTGGGACTACCGGGAACGCGGGGTTATATGATAGCGCCGGCCAGCTTGTGGCGAACGGAGGCGCCGGCTCCATTAACTTTAACGTTGTAGGCGCCATAGCCGTAAACGTCGTAGGCGCTCCCAAGATCATCCAGCCCGGCCAGTATTACGCAGCCATCACCTGCAATGGCGCTTTCCAGCCGCAGGTCCGCGGGACAGCCTTGGGAGCAGCCTCCGTAGGCGTCATCAAGGGCCTGGGCTACTTCGCTTGGAACGGAACCACGCTCCCCGGCAGCATCACGCTCAGCTTGATCACGGATAGCTCTAACGTGCCGTTCATGAGCTTCAACGAGTAGGGAAATCAGGGGGCATCCAAGGGCGCTCAATCGCATGAGAAGACCAGGGACTGCTGAAAAGAGACGGCTTGAAGGATGGCTCCTCCAGGCCGGCCGGCGCCGGGTATCCCTGCTGGGCTGCACGCTGCTCCTGGCCGCGGGATGGGGCTTGGCTGCGACTTTCACAGGCCCTGGAGGAAGCATCTCGCCGGCTGGGACCGACTCCGGAGGAAGGACAGGGCTTTACAGCGAGACCAACAACCTCTCCGGCTCTGCCGGCGAGATTTTATTTTCCACCATGACGTCCGCATCCGATGTCCTGCGCTCAGGGCTTTTGGAGGTTCGTTCGTATCCAGGCACAGTGACGAGCCTCTCAGTTGTGAGCGAAACATCGTCAACCTTGACCGCATCCTGGCCCGCCCCGGGCTACGACGGGGACCAGGGCGCCCACCAGCCTGGCACGGTATATCGAATCCAAAGAGAGACGGACCCGAACGCGGCCTTCTCTTTCGCGAACGCCCAAATCGAGATCTCGACCTCCGGCTCAGGGCCGGGCGAGGGCCAAGCCGCGCTCCTGAGCGGGCTCGATCCAAACACCACGTATTACCTTCATCTCTGGACCCGGGACGCGGACGGAAACCTGAGCTACTCCTCGAACCGCTCTACGGCTCCCACCCTTCCTGTCCGGGTGCAGAACCCGGAGTTCAAGGATGTCTCCGCGATCAGCGTGACGCTCGCATGGAACGTCCTGCCGGCTTCGCCGCTCACAGCCACGGCCAAGGGCTACAGGGTCGAGGCCTCTTCCACGAAC
Source organism: Elusimicrobiota bacterium (assembly GCA_016212885.1). Lineage (GTDB taxonomy): Bacteria > Elusimicrobiota > Elusimicrobia > UBA1565 > UBA1565 > UBA9639. Next base: position 1,817 of record JACRDO010000089.1, on the reverse strand, counting down.
TACGGCCAGCTCTACCCGGGAGGCGGGATCTTCAGCTCGGCAACCATCGGGGTTTCGCTGAGCACCTTGACGGTCATGGGCCTGGAGGTGGACACGACCTACTACTTCCGCGTGGGCTCCATCGCTCACGACGGGAGCGCCAACTTCCTTATGTTCGATTCCACCAAGACCCTTAGGGCCAATGTCCCGCCGTCCAACGTGAGGGCCCAGGAGGTATTCTTCAGCTCGGTAACAATGGCCTGGAACCCGGTCAACTCGGATGCAGGCTACAGGGCCGAAGCCTCGACCGCTCCGGATTTTACAGGGTTCGTCTCCTCAGCCGCCACCACTTCCGGCAGCGTCGGGAGCCTGGCGATCGCAGACCTCTACACGAACACGACCTACTATTTGCGTGTCGCAGCCCTCTGGCAGTCGGCTACAAAATACGCCTCGGCCCCGAGCACGCCGACTTTGGCTTCCGCTGTTTCATCGTTCGACTACAAGAGCATCTTCATCACGAGCGGGACCCTGACCTGGGTACCCCTGCCCTTGAGCCCGCCGGATGCATCATCCAAGACCTGCCAGGGCTACCTCGTGGAAGCCTCCTCCACGAATTTCGGGGCCCTGTCCCCGGGCGGGGCGGTCCTCTCCTCGCAGACGCGCAGCGTGGCCCTCTCGACGCTCACGCTCACTCTGCTCTCCATCAACACGACCTACTATTTCCGCGCGGCCTCGCTCAACTGGGGGGACCTGCGAAGCTACGCAGGCATTCCAGCCACAACCACGCTCGCGAGCCCCCCGGGGCCGCTCAGCCCGCCGATCACATCCGTCTTTGTGACGAGCATCTCCGCGCAATGGAATGCAGGCACCCCGTCCAACCCGGCTGGGACCCAATATTTTCTGCGCGCCTCATCCACGAACTTCCAGCCTGGAACCGTGGTCGTCACTTCATCCACCCTGAACCTCGCCGACACGGTCACAGGACTTTTAGGCAATACCACCTACTACCTGCGGGCCGAGACCCTCAACCGCGGCGGGATTCCCGCTGTGACCGTCCTGGGCGCCACCGTGACCCTGGCCGCGCTCCCAGGCTCGCCCGCGGTGAGCGCCGTCTACCCTTCAAGCGTTGCGTTGAGCTGGAACACCGTAGCGTCGCAGGGCTACCTCGTGGAAGCCTCAAGCACCAATTTCCAGGCTGGGACGGTCGTGGCGACATCACAGACATCGAACGGGTCCCTGGCCTCGCTCTCGCCGCAAGGCCTTAATTCAAACACCACCTACTACTTCCGCATCGGGTCCCTCAACTGGAACTCCGCGGTCAATTTCGCGGCTGTAGGCTCGACGGTCACGCTTGCGCAGGCGCTCTCGGGGATTCAGCTGGTCTCCGTGTTCGAGACCTCGGGGACCGTGAACTGGGTGAAGCTGCCTTCATCGCCGCAGGCCGCGGCATCAGAGGGTTATTTGCTCGAGGCATCCTCGACCAACTTCGGCGCGCTCTCTCCCGGAGGCATTGCGCTCGCATCCTCCACGCCGAACGTGGGGCTCTCGACCTTGAGCGTCGTAGGGCTTGAGAGGAACACGACCTACTATTACCGGGCAGGCGCCTTGAACTGGGCCTCGGCCGCGAACTTCCTGCCGGGCAGCTCCTCAGCCACCCTGGCCGCCCTGCCCGGCTCACCTGGCTTCAGCGGGATATTCACGGCGAGCGCGAGCGTGTTCTGGACCCCTGTGGACTCGGCAGGCTACGAGCTCCAGGCTTCGCTGAGCGGCTCATTTGGCCCAATCGCGGCCATGTCGTCTACGACCGCGGGCGGCGCTTCAGGCTTGAGTGTCGCCGG
>JACRDO010000086.1 GCA_016212885.1 Elusimicrobiota bacterium | reverse complement strand
GGTTTCCCGGATTCGACGGAATGTTTCCAAAAGAGCGCTCGCCGCGCTGCGTCCCGAACATCCATACGGCGTAGGTTCGGGACGTCCCAAACCTACAAATGTTGGATGTTTGGGACGCGCTGCTCGGCGGCTAGGCTACATCAGCCTGCGCTGGATGAATAGCAGCACCTTCGGCAGGATGCTCAGCCTGAAATCCAGGTTCTTCACCCGCCACTTCATGAAGGGCGCGTGCAGCTTCGCGAAAAACTTGAAGAGCCGCGACTTGACGTACACGTACTCGGGATTCATCATCACCGTGGAGTAGTAGAGGTCGATCAGCCATTTCTTCTCTTCGCGGGTGGTCCAAGGGATGTCGATGTCCAGGTAGTTGAACCACGCGAACCCGGCCCAGTCCTCCAGCTTCTTGGGAGGCACGAAGCCCCGGGAAACGGCGTAGCTGAAGATCTGGGTGCCCGGGTAGCAGATGAGCGGGCGGATGATCCCATAGACCATCTTGGGGTTGTCTCGCTTCATCCGGAACATGAGGTCCACGGTCTGCCGCAGGTCCTGCCTCGTCTCGTCCGGCCAGCCGCTGATGTAGCAGTAGGTGGGCACGATGCAGGTGGCGGCCAGCTTCTTGTTGGCCGCGACCAGGTCCGGGATCTTGTAGTTCTTGCCGAAGCGGTCGAGCGTCTCTTGATTGCCCGACTCGACACCCACCGCGACGCCGGTGAGGCCGCTCCTCTCGAGGACGGAGAGCAGCTCATCGTCCACGCGGGCCAGGATGCGCGGGTGGACCCCGATGACCTCCCAGGTGACTCCCAGCTTCTGCGAGAGGATGCCCTCGGCGAACTCCCGGACCCTGCCGAGGTCCACGAAGAAGTTGTCGTCCTGGATCAGGACGTGCTGGACCCGGTATTTCTCCGTGAAATGGCGGATCTCCTTGAGGATCCGCCAAGGCTTAAAGCCCCTCCAGCGGCGGGCGTTGTAGACCGTGTTGTAGCAGAACTGGCACCCCTCCGGGCAGCCGCGGGAGGTCATCATGGAGATCGAGCGGCCGAAGGGGCCCTTCTCCACGTGCCGCTCCACGTCCACGAGCTCGTAGGGGATGTCGGGCAGGGCGTCCAGGTCGAGAACGGGCCGGGGCCGGCCCTCGCGGATCCCGCCCTTGGATTTCCACCAGAGGCCCGCGACGGCGTCGAGCGGCTCGCGCTTGTCTAAGGCGCGCACGAGGTCCCGGAAGGTTTCCTCGCCCTCGCCGCAGACGACCATGTCCACATAGGGGTGCTCGAGCGTCTGCCTCGGCAGGAGGCTCGCGTGGATCCCGCCCCAGACGACCGGGACATCGGACTCTGCCTTGACGATCTTCGCGATCTCCAGGCCGCTCGCGATCTGCTTGCCGACCATGGAGGTGACGCCCACGCAGAGGGGGCTCTTTTTCAGCTCCCGGCGGAGGCGCTCTTGCCAATCCTTGTCGAAGCGGGCGTCGATGATGACGACCTCGTGGTCCTTGTGCAGATGGATCGATACGTAGATGAGCGCCAGCGGCATGGACGCGTCGCCGATGAACCTGTAGCCGTGCGGGTTGACCAGGACAATGCGGCTCATGAGGTGGAGAAAATCATATCATACTTGCTCAGGGCTTCGGATTTTGCGAGGCGCGCTGGCCCGCCTCGGCCATGGGCATGTAGCGGAGGGCGTCCGGGAAGTTCGGGTCGATGCTCAGCGCGGCCCTCAGCTCCTCGACCACGCGGACCCAGTCCTTGTTCCAGTAGAGCACGGCAAGGTTGTAGTGCGCTTTCGGGATCCTGGGATTGAGCCCAAGCGCCTTGCGGTAGGTTGACTCCGCCTCCGCCGGCTTCTTCAGCCTCTCGTAAATCACTCCGAGATTGAGCAGGGCCTCCGCGGCCGATGACCGTATGGCATCCGCCACGGTCGGCAGGGAATAGTATTCTTTAGTCAATTCGATCAGGCCGTCGTAGCCGGCTGAGGCGTCCTCGTAGTACGCCGCGGCAACGGCCAGATCACCCTTCTTGTACGCCTGGAAGCCCAGGAAGACCGGGACCTCGGGCAGAAGCCATTTCATGGACCACGCCGACATCAGCAGGCGCCTGGCTTGCGAAGCCTGTCCCGCTTCAATGAGCGCGCCGCCCAGGCGCTGGAGGGAGAGGGCGTAGGCCTCGACCAAGTCCGAGGTGAAGAAATCCGGCCTGCGGTCGTAGCAATAATCCCCGCGCCGCACGAGGAATTCCCAGATGGCCGGATCCGCCCCCTCGGAAGCGGAGCCCTGGGAAAGGGGGACGACCAAGCCTCTCGGGGTCCCGAGCGCCAGCCCCTGCGGGAATTCCACGTCCGTGGTGCCGAAGACCGGGCCGCTGTTGGCGGCTATGAACTTTTTGAAATCCGCCGAGTCCTTCAGGGGCCCCGTCCGAAGGGGGACCCCGGTCCCCGTCTCCCATTTCGCTGCGGAGCCGTGGTACCAAGGGCTGTGCGAGATCCCCTGCGCCGCCACACGGACGTCGGGCCGCAGGCCCTCCACGCGGTGGAAATGCCAGAGGCTGAAAATCTGCACGTCCTTCTTCGCGATGACGATCGATCCAGGAGGAATCGACCGCATCACGTTATGGACGTAGTCGTAGCCGATCAGGTTCCACCGCCGGTCCATCTGGTTCCAGCGGCCGAAGAGCCACGGCATGAGCGCCAGCGCGGCCGCGATGGCCGCGGGGCGCAGCCCGGCCGACAGGAGGGACGGAGCGCCCAGGGCGATGCTCTCAGCGGCCCAGACCGCGAGGATGACGTCCGAGAGGAGGTAGTGAGGCTCCACGATGGCGAGGGCATGCGGGTTGGGGGGCATGTTGGCCAGGAACAGGAAGATGGGGCCGCTCGCCAAGTAGAGCAGGGAGAACGCGGCGCAGCGCTTGGGATTCGCCTTCATCGTCCGATAAAAGCCAAGGACCGCCAGAAGGAGCGCGGGCCCGAAGTTGGACCAGAGGTGCCCGGCGTACACCTTGAGGTTCGGCAGGAACATCTCTCCCGGCGCATAGCTCTTGGAGATGAGGTCTAAAGTCCCTCCGGACCCGCGCCGGGTCAGGGAGCCGATGAAGTTGTAGAGGTCGGCCGGGTGGTTCCAATCCAGCCACGGCCCCTGCCTGGAGCGCAAGGGGAGGTAGAGGTAGACGAGCAGGCCGAGAAGGACGAAGCCGCAGGAGAGCGCGGCCAAGCGCATGTCCCGCTTGATCGCCGGAGGCAGGCCCAGCAGGAGCAGTCCCGGCGCCCACAAGAGCAGGTCCGTGCGGTTGCCGAGGAACAGCCCGCAGAGCAGGCAGAAGGCCAGCCAGAGGCGCGGCTCGGGCCGGGCCTTCAGGCGGAGCGCGATGAGGAGCAGAATCGCGGCGAAGAGCAGGGTCAGGCTGTACATCTCCTGCACCCCGCAGACGTTCCAGAAAGTCGAGTTCGCCGCAAGCAGGATGCAGGCCGCGCCCGCGGACGCGGCGCCCAGGTCCAGAAGCGCGAGCCACAGGGCCGAGAGCGCCGCTGCGCCGGCCAGGGCGGAGAGCAGGTTCAGTCGGAATGCGTGGCTCCCGAGAGGCAGGATGGAGGAGAGCCTGCCCAGCATCACGTAGACGGGATAGCTCGGCGGGTGCGACACCCCCAGGGTGGCCGTGCTCGAGGTCATCTCCCCCGCGTCGCGGTAGGGGGCCAGGGTCGGGGGCATGGTCCAGAGGTAGAGGCCGAAAGCGAGGAAGAAGACGATGACGGCTCCTGCTGGAGGCCTCATGTATGGTTCTTGCCTATGCGAGGCGCGGCATGGACAAGAATAACAAATTGCCGCCGCTCGAAGAACTTTATCCCCCGGCCCAGAACTTTCTTATGGCGCGATGGAAATAAACGGCCTGGCCCGCTCCGGTATCGAATAGTGCGAGTCCTGATGCGGGCTGAGGGATGGGATTGCCGCTGGTTGTCAGGTGTTGGGCCAGCCGAGTCGGGACGTGAATTTCGACTGGGAAGGCCGGCCCCTGCTGGCGAAGGATTGTGGGCCCGATGGCTGCCTGGGCACCGAGATAGAATCTGTTAAAGACTGGCATGAAGGAGGCCGATCATCAGGGCAGGAGCGGAGTCCGGAGGGTCGTCCTTCTGAATTCTCTTGATAAACATCGGTACATTGCCGAGTCGTTCGAGCCCGGTCTTGTAGGCCTCGTCCTGAGACGCGAAGACGCCCAGGATTTGGGCATCCTTGACAAGGATGAACTGGCCTTCAAGACCATCGTCAAGGAGGCGCTGCTTGTTCTGCGCGTAAGTCTCTTGCTCCCGCTCGAATTCTGCCATGCCACTTATTCCTCTATTCAAAGTATAGCTCTTGGACAGGAATCTCTCAATGGGCTATTGCCTGGGAGCCAAGCACAAATCGAAAACCCGATACATGCCCCGCTGGCCGCAATTGACCCCTTTCCTTATCTCTCGCCGCCGCGCCGCGCCCTGCTCAAAGCGTCGTCCCGGAATCTCGCCAACCTCGGGTTCCCCGGATCCAAAATTACCGCCTCATTGAAAGCCTTGGCCGCCTCCGCCCAGCGCCCTTGGGCCCAATACATGGCCCCGAGATTATGCCAAGCGGCCGCGGAAGGCGCAACCCGGAGCAGCTCGGAATAGAGCCGCTCCGCCTCTTCGCGTCGCCCCAGCTTCTCGACCGAGACCGCGATGTTCATGGCGACATCCGGCTTGCCGGGCTCGAAGCGTTCCGCGCTCCGGTACGCGGCCTCCGCGGTCCTCCAGTCCCCGCCTTTGGCCGCCAGATAGCCGGTCCATTGCGCCGCCTGGGAGGCCGCTGAGGGAAGCCAGAGCACGTCCGGTCCCATCGACATCGCCTCCTCGAGGCGCAGAAGGGCCGCGGCGCTCTGCCCCCTGTCCGCGTCCGCGAGGGCGCGCATGAGCGGGTAGAAAGGCACGAGCGCGCGGTAGCGGTAGTACCACCGGGCCTCGTCTTGCAGGAACCTCAAAGGATAAGCCTCCCAGAGCGCGGGCCCGAGCGGGGATTCGAACTTCGCGGCCGAGCCCCGCGGCTGCTCCGGCCCCACCCGGCGCAAGGCCCCTTCGAACAGCAGGAGCCTGCCGGGGAGGATCTCGTCGCGCAGGGTGGAATAATAGGTCGGTCGGACAGCCGCCGCGGCGGCCTCGACCTGCAGGCGGCGCTCTTCCTTCTCCTCCTTGCTCAGCCGGCGGAAATCGGAGCCGTAGATGCTGCGGAAGACCAGCCCTCCCCGGTCGTGGAGCTCGACGTCGGGGCGCCGCCCGAGCGCGAACTGGTTGTAGGCCAGGGTGAAGAAGGTATCGTCGCCGCCGTCCATGAAGAGAGCCGCTCCGCGGGGGAGGGTCCTCAGGACGTTGCGGCCGTAATCGTGCGCCGCGAGGTCCATGCGCTGGCCCCATCGCGCGAAACTCGCGGCCGCGGATATGACCGGCGCGCAGGCCAGGGCCCAGGCGATCGCGAGGCCCAGGCGCGGCTCCGCGGCGGAGTCAACGACGAAGCGCGCGCCGCAGGCGATGAAGAAGGCCGCGCCCATCCAAGAGAGCGGATAGAAGCGGTCCAAGGCTCCTTGGGTCATCGCGTCGAATGGCGGGTTGCCCAGCCATAGGAAGCCTGGGCCGGCGAACAGGACCAGCAAGGCCGGCAAGGTCCATCGAACCCTCCGTTCCCGGTCCAAAGCAGCGACAAGCGCTCCCAGGAGCGCCAGGGCGCAGCCCACAGGGCCGAAAGCGCCGTAGCTCGCCCCGAGGTACCTCCAGGATTGCTTGAGGATCCCCATAAGCCGCCCGGCCTGCGGACCTTCCACGGTGAGAGAGAAGGTCCCGAAATCCCTGCGCAGGAGCACCCGCACGAAGCGGGGCCAGTCGGACGGGTGGCCCCAATCCAGCGGCGGAAAGGCGCGCGAGCGGACCGGCAGGTAGGCGTAAGCGAGCAGGCCCAGGAACGCGAAGGCCAGGAGCCAGAACAGGCCCCTCAGAGCTTCACGGCGCGAGGGACGGCTCTGAAGGGCGGCGGCGATGAGCAGGGCCGGCGCCGCGAGGATGAGGGTTTGATGGTTGGCGCCGCCCAAGCCCAGGCAGAGGCCGAGCAGGGACATGGCTCCGGGGTCCAAAGCCCTGTCGCGGAAGCGGCAGACGACCCAGAGGCAGGCAGCTGCCAGCAGCCAATGCAGGGAGAAGACCTCGGCCTGCAGGGAGCTCCTCAGCCAGATGGGGCACGCGCTCAGGAAGAAGGTCCCGGCCAGAGCGGGCAAGGCCGCGAGGCCAAAGAGGGTCATGGCGTCGAAGAGGAGCGCGGCCGCGGCCGCGCCGCAGAGGGCTGAGAACAGATTGACCCGCCAGGCCCAGGTCCCAAATGGGAAGACCTCCGAGACAACGCGGGCCGCGGCGCAGAAGAGCGGGTAGCCCGGAGCGTGGGGGATGGAGAGCGTGGCGACGGAAGCGATGAGCTCCCCGGAATCGCCGAAGCTCACCGACGGCGCCAGGAAGTAGATCCCGGCCGCGGCCTGAACGAGGAAGACGGCCAGGAACCAGAAGGCTCGGCTTCTCATAGATAGCCTCCGCGCCGGCGCAGAAGCCACTCGAAGATCAGGACTCCGGCCAGCGCGAAAAGCCAGAGAGGCGAGGCCCACGCGGCGCGCCGGCTCAGGGCCACGCGCTCCCGCCGCGCAGGCGCGAGGGAAGCGAGCAGGGTCTTCGCGTCGAAGCGGTCGAGGTCCGCGTAGCGGCCGCCCGTTCGCTCCGCGAGGGATTTCAGGCGCTTGCGGTCGAGCGGCGCCTCTCCCTTGGGCTTCTCCCAGCGGAACTCCGCCTCATCCTCTCCCCACAGCTGTCCGCGGCGCCGGGCAGCTGCGCGCATGCGGTGAGTGCCCTCGGCGAGGTCCGTCAGCTCGATCTGGAAGAGTCCCGGCTCGCGCTCGAAGGAGGCCACCGCGCGCTGGCGGCCGTCCGGCGGTGTCCAGAAGGTCCGCAGGTCGATCTCGGTCCCCGGCAAGGGGCGGAAGTGCTCATCGAAGACGCGCAGGGTCAGCGTTGCGGGCTCCCGGACGGGCATGCGGTCCGGCAGAGGGCTGAACTTGACCTTCTTTAGGTCCAGGCTTCCGGTCAGATACTCCACGGCGCGGTTCCAGAAGCGGCCGTAGAAGGAGGCCAGCCTCCAATCCCGCCCGCCGGCCAGCTTCCAGCGCCAGGTCGAATCCGTGCCTACGAGCAGGACCTTGCCCTTTCCGAACTCCCGCAGGGCGACGACGGGCAAGGGCTCTCCGGCCGGGGTCTTCTCGGTGGGGTGGCGCAGGAGCACGGACGAGCCGGGCCTTAACGAGGCGAGCCGGACCCAGCCGTCGAGAGGCGGGAGCTGGCGCCAGAGCTCGGAGGAGGCCTCCGGGCTCTCGCCGAGGGTGATGAGGGGGTTGGCCGGCGCGGAGACGACCGGCGCGAAGAGTCCGGGACGGTAGTCGTCCGGGTCCGGCCAAAGCCCCACCGGAAGGATGTCCTCCAGGGGAGTGCCCTGGTAGCCTCCCTTCGTGAAGGCATTGGAGCCTCCGATGAGGAGCAGGGCTCCGCCTTCAGCGACGAAGCGTCGGACGTTCTGCAGGTAGAGCGTCGGCAGGCTGAAGCGGGTGTAGGAGAAATTCTCCAGGATGAAGAGGTCGAACTGGAAGAGGTCCTTGACGAAGATCTCCTGGGCGGGGAACGGGATGAGGGACAGCTCGTTGTCTGTGACCGGGCTGTAGTTCTCCGGGTTGCGGAGGATGACGAAGGAGACGAGCTCGTGGTTCGGATCGGATTTTAGATGGTCCCTCAGATGGGAGTACTCGAAGCTCGGCCGCCCGGCGAGGTACATGATGCGGTACTTCTGCCGGATGACTTCGACTTGAAGGTCGCGGACCGCTTCAACGGAAGGGCCGCGCGAGACCACGGCCGAAGCCGTGATCCGGTAGCTCTCCCGGCCCAGCGATTCCGCCTCCGCGGTGAACGAGGCCTGAAAGACCTCGAAAGGCTTGGCGACGACGAACTCCGCCTCGCCGACCGGCTTATCCCGCTTGAACAGGCGCGCCCTGATTATCGAGCCGGGGAGCTCCGTGGCTTCCAGCGCCGCGGAAATAATGAAGCGGCCGTGCTGGAAGACGAAGTCCGGCGCCTGGGCCGCGGAGATGGAGAGCCCGGGGCGAACCTCCCGCGGGCCCACTCCGGCCGCGTCGAGCGGGACCCCCAGGCGCGAGAGCGCAGGCTCAAGGGAGTCCGCTGGCTCGAAAGCGCCGTCGGAGAGCAGGAGGACTCTGGCGGGCGGCGGGCCCGAGTCCAGCAGGTCGTTGATGGCGGCCGCCGGATCGAGCGAGGCCGAAGCCGGGGCCAGGCGCTCGAGTTCTTCAAAAGACACGCGCCGCGCTCCTCCTGAAGCGGCGTACAAGGACAAGTCGGCGCGGCTTTCCAGGGCGCGTTGATTCTCCTTGAGCCAGCGCGCGGCGCGCTTGAGGCGCGGCGCGCCGTAATCGTCCTCCGCCCTCATGCTGGGCCCCATGTCCATGAGCGCGGCCAGCCGCGGCTTCGCGGAGCGGTCCTCGAGCGTATCCAGAGAGGGCTTGAGCAGGACGCATGCGAGGAGCGCAAGGACCACGGACCGCAGGATGCGGAGCCTCAGAGGCAGGTCCCGGGAGACCCACCACGCGCCGGCCAGGACCAGCAGGGCTGCGGCCGCAAGACCCCATTCCCACGAGCCCGCGTCGAACAGGAGTCTATGGCTCACGGGATGCCCTGGCGCATCTTCTCAAGGATGAAGGGCTGATGGACCGCGTCGGATTTGTAGGTCCCGGTCAGCGCGTACATCAGGATGTTGAGGGTGAGCTTCTTTGCGTCCATGCGCTGGGCCTCGCCGCCCGGAGCGCAGTCGTAGAGGTGCTTGCCGAGCGGATCCTTGGCCCAGGCCCCGATGAGGTCGTTGCGCGTGTAGACGGCCACGGGCTTGCCGTTCCAGTCGACCCCCTCGACCGAGCTCGAGACCGGCGCGCGGCCCCCGATGCGCCGGATGAGGAAGAAGGTCTTGAAGACCACATGGTCCTGCCCGAGAGGCCTGAGGTCCGAGTCCGGCAGGGCCGAGCGAAGGGTCGAGCGCACCCAGCGGTCGAATTCGGAGGATCTGAGCCCGGTCGCGTCGTCGATCCACAGCAAGCCCCCGGAGGTCAGGTAGTTGCGCAGGGCCTGCAGCTCCTCGTCGTCGAGGCTGGGCGGCGCCTGGCGCCCGGTCAGCACGAGCATCGGCGTGGAGAACAGCAGGGGATCCTTCAGCGTCAGCTCGCGCCGTTCATCCAGCGACAGGACGCTGGTCACGGAGGTCAGGAAGGAAAGCGCCTCCCGGTGCGCCCCTGGGTAAGGGTCCCAGGCGCCGGTGTAGCGGACCTGAGCCCAGACGAAACGGTCGCCCTCCTGCGCGCGCCCCGCCTCCGGCAGGGCCGCCAGAAGGCCCGCGACCAATGCCGCTCGCAGGGCCCTCACGACGCCTCCCGCGCCGCCGCGCCTTTGCGCGACGCGAGAAAGGGGTTGGCCAGCGCCGTCTCCAGCGCGAGCAGGAGGAGCGCCAGGCACAAGGCGCCCGTGCGCGCTTCCTTGCCGTACACGGCCAGGAGGAAATCCTCGCGCAGGGCCGCCGGGCGCAGGGACTTCCAGGGCGCCGGCCCCGGACGGAGGTCGCTCTCCTGGGTGGAGCGGTCCGCGTTGACGGCGTAGGCTTCCAGGGCGGATACCTCCCCTCCGGAGGCGGGCTTGAGGAAATACAGCCCGGGCTCCCGAGTCTCGCAATAGGACGCCCTCCTGTCCGAGACGAGCACGCTGGTCCGCCGGCCCCCCGGAGCCTGGACCTCGATGCGCATCGGCGCCGCCTCGCCGGGCTCCCAGACGCGCAGGATCGGCTCTCCGACGCGGACCGTCCGCCAGCGCCGGCTGCCGGTGTAGCCGCTCAGCCTGGCCAAAGAGACATCGGCCAGCGCGACGAAGACCGGCTTGAGGGCCGCATTGCTCCAGCGGACGTCGAAGGAGGAGGCCCAGAGGAGGACCCGGCCCCGGCCAAAGCTCCTCTCGATGAGTAGGGGCGCTCCCGCGCCGTCGCGGAAGAGGACGCGCGCCTCCGGAGCCGGCTCAAGGAGGTAGCGCCGCCGGATCGAGACGTTGGCGAGATCGAAATCACTCCAGCGTAAGCGCGCGTGCGGCCCGGATTCCGAGGCGCGGTCATCCGCAGGCTTGAGGCCGTCCGACGCGGGGACGGCCGCTGCGTCCGGGCGCGCCGGGAGCAGAGCGCTCAGCCCCTGGAAAGTCTCGGGCTCCGCCTGGGTCCCCGCGATGATCCAGAGCCCGCCGCCGCGCAGGACGAATCGCTTGAGGGTCTCGGCGGCCTCAGGCGGGATCCGGCGGCAATCGTCGAGGACGATCGCGGCGTAATCCTCGACGCGGAGCTGGCCGAGGCGGCCCAGATCCGAGGAGTCGAAGCGGTAGGGCAGGCGGCCGGAATCCGCGAGGAGCTTGCGCAGGAAGTAGCCGGCATGCCCGGCCTGCATGGCGTTCGGATGCCCGAAGAGGTAGAGCACGCGGGGCCTCGGCTGCACTTTGAGCGAGAAGAAGTACGCGTCGTCGGCCGGTAGGGCGTCGCGGCGCAGCTCGAAGCGGCCGTAGAGCTCTCCGTCGGGCTGGGGGGAAAATTGGAAGACCTCTCCGCGGGCCGCGCTCTCGTCCAAGCCGAGGACGCGCTGCTCGACGCGGCGCCCTCTGAGCCAGGCGTCGAGGCTCGTTCCCGGACGCTCCGCCCCGAAGATCTCCGCCCGCGCCGCGATCGCGGTTTTCTCCGCGAGGGCGCCGGCTTCCGGAGCCGCGTCGCGGACCGCCGCGTTCGGAACGCGGACGTCCCACCGGAGCCCGAGCAGGATCGTTTCCGGATCATAGCCTTCGATCCCGGAGGGGCCCGCGGCCGGCAGGGAGCTCAGGAGATGCCTGGAGTCGTCGCTCAGGATCAGGATGGCCCGGCGCCGGGCGATCCGCTTCCCATCGCCCGAGAGGAACGTGTAGGCGCTCCGAAGAGTTGCTCCGATATCCGTGGTCCCCCAGCCGGGTTTGAGCCGAGACATGATCTCGCCCGCGGCCGAGCGGCTCTCGCTCCAGATGAGCCGGCCGGGGTCCGCATCGAGGCCTTTCGAGAAGCCCGCCACGGCGACGCGGTCCGCCGGACGCAGCAGTTTCAGGAATTCCAGGCCCGCGGCCGCGGCCAGCTCGAAGCGCGGCTTGCCGCGGACCTCGGCCCTCATGGACCAGGAGGTGTCCAGCAGGATCAGCGCGTCGAGCCCGCTCTCCGCCCCGGAGGCCGCGGCGGAGAGCGGATGGATCACCGGGCGGGCGAAAGCCGCGATCAAGGCCGCCAGGGCCAGGCAGCGCAGGAGCATGAGCAGCCATTGCCTCAGGCGGGTCGCCGGCAGGGACCTCAGGAAGGCGGACCTCAGCAGGGTGAGGTCGCTGAAAGGCTGGCGCCGGGCCCGGCGCAGGAAGATGAGGTGCAGGATCACCGGCAGGGCCGAGAGCGGCAGCGCCCAAAGGACCTTCGGCTCGAGGAAGGTCAGCATCGGCGGAAGCCCGGAATGGAGAGGAAACGGGATAGGGCGTCGTCCCACGGCGCATCCGTGTAGAAGGCCCCATAGCGGATCCCGGACCCGTCGAAGGAGGCTTGATAGAGCCTCTGCTGCTTCTCGAAGAGCTCCCGGTAGGCGTGGCGCAGGAGGGAGGCTTCGCAGCGCAGACGCGCCTGGTCCTCAAGGGACTCGAAGATGACGGGGCCATCGAAGTCGAGGTCGCGCTCGGAGGGATCGAGGACCTGCAGGGCGAAGACCTCGTGGCGCCTGGCGCGGAAGGCCTTGATCAGGGCCAGGATCGAGCGGGCGTCTCCGAGGAGGTCGGAGACCAGGAAGACGAGGGAGCGCCTGGGCAGGCGCGCCGCGGAGCGCCGCAGGACCGAAGCCAGGTCCGTCTCGCCTCCGGGCCTCTGGCCTTCCAGCGTGCGGTCCATGAGCTCGAGGTTGTCTAAGCCGCGGCGGGGGGCCAGGAAAACGCGCTCGGCCGTGTCGAAGGTCAGCATCCCGGCGGCGTCGCCTTCGGCCAGCACGAGGTAGGCGAGGGCCATGGTCAGGCGGCAGGCGGTGTCCCATTTCGGAAGGCGCGCGCCCGAGGAGAAGCCCATGGAGCCGGAGGCGTCCAGCAGCAGATAGGTCTTGAGGCTTTTCTCCTCCTGGTACTCTTTGACGAAGAAGCGCTCCTTGCGGGCGTAGACCTTCCAGTCGAGGCGCTTGATCTCGTCGCCGGGCGCGTAGGCCCGGTGCTCGGCGAACTCCTGCGCGAAGCCCCGGCGCAGGCTCCTGTGGCGGCCGGCCAGGTGGCCTTCCGCGATGTGGCGGCGGATGTCGAATCGGAGGTTCTTGAGCTTGGCGAGCGCGACGGCGTCGAGGTAGCGCATGGGGACGGCTAACTCGGCTTCTCGATCAGCCTCCCGACGATGTCGTCGACGCGCACGCCCTCGGCCTCGGCCTGGAAGTTCAGGACCACCCGGTGGCGCAGGATGGGCTTGGCGATGCGCAGGACGTCGCCTGCGTCCACGGCGAGCCGCCCTTGCAGGAGGGCGCGGGCCTTGCCTCCCAGGATCAAGGCCTGGCTCGCCCGCGGGCCCGTGCCCCAGGCGACCCAGCGCCGGATGAAGTCGGGGCTCGAGGGGTCCTGCGGCCGGGTGGCCCGCGCGAGGCCCACGGCAAGGTCCACGACGGAAGGCGGCGCCGGGACGCGCCGGACCACGTCCTGCAGGGCCAGGACGTCCGCGGCGTTGAGGACCTTCGAGAGCGACACGGTCTTCGAGCCGGTCGTCTCCACGACGATGCGCTTCTCCTCCTCGAGGGAGGGGTAGCTGATGTTGATCTGAAGGAAGAACCTGTCCAGCTGGGCTTCAGGAAGGGGATAGGTGCCTTCCTGCTCGATCGGGTTCTGCGTGGCCATCACGAAGAAGGGCAGAGGGAGCGGGTGGGTCCGGCCGGCCGCGGTGACCTGGTATTCCTGCATCGCCTGCAGGAGCGCCGACTGGGTCTTCGGAGGGGTGCGGTTGATCTCGTCGGCGAGGAGGAGGTTCGCGAACACCGGGCCCCGGACGAACTTGAAGATCCGCTGGCGGGTCTCCGGGTCTTCCTGGAGGATCTCGCAGCCCGTGATGTCGGAGGGCATGAGATCCGGAGTGAACTGAATGCGCTGGAACTCGAGGTCCAGGATGCGGGAGAGGCTGGAGAGGAGCAGGGTCTTCGCGAGCCCCGGGACCCCGACGAGCAGGCAGTGGCCCGAGGCGAAGAGCGCGGTCAGAAGCTCGTCGATGACCTCGTCCTGGCCCACGATGATGCGGCCCAGCTGGTCCAGGATGGCCCTGCGGGCGTCCTGCAGCTTCTCGGCGAGGACGACGTCGGTGGCGGCCGCGCCCACGGCCTCGGAGGCGGGCCGCCTCCCGAAAGCGTCCGGAGGCGGCATTTCCTCGCCGGAGGGCTCGGGCACACTTCCTCGCGGTAGCGCTCGGTCGGGGCTCATGCGGAATACCTTATCAAACCCGCGAGGGCGTATCAAACCCTGGTATCGCAAACCCTACCCCGATTTGGCATAATTTCGCCGCATGGCGCTCTTCTACCGCTGGAAGGCCTACTTCCTATCGGGCGGGTTCACGCTCCTGCCGCTCCTGCTCCTCTCCATGTATTCCTTGGCGCTGGTGTGGGAGCGCTACGCCTTCTACACACGCTCGATCGCGGGGCTGCCCCGCTTCCTCGACGCCCTGCGAAGCATGCTCAGCGCGGGCGAACTCAAGGATGCGCTCGCCCACTGCAAGCAGTACACGGGAATGGCCTCGTCGGTGGTCCAGGCCGCCCTGGTCGGGCCGGTCGGCAAGGATGAGCGCATGAACGCGGTCGAGCGCGCGATCGGGCGCCAGACGGCCCTCCTCGAGGAGCGCCTGGCGGCCCTCGGCACGATCGGCAGCATCGCCCCGTTCATCGGCCTCTTCGGCACCGTGCTCGGGGTCATGCGCGCCTTCAAGGACCTCGCCCATGCGACCGGCGCGGGCCCGGGCGTCGTCGCGGTCGGCATCTCGGAAGCCCTCATCGCCACGGCCGCGGGCATCTTCGTCGCCATTCCGGCCATCGTGGCCTACAACTACTTCACCACCAAGGCGAACCGGTTCGCGGACGAGATGCGCTGGGTCACCGAGGAAATCCTGGACCGTCTGACGCAGACATGATCCACCGCATCCACCGGCGCCGCATCGTGGCGGAGATGAACCTCATCCCGCTCATCGACGTTTCCCTGATCCTCGTCATCATCTTCATGATCCTCACGCCGGTCTTAGTCCAGTCGCAGCTGACGGTCCGCCTGCCGGCCTCGACGGCCGGCTCACCTGTGCCGGTCGAGTCCACTGTCCGGGTCCAGATATCGCGCAACGGGAGGATCGCGGTCAACAGCCGCGACGTCCGGCCCGACAGGCTCGAGCGCGAGCTGACCCTGCTGCTCTCCGCTTCGTCGACCAAGACCCTTCTGGTCCAGTCCGACCGCTCCGTGGAGGTCGAGAAGGTGGTGCGGGTGCTCGACATCGCCAAGAGGCTCGGCGTCGGGAAGCTGGGCATCGCGGTCGTCCCGCAGTGAACGACGCCCTGAGGCCCTATCTGACCTATTCGGCGGCCATCCATATGGCCTTCGTGGTCTTCGCCTCGGTGGCCGTGCAGCTGCGCCTCTCCCGGACCGAGCAGGTCTACCGCATCGACTTCATCGGCTCGACCGCGACGATTCTGAACCGTGAGCAGGAAGCCCCAAGCGCCGCGGCTCCGAAAGCCCAGCCGCAGGCGCAGCCAGCGCGGCGGCCTCCGCCGCAGAAGGATCCCGACGCTTTCGATCTGAGCCGGCCCCGGCGGCCCCTGCCCAGACCGAGCGTGCTGGAGAGCTACGACCTGAACAAGCCCGCCGAGAAGCCCGCTGCGCCTGGGCCTTCGCTCGCAAGACCGCAGGAGACTCCGGCCGCTCCGGCCGCCGCGGCTGCGGGCGCCGGCGCGCCAGGCGCCGGAGGCGGCCCCACGGTGTCGCCGGACATGCCGAACTTCCCGTTCCCTTGGTATCTGACCACCTTGCGGTCAGCGCTCTGGGACAAATGGTCGCCGCGCATGCCCCAGCTCGCGGGCGAATGCGGAGTGGTCTTCACCATCCTCAGGGACGGAAGCGTGGTGGATCTGAACATCGAGTCGAGCTCGGGAGACGGCGGCTTCGACTACGCGGCGATCAGCGCGGTCAGGGAGGCCGCTCCGTTCCCTCCGCTCCCGCCGGGATTCAATGAATCCTTCTTGAAAGTGCACGTGCAATTCAAGTCCGGAGGGTAGAATGGCCAACGAAGCGTGTGCGAAGTGCTGCAAGAAGATGGCCTCGGTGAAGCGCTGGTTCCAGTGCACGAAATGCGGCGCGTGGTTCTGCCCGAGCTGCATGGACCGCTTCTGCCTCTTCTGCCGCGGCCCGGTGGAGGAGAAGCCGCACTAGCCGATGAAGGCCCGGTTCGAGGCTCTCAAGGAACGGTTCGCCGAGATCGCGGACTTGCAGGCGGCCTCGGCGGTCCTTCAATGGGACCAAGAGACTTATATGCCGCCGGGGGGCGGCGCAAGCCGGGCGGACGCGCTCGCCACTCTGCAGAAGGCGGCCCACGAGAGGCTCGTCGCCGATGAGACGTCCCGCCTCCTCGATGAGGCGGAGACTTGGGCTCGGGACCGAGGTCCCGACTCCTTCGAGGCGGGCTTCCTCCGCGCGGCAAGGCGCGATCAGTCCAGGGCCAAGAAGCTGCCCGGCGAGCTCGTAGCCGAGCTGGCCAAGGCCGCCTCCGTCGCGCTCGAAGCTTGGCGGGAAGCCCGCACCCGTTCCGACTTCAGCCTCTTCGCGCCGCATCTCGACAAGATCGTCGGACTTCTGCGCCGCAAGGCCGAGGCCCTCGCCGTGGGCGAGCGCCTCTATGATTCGCTGCTGGACGAATACGAGCCGGACATGCGGACATCCCAGGTCGAATCGGCCTTCCGCAGCCTTCGCGAGGGCCTGGTCCCGATCGTGAAGCAGATCGTTTCCCGCCAGGACAGGGTCTCCAACGCGGTCCTGTGCGGAGCCTGCGGAGAGAAAAGCCAGTTCAAGCTCTGCCAAGAGGTGGTCCGTTGCCTGGGCTACGATTTCGACCGCGGCAGGCAGGACCTCTCCGCTCACGCATTCACCCAGCCGTTCTCCACGGACGACGTCCGCATCACGACGCGGATCAAGAAGGATTTCCTGCCCGCGAGCCTCTACGCTTCGATCCACGAGTGCGGCCACGCCCTCTACGCCCAGGGCATCGACAAGGCCTTCAACCGCGCTCCGCTCAACGACGGCGCTTCCCTAGGGGTCCACGAGTCCCAATCGCGGCTCTGGGAGAACGTCGTAGGACGGAGCCGTGTGTTCTGCGCCTGGCTCTTGCCGCTCTTGCAGAAGCGCTTCCCCAAGAGATTCTCCGGCTTGGGCGGCGAAGAGTTCTATCGCGCCGTCAACAAGGCCGGGCCCTCGCTCATCCGCGTCGAGGCCGACGAAGTGACCTACAACCTTCACGTGCTCCTGCGCTTCGAGCTTGAGGCGGACATGATCGAGGGAAGGCTCAAGGTCTGCGACGCCCCGCAGGCTTGGAACGCGAAGATGGCTGATTATCTGGGCATCACTCCGCCGGACCACGCGCAGGGCATTCTCCAGGACATCCATTGGGCCGCGGGCCTTGTGGGGTATTTCCCGACCTACACGCTCGGGAATATTCTGTCGGTCCAGTTCTACGAAAAGGCCCGCCGGGACATCCCGGGGCTGGAAGGCGGCATCGCCCAGGGGGATTTCGCTCCGCTCCGGAACTGGCTGGGAAAGAACATCCACCGCCACGGCCGCAAATACACGCCCAACGAGCTGCTGGAGAGGATCCTAGGAGGCGGGCTCGACTCGCGGCCCTTCCTGGATTATCTGCGGGCGAAGTACTCCGAGATTTACGGGTTTAACCGAAGGGTGAGCGGCATACTTACATCATGATATCCTTCGAGCACAAATATCTGCTGGACCAGACCATCTCCCACAACCTCCTGGCCATGGTACGGACCTTGGGGGAATTCAAGGGCAGGCAGGACCTATACCGCGAGCAGTCCCCGCAGATGCTGGAGACCCTCAAGAAAAGCGCCATGGTCGAGAGCGTGGAATCTTCCAATCGCATCGAAGGGGTCACCATGGAGGCCAAGCATGATCTGCGGCCTTGGTGGAGCTATTTCCTGGGAACGCTGATCGCGGCGTACAAGGAGTTCGAGGAGCGGGTCGGCGCTATTACCACGGCCCGCGGAGCAAAGCGTACCATGGTCGAGCAGGCCGTAACGCGCCTACCTGATCGGTTCCGGTTCAGTGAGATCCAAAGAGCCTGCCCAGGCGTGAGCTACCCGACGCTCAAGCGGGCCCTGGCTGAGCTAAAGCGCAAGAAGATGGTGCGTTGCATGGGCCGGGGTCGGGACGCTGGAGTGGGAGAAAACAGGATCACAAAGCCATTAATAGGATCAGTTCAGCCCGAAATGATCCTATTAATGGGATAGGGGCGCTAGAATTTTCAGGGCTCCGAAAATGGGGTTGCGAAAGACTGGGAAATAGAGGACAATAAACCGCAGTTTGCAATTTTGGAGAGGTGGCCGAGCGGCTTAAGGCAACGGTTTGCTAAACCGTCAAACGGGTGTAAACCTGTTTCGAGGGTTCGAATCCCTCCCTCTCCGTACCTTTCTTTGGAACTTAACGAATCCTTCGACGTAAGGCCCGAAAAGCTGAAGGCCCTGCGCGAGCGCATCGCCCGCCTGAAGATCGACCTCGCCCAGGTCGAGGAGAGCTTCACGCGCGGCGGCGGCAAGGGCGGGCAGAAGATCAACAAGACCTCGAACTGCGTCGCGCTGCGCTACGCTCCGCTGGGGCTCTCGGTCAGATGCCAGAGGGAGCGCCGGCGCAGCTTGAACCGCTTCCTCGCCCTGCGCGAGCTCGTGGACAAAATCGAGATGCGCATCTCCCCAGAGACTTCCGAACGCCTGCAAGAGCTGGAGCGCCTGAGAAAACGGAAGGCCCGCCGCGAACGGCGGGCCTTCGCGAAATACGCAGGCGCCTGATTATTTCCCCAGCTTGTCGGCCTCCGGGAGGCCGGATCCCTGCTGTTCCGCGCTCAAGCCCTCGATCGGGACAGCTGCCCCCAGCAGGGCCGAGCGGACCGCCTTGGGGCTGGAGGCGCCGAGCGAGACGGCCAAGGCCGCCAAGCCCGACACGTGCGGCGCCGCCATGGAGGTGCCCGAGTGCTTCGCAGTCCCTCCGCCTGGCGCGCAGGAGACGATCTCATGGCCCGGGGCGATGACCGCGACTTCGGGGCCGGTAGTGGAGAAGAAAGCCAGCTTGTCCTCGACCGTGCTCGCGCTGACCGCGATCGATTCCTTATATGAAGCAGGGGCTGAAACCGGCGAGTTGGGATCGTTGCCGGCCGCGGCCACGACGGCGACTCCGGCCGCGTAGGCCTTCTTGACGGCCTTCTGCATGGCCGGACTCGATGGCCCGCCGAGGCTCATGTTGACGACCTGCATCTTGTTGTCGGCTGCCCAGCCGATGCCCGCGATGATGCCCTCGACGGTCCCGCCGCCGTCTGCGTCGAGCACCTTGATCGCGTAGAGCTTCGCTTTCGGCGCGACGCCTACGACGCCTTTGCCGTCCTTGGCCGCAGCGATGGTCCCGGCCACGTGGGTCCCGTGCCCGTTGTCGTCATATGGGTCCGCGTTCGGATCAAGGGCGTTGTAGCCGCCCGCGCAGTTGGAGGCGAGGTCCGGATGTCCGCAGTCGATGCCGGTATCGATGACTCCCACCTTGACGCCGGATCCCATGGCCCGCTTCCAGGCCGCGGAGGCCTTTACCCGGGCGATGCCCCAGGGGATTTCCCCGTTCGCTTCGCCGACCTTGGGAGCCGTTTTCCCCTGGCGCGCCGCGCTCAGGACTTCGCCGATGGACGGGAGAACGACCGAGCTCAGCGGCTCGATAGAAGATTCGATCCACTTGCGGTAGGAGTTCTCCTCGAGCCCTTCCACGGAGGGGCTTACCGCCAGGAAAGCGGCCGCTTTCGACTGCAGGGACGGCATCCGCACGACGAGAGCGTCGATGAACGACAGCTCGCGCAAAACGGCCGCGCCCTGGGACTCGACGAGCCTGCGCCGCTCGGCTGCGGGGATCTCCGGTCTGAAGGTCACGATGTGCGTGGAGCCGGTCTGGCGTTTTGACGGGTTGTTCGCGGCTTGAATCGACGGGACGTATCCGACGAGGCTGAGGACTAGGACGACGAGTGCGTTCCTCAGGGACATTCCACCACCTCCGCTGCGCAGTTCCACCGATGGGGCCGGGCCGGATTGGGCCCATCGGGCAAATTATAGGGTCCAAAAGGCCCCCTCGCATGAAGCATTGGGCCCAAATGCGGCTAGGTCCAAGGTCCTACGCGGCAGGCTTGCCGGCTTTCTGAAGTGAGTCCTTGGCTAGGCGCTCGAGAAGGACTTTGAACTCCCTCAGCCTGAGCCTGGAATCCAGACGCGGCTCGAGGGCTTTGCAGACGATTTCGTCGGCGATGGGGGGGAGGCCTGGAAGCAGAGCGACCGGCCTCTGATAGGATTTCTCCATCTTCTCGATGGCGGAGTTGGACCTGAAGGGGGGGATCCCGGTCAGCATCTCGTAGAGGCACACCCCGAGGGAGAAGACGTCGCTCTCCGGGGAGACCAAGCCTTCTTCCGATTCCGGAGCCATGTATCTCGGGGTCCCCTGGATCGTGCGGGTGCGCGCCATGGGCAGGCCGAAGAGCAGAGCCTCGTCCTCAGGCTTCGAGGGCGGCGCCTCCTCGGGCTCAGGCGTGGCGGTGGACGCCCGCTCTCCCATGGCCGCTGCGACTTCCGACGGCGTCTCTGGGAACGCCGTCCCCGGGAGGCGAGGCTGTTCTCCGCTCGCCGAAGGGGGCGGCGTCGCCGGAGGTCCCTCGACCGTTGTCTCGGCCGGCGTCTCCTTGGGCGCCGCGGCGGCTGTGCCGACTTGGCGGGCAATGCCGAAATCCATCACTTTGACGAAGCCCTGGGCGGTGATCATGATGTTGGAGGGCTTCATATCGCGGTGGACGATTCCGCGGCCGTGCGCGAACTCCAGCGCTTCGCATACAGGGTGCAGGACCTTCCAGGCCTGCTTGGGAGTCAGGCGCTTGGACTCGGCTATGATCTGCTGGAGGGTCTTGCCGGTCACCAGCTCGAAGACAAGATAGAGCCCCGAGGGGAGGTCGAGAACCTCGTAAATCTTGACGATATTCGGATGCTGGAGCCTGCCGAGGGTATGGGCCTCCTGGATGGCGCGAGCGCGGGCTTGGGCGTCGGCCGCCATCTCCGGCGGCAGCCGCTTGATGGCCACCCGGCGGTCTAAGACCTTGTCCCGCCCCTCCCAGACTTGGCCCATGCCGCCCTTGCCGATGATCCTGAGCATCTCGTACCTCTCCGCGAGGATCTGGCATTTCTCCTTGCGGCTCTCCGCTGCGAGCGCGCTCATCTCGGCCGCGGCCGCAAGGGTGCGCGTGAACTCGTCGGCTTTCGGCTTTGTCCGTTTTCCCTGGCGGAGCGCGACGCCGATCCCCGCGGCCAGGGCCAGCGCGAGCAGGATCATTCCGAACAGGGTCAGCGGGCCGCGCCGCCCGCGGGCGCCGGCGATCGACTCCTGGAGCTGCCGGCTGTCGTCGATATCATCTCCGAAAGGCTCCTTGCCCGCCATCGCCGCCTCGTATTGAGCGCCGTACTTCTCAGGGACCAGCCTGGCCGCCTCCTTGAGGTCCAAGAGCATGGCGTCCTTCTTGCCGAGCTTCGAGTAGGCGAAGGCCCGCAGGTACATGGCCTCCGCATTGGCGGGGTTGCGGAGGAGGGCGCCGGTGACGCTCTGCACCGCTTCAGAGTATTTTCCCTGCTTCAACTGGGACTTGATCAGATGCCGGTAGGCGTCCGCCTGGTCCGGGTTGAGGCGGACGGCCTCCTGCGCCGCCTTTTCAGCGTCCGCATAGCGGCCCATCCTGTAGAGGATCTCCGCCTTTCTCGTCAAAGCCGAGGGATCCTCCGGGTTCTGGAGGACCGCCTTCTCGGCCTCCCTGAGGGCTCCTTCGTGGTCCCCGTTTTCCAGCTTCGCGAGGATTGAGTTCAAGGTCTGGAGCGTCATTCGCTCGCGTCGGCTCAGCGGCGGGGGGGAGAGCAGTATCCCCTTGCTCAGCGCTTGCGCGGATGGATCGCCGGAACCCGGTTTTAAGGCGGATTGGCGAAAATCCCCTTGAGCTCCCTCCAGAGGATGGCCGAACGCCGCTCCCGGCTCCTGAGAGGCGCCGTATCCGGCTTTCCCCGCTTCCGGGATCTCCTCGGAGGTCTGGACCTGGGGGAGAGCGTTGGTCTGCGCGCCGCCGCCGGCGTTCGCGGCGCTCTTCTGCGGCTGGTCGCGCCGCGCGGAGGGCCTCTGCTCGTAGGACTGCAGATAGGAATTCCAGAATCTGAATTCGGCCTCGTCGTAATGCCCGCCCGAGTACTCCTTGGCGTAGCTGTTCTCGGCTTGAACATAAGTCAAGCCCGCCTGCAGGCATTTCTGCTCAGCCGCGGTCCTCTGGACCGTGCTGTCCTGGAAGGCTTTCTTTGCTTCCTGTATGCGGAGCATGTAGCCGTTGACGGCCGCGATATCCGTCGCGATGACCTGCGTCTGGGCGGCCTGCAGCATCTGCTCGGAGGCCTCTCTCTCCGAATCCCGCGCTTGCTCCAGGTGAGCGCGGGCGTCCACAGCCTGCCCTTTCGCCGCTATCACTTCCGTGGTAGTCGGGTCCGGGGGCTTGTCCTTAGGGTGATGCCGCGCCCACAGGGAGCAAGCGGGAAAAGCCAGGGCCGCGGTGACAAGCGCGGCCCGGGCGGCCCTGCGGTTCATGGCTTCAGGCCTGGACAGGGACCGCCTCCAAAGCCTGCTGGAACTCCTTCGCGGTCTTCATCCGCGTCGCGATGTCCGGGTCGAGGGCGCTGTCGATGAGGGCGTCGATTTGCCTTGGGACCCCGGGAACGCGCGCGCTCGCCTTGACGTACGCACGCTCCATCTTCCGGGCGACCTCGTGCTGGCTGAACGGCAGCTCGCCGGTCAGCATCTCGTAGAGGCAGACGCCGAGGGCGTAGACGTCCAGAGTCGGCGTCACGAGTCCGGACTCGGCTTCGGGCGCCATGTAGGCCGGGGTCCCGGCGATGGTCTGGGTCCGGGCGAAGGAGGTGAGGAAGGCCGGGGCCGAGCCCCCGTTGCCTCCGGGCGCTGGATTGATGGACAGCAGGGCGCCGGCTGGGACCGGCCCCTGCGGCCCGCCGTCCTGGATGCGGCGGGCTATGCCGAAGTCCATGACTTTGATGTAGCCCTGCTCCGTCACCATGATGTTCGAGGGCTTTAGGTCGCGGTGCACGACGGAGGACGCGTGGGCGAACTCCAGCGCATCGCAGACCGGCTTGAGTATCTCCTTGGCCTGCGCGAGCCGGATGCGCTTGGACTCCGCCAGGATCTGCTGGACCGTTTTGCCGGCGAGCAGCTCGAAAACGAGGTAGAGCCCCGAGGGGAGGTCGATGACCTCGTAGATGTCCACAATGTTCGGATGGTGCAAAGCGGCGAGGGTGCGGGCCTCCTTGAGGTACATCTCGCGCGCCTTGGCCTCGAAATTCCCGGCGATCACCATTTTCTTGACGGCGACGATGCGATCAAGCGAAATGTCCTTCGCTTCCCAGACCTCTCCCATACCGCCCTTGCCGATGATGCGGGCGAGCTGGTACTTGCCGGCGAGACGGCCGGCCGCCTCCTCCGCGGCGGCGTCCTTCTGCAGGACGGCCGACGAGAGCTCGGCTTTCATCCGCTCGGACTTCGGCCGCAGCTGCGGAGAGAACTTCTTCCATGCCAGGGCGCCGCACAAAGCCAGGGCCGCGAGGCCGGCCAGCAGGCCCGCGGCGACCGGCCACGGGAGGGCGCCCATCCGGCCCTTGGCCACGGACTGCAGAAGCTGCCAGCTGTCTTCGTTGGGATCGTAGATCCTCTCCCCGCGCTTGGCCTTCCTCAAAGCCTCGTCGAAGAGCACGGGGTTCAGTCTCGCGGCCGCCTCGATGTCCGCCAGCATGTCGTCGCGCCGGCCCAGCATCTCGTTGGCATAGGCTCGGACCGCGTATCCTATCGCGCTCTTGGGATTATATTTGATGGCGTTCGAGGCGCTCGCGACTGCGTCCTTGTACTTGCCGAGCTTCAGCTGCGCCCATGCGAGCGATTCGTACGCGGGGGCGTAGTCGAGCTTGCAGCGCAAGGCCTCCAGCGCGGACCATTCCGCCTGCTGGTAGTTGGCCATCCGCTGCTCGCGGGAGAGGCCTTTGCCGTCGGCGAGGCGGTTATAAGCGACCGCCATGAAGTTGTGGGCCTTCCAGTTGCTTTTGTCCCTGGCGATGACTTCCTTGGCGGATCGGAGGGATCCTTGGAAGTCGCTCATCATGTTCTTTTCCGAGGCGTCCCTCAAGTAGCCTTCGGCGACGGAGAATTGCTGCGAGCCGGAAGCCCCAGGGTTCCCCATGCCGGGAACCTGGACCATGCCCTCGTGGTACGCAGGCCCGCTGTCCGGGGTGTCGGCCTTGTTCGGAGCGGGAATCGGCAGGCTTGTCCCGCCCACTTCCGAACTCGCCTCCCCTTCCACCTTTTTCATGTGGAAATTCTTCTTCAAGCCCCTCAGGCGCATGAGTTCTCTCTCTCTCTCCATCTCGTCGACCGAATGGCTGCCGTCGATCCCGGGGGCGGCTATCTCGTTCGCCTTCTTGTTGGGGTCCTGTTTCTTTGCGGCAGGGGTCTTGGTGGCGGCCGGGTCTACGGATTGGGTCTCCGCGACTTTGCCGTCGTCATCGGATTCTTTTTCGTTTTTGCCCTTGTTTTCTCCCTGAGTCACGTTCTGAGTTTGGCCCCAAGACGTATAGTCAAGTCCGGAAGATTGCGTGTGGCTGTCGCCATGGTGGTCCCCGTCGTGGCTGTCGCCATGGTGGTTCCCGTCATTGACCCCCATATCCACGCCGGGGAAATTTGGTTGCGGCTGATTCGAGCCGCCGTGGTGTCCGCCGCCATGGTGTCCGTCGCCCCCGAAGAGCAGTCCGCCCCCATGCTGGTCTTTGTAATCGTTCACTTTGTCGGCGGTTTTGCCGCCGGTCAGCACGTTCATGATGCCGCACCCGACGCCGCCCAAAGGCCCGCCCGAGCAAGCCTGTTTTCCTTGATTGTAAAGATCCTTGGCGCCGCCCTGGGAATGGCCGCCGCCTCCGCCGAACTGCTGGTGGGTATCGCCGCCGGACATGCCGTGGTCGCCGCTGCTTTGCACCGAACCGTGGCCGCCGCCGCTCTGCCCTGAACCGTGGTCTTTGCCGCCTCCACCGAACGGGCCCGCGATCAGAGCCGCGGGCGCCGCGAGAAGCAATGCCAGCGACAACAGCGCGACGATCCAAACGGCCTCACGGTCTGGAGCGATTCTTCGGATAGAAAATTTCATAATGCCTCCCTAAGAATTCTTTGGGGCATGGCCACATACGCACACTCCGCTATGATAAGTATTCGCCCCAATATCTAATTTGTCAAGGGTCCCATTCGCATATATAATATAAGGGCTAAAAACAGCGTATGTGTCCACAGGGCCGCACCCTTGAATCCCAGGAGACCCAGGATACATCCCAGTCCGGGTATCAGTGGCGCGTCGTGCTGTTCAATTGCGACTGCCATACTTTTGACGAAGTCGAAAGACAGCTGATCAAAGCCATCCATTGCTCCCTCTCGTGCGCGCGCCGGTTCTCATGGGAGGTCCACAGCAAGGGCTCGGCCATCGTCTACCGCGGACATCTCGAAAGGTGCGAGGCCGTGGCGGGCATCCTTTCCGACATCCGGCTCATCGTCAAAGTCAGCCAGTGAATCCTTCCGCCGCGCTCGCCAGCCGGCCGCTGGGCCGCACCGGCTTGAAAGTCTCGGAGATCGGCTTCGGGGCCTGGGGCATCAGCCGTGCGATGTGGGGCCGCACCGACGACGCGGAGTCCCTGCGCGCACTGCGCAAGGCCTTAGACCTCGGGGTCAATTTCTTCGATACGGCTTACGTCTACGGACACGGCCACAGCGAGAGGCTCATCTCCCAGGCCCTGCGCGAAGCGGGCCTCGCGGGGGCCGCGGAGCCGCAGGGCCGCATCCTCCTTGCGACGAAGATCCCCCCGAAGAACATGGAGTGGCCGGCCCATCCCCATGGGCGCCTGGAAGGCGCGTTCCCGCCGGAATGGATCGAGGCGTGCACCGAACGCTCTCTTCGCAACCTGAGGGCCGACTGTCTGAGCCTGCAGCAGCTCCATGTTTGGACCGACGCGTGGCTCAAAGACCCGTTCTGGCCCCAGAGCCTGGGCGCTCTGGAGCGCCTCAAGGCGCAGGGGAAGATCCGGTACCTGGGCATCTCGGTCAATTCCGGCGAGCCCGGCTCGGCCTTCGCGGCCGCGCTCTCCGGCGTCTTCGACACGGTCCAGGTCGTCCTCAATCTCTTCGAGCAAGGCGCGGCAGAGCGGCTGCTGCCGCTCTGCGCCGAGCGCGGCGTCGGCGTCATCGTCCGCTGCCCCTTCGACGAGGGGGGGCTCTCGGGCCTGACGCCTCAGACGCGCTTCGAGCCGGAGGATTTCAGGAGCTATTATTTCGGGGGCGAGCGGCTGGCCGAGACCTGCCGCCGGGCCGAGGCCTTGAAAGCCTCTTTGGCTTCCCGATGGGCGGCTCTCCCGGAAGCGGCGATCAAATTCTGCCTGAGCTTCCCGGAGGTCTCCTGCGTGATACCGGGCATGCGCCAGAGCGCGCACGTCGAAGCCAATGTGAGAGCCGCGGACGGGCGCTATTTCGACAAGGAGCTCCTCTCGGAGCTCCGCAAGCACGCCTGGGCGCGGGATTTCTATCACTAGCCCCGCCGGACGAAGTCCGGCGTTTGTATATCTGTGAAACGGATGCTGAAGGGTGACAGGTTTCCCGATCTCGAAAGAATGTTTCCAAAAGAGCGCTCGCCGCGCTGCGCGCGGCTCGGCGGCTTAAGCCCCGCCGGATGGAGGTGCGGCCCCAGAAGGGATTCGCCGAGATACAACATCGGCTTTACATGCTGGGTATGAAGTAGCCCTCGCAGGTATCTCTGTCGATCTTGATCCCCACCCCGGAATGCCATGGTTCGTCCCGGCCGGGTTCGTCTGAGAGGGATGCCGTTCTGTTCTCTACGACATCAAAGTCATCGTGGCCACTTCAATCTCCAACGCTATTGGCAAAAGATCCAGGAGAACCAAGGATAGCCATTGCCACATTTGGGATCATAGTGCAATGAATCAAAGTGGGTCATCAGTTTGGCTTTGCAGGTATCCCGATCAATTTCGATCCCCCCGGGCATATCCAGAGCGCACCAGTCTATCTTTTGAGGCATAAATGACCCACCAATATCCCTGATTTCCTGATATTTTTTCAACTCTGTAACTGTACGAACTCAGGCTCTGTCGCGCGGGATCCGTCTTTTTCAATTTGCGGCATCCATTGGGATTGCGATGCATGTAGCCGGACAGGCCTATCGCAAGCCCAAGAACGGGAATCCATAAGCTGCGTAAGCTCAGCTTACCAGAAGATCCACCAAGGATAACCATAGTCAATGGGATTATAGGCTCAGTGGGAGTTCTCGTGGGCGCGGACACATTCATTTACACCGCAAGGCGCGTCGGCATATGTCCCCATATTTGGTTGAAATCCGCCTTTCCTATCGCATTCCACCCAAGACTTGGGGGACGTGGTTGGGCAGATTAGTGAGACAAAAGCTACAGATTCTGCCCCTGCAGGGGTCGCCTAGGCGGGCGGAGGTGTGGTGACACGGTTTTTTCCGGATTTCCAAATTCCGCTTATTTTCCCGGCGGATCTGAAATCGCAACTGTCAAAGTCGGGAGGGGAGGGGCTTTAGTCCGGCGGAAAGATCAGGCCCGAGGGGCCTGAGCAGTTACTGAAACCCCCTAAATCTGAGGGATGAATCCTGCTTGGCATGTCTCCTTGTCAATCTTGATGGCCACTATCCCAATCGACCCAAATCCTTCTCGTTCTATTGGACGATAACAGACGCGCCAAACTTTTTCGTCTTCAGAAATCTCCAAGACTTTGTAGAGCTTTGGGTTTCTTGTCTGCGCCAAGCGTTTTGTTGCAATAACAATAAGGGCTCGATCATTGTTTTTCAGTCTGCGACACCCACTGGCTTCGGAATGCCCGCAACCGCATAGACCTAATACGAAGAAAAGAAAGAGAATTTGCAGGTGACTAACGCGCAATTCGGCGTTAATAGCCCAAATCTCTGCAATGATGTATTTTAAGAGTTTCATCGATGTCGTCTATCCTCTGTTGCTTCAAAAAACTCTTGCAAGCGTTAGATGGAGCTTGGGAAGCTTTCTGATCCAGGCAGGGGGCCGATACCCTCAAATGAGCAGCACATTCTGTTTGTTGCTCAAATTTAGGAATATCAGCAGTCGGAACTATGGGCGATTCCCCCGCATGCTGCCCTTTCTTGCAAGCATTCGGGTAGAAATTTTTGAAATCGCCAATGTGATATTTTTCATGCAGCGTCACGCAATCCTTCATGCCGCAAGGCACATCCTGCCATAATCCATAATCGATTTGAAATCCGCCATTGCCATCGCATTTCGTTACAGACTCAACGTCCTTTCCTTTCGTTTTATTTTCCCACGACTTTATCGCAGCTTCGTCCTTCTTCTGTTGCCACGCTTCCTTGCTGCAACTCAACCCCCACCAAGTCGGCGCTTCCCCTTGATGGAAATTCCCGAGCTTATCGCAGCAGTCCTTCTTCAGGTCGTACGCAGTGCCTGCGCAACCAGGCATGCATGTCTCTGAGCCAAGAATATTCCACCAGGGTGGTTTCACCGGAACCTGGCCTTTCGGGCAAACACACATCCCGGCGGAGTTCAGAATCAGACCATGAGTACCGCAGCCGCACTTCCAGTCTTTCCCCTTGATCTGGTTCCCGGGGCACTCGCAGCGATCATTTTTTAGAACCAAGCCTTTATCTTTAGGACACCCGCATTTCCCC